>JAOPXK010000068.1 GCA_025965195.1 Marmoricola sp.
CGCGACCGCGGCTGCCGCGCCGAAACCTGCCAAAGACCCCCCGCCTGGTGCGAGGCACATCACGAGACCCTGCCCTGGTCCCGCGGCGGAAAAACCAACCTCAACGACGGGGTCCTGCTCTGCGGACACCACCACCGCCTCGCCCACCACACCAACGACGACCACCAACACCGGCCCAACGGCGACATCCGCTTCACCCGACGCACCTGAGGGTCGCAACTTGCTGCCCGGCCAGCGCCGGGGGGTGAAGCGTTTTGAGTTCTTGCGGTTCACCCGTTGTTGTGGCCGCTGTTCCTCATCGGACTGACCGTCCCGGCATCGGCGTGGGTCGGTGTGGACAACGACTTCGTCAGAAACCGGCTGGGCCTGGCATTTCGCCCGACCATTGCGCGGTCGTCGGTGGGCTCTGCAGCGCGCGACAACGGTCGGATCGGTTGGAGCGGTTGAGTCTCGCCGAGCCCGACGAGTTCGTGGCAGTCCTTACGGAAGGGTGACGCGAGCGGGCCTGGCTGTCGTCGTGGTGACGCAGTTGCGAGACTGCAGGCATGCCTGAGACGCCCGGACCAGATGCAGCCTCCCGTGCCCGGGTGGCGGTGATCGGCGGCAGCGGCTTCTATGAGTTCCTCGAGGATCCGCGCGACTTGACCGTCCTGACGCCGTACGGCGACCCTTCGGCGCCGATCGCGATCGGTGAGGTGGCCGGGGTGCCGGTGGCGTTCCTCCCGCGGCACGGCAAGGCGCATGAGTACCCGCCGCACAAGATCAACTACCGCGCGAACATCTGGGCGCTCCGGAGTGTGGGGGTCAGACAGGTCCTCGCGCCGTGCGCTGTCGGCGGACTGCAACCCACGATCCCGCCGGGATCGGTCGTGGTCCCCGACCAGCTCGTCGACCGGACCCAGAGCCGCGCGCAGACCTTCATGGACGTCGGCGCGGTGCATCTCCCGTTCGCGGACCCGTACTGCCCCACCCTGCGGGCCGCCCTGACGACGGCTGGTCCGGACGTCCGTGACGGCGGCACCATGGTGGTGATCGAGGGGCCGAGGTTCTCCACCCGGGCCGAGTCGAGGAACTACGCGAGCGCCGGCTGGGACCTGATCAACATGACCGGCCAGCCGGAAGCCTCGCTCGCCAGAGAGCTCGGCCTCTGTTACGCCGCGCTCGCACTGGTGACGGACTCCGACGCCGGTGTCGACGTGGGCGAGGGAGTCGACCAGGCATCGGTCTTCGCGACGTTCGCGGAGCACATCGCGGGCCTCAAACAGATCCTGCAGAGCGCGATCAAGGCTCTGCCCGACGCGCCCTGTTCATGCTCGGACTGGCTTGCCGACGTGACCTTGCCGTTCGAGCTGCCGTGAGGGTGCTGGTCACCGGCGCCGCCGGCTTCATCGGCAGTGCGGTCGCCAGGCAGCTCGAGGCCGACGGCACCGAGGTGGTGAAGGTCGACTGCTACCTGTCCCAGGCGCACGGTGATCTCGATCTCGACAAGCTCGATCACCGGGACGGCGTCCACGTCCTCGACGTGCGCGACGCCGACGGCTGGCGACACCTGCTCCGCGGGATCGACGCGGTCAGCCACCAGGCGGCGATGGTCGGCGCTGGAGTGAGCGTCGCGGACCTGCCGACGTACGCCTCCCTGAACGATCTCGGGACCGCTGCGCTCCTCGCTGCGATGCACGTCGAGGGTGTCGATGCGATGGTGCTGGCGTCCTCGATGGTGGTGTACGGCGAGGGCTGGTACTCCTGCGCCGAACATGCCCGCCAGGCTCCGGGCACCAGGAGCAGGCAGGCGCTCGATCGTGGCGACTTCGAGAACCGCTGTCCCATCTGCGACGAGCCGCTCGGCTGGCTGACCGTGCCGGAGACCGCGAGGCTCGAACCGCGCGGAGCGTATGCAGCGAGCAAGGTTGCCCAGGAGCACTACACGTCGAGCTGGGCCCGGCAGGCTGGTGCCCGCGCGATCGGGCTGAGGTATCACAACGTCTACGGCCCGCAGATGCCGCGTGACACGCCGTACGCCGGGGTGGCCGCGATCTTCCGGTCCGCGCTGGAGGCGGACCGGGCGCCACGGGTGTTCGAGGACGGTGGCCAGATGCGGGACTTCGTCCATGTCGCTGACGTTGCGCGTGCGAATGTCCTTGCCCTGAAGGCGGTCGTCGAGCGGCAGCCGGACTCCTGGGCGACGTACAACGTGTGCTCAGGCACCCCGGTGTCGATCCTCGACGTCGCCAGGATGCTTGGCGGCGAGCCAGAGGCGACGGGGGAGTACCGCCTCGGTGATGTCCGCCATGTGGTGGCCTCGCCGGACCTCGCGAAACAGGAGCTGGGATTCATCGCAGCAGTGAATCCTCAAGCAGGGTTGGCGAAATTCGTCACCGATCCGATGCGAGCGCCCGTCACCAGCCGGTAGCGAGCAAGTGCTGGACCAGCAGAGCGACGACCAGCTGGATGACCAGCCCGCACGTCCTCCATCGCCGCGGCAACAATGCGCAGCCGACCAGCAGCCAGGGCACGAAGGGCAGCCAGATCCGCTCGACCTCGGCCTTGCTCATCTGGGAAGCGTCAGCAAGGAGCGCCATCCCCAGGCCGGACAGGGCGAGGGTCGCCGGCACTCGTGCCGACGTGTCCCTGACGCGGGCGACGGCCTGGGAGACCCCGGCGCCCACGAGCGGCCCCGCGCTGAAGACGAGCGCGGCGAAGTCGCCCCAGATCCAGTACGCCGCCGGGCGGCGGGACGCCACTCCTGCCCAGTAGCGGTCGTGCAGTGCGGGCAAGGCTTCCCACCAGACGAACCCCCCAGCGGCAAAGGCGAGCACGACTCCCGCTGCGGCCACGACGGCATACGGCAACGGGCGCCAGCTGTGGGCCAGCCACAGCACAGCCAGCGCGAGTATCCCGATGATCGGCAGGCCGTAGGACAACATCACGCAGTAGCCGAGCAGCAGTCCCGCACCGATCGCCCAGCCAGCCATCGTCAGGTGTCGCTGCCGGGTCGCCGCCATGGCAAGGGACGCGATGCCCCACGCCGCGATCGCGGCGAACATCGCGTCTGCGGAGACCGACTGCCAGATCGCTGCCGGTCCGAGGACGAGGAAGGGTGCTGCGCGACGGGCCGCAGCTTCAGCGCCGAGCAACCGCATCGTGACGAGGACGGCGACCGCGGTCGTCGCTGCCAGAACGGTCACCACCAGTCCGGCATGGAATCCGCTGCCCAGCCCGAGGTGCACGAGCCCGATGAAGAACAGCACCGCGCCCGGCGGGTGCCCCGCCAGGTGCACCGGCCAGTTGTCCGGCACCGAGAACGGGATGCGGGCGACGTACTCGTGCAGCAGCTGGGGGATGTCGGTGATCCGGCGCGCTGACCGCAGGTACTCGTACTGCGTACCGAGGATCACGCCGACACCGTTTCGCCCGTCGACGAACGCCAGGGCAAGCAGCCATGCCAGCCCGGCCACGAAGGCGACCAGCAGCAGCCGGCGCCAGGGCAGCCGTTCGGCCAGTGGTACCGCCTGCCAGGCGGCGAGCGCTGCGACGAGCACTGCCGGAAGTGTGCCCGGGCCGACGCGAGGGTCCCAGTCCGCGTGCAACGGCGGGAAGGACATCACATGGACGTTCCAGTCCAGGATCGCGGGCACAGCCATCCCGAGAGCTGCAAGGAGGACGGCCGCAGCCAGTCCCACTGCCGGCGCCGTCATGCGAACACGGCGGGCTGTGGACATGTCGTCAGCGTAGGGAGGCCTGAGGCCCAGCAGGGGTTCGGACAAGTCCCGTCAGGAATCCGTAACCTTTGCGGCCCCCGTGCGGAGAATCCCTTTCCTACGTTGGACGCATGGCCATCTGCGACGTGATCCTGCCCTGCCGGGACGAGGCGCCCGCACTTCGGGACCTGCTCTCCCGGATGCCCGAGGGCTTCAGCCCGATCGTGGTCGACAACGGCTCGACAGACGGTACGTCGGACGTGGCGGCGAGCCTCGGCGCACGAGTGGTCAGCGAGCCCCGCCCGGGTTACGGCGCCGCGGTTCACGCCGGCCTGCTCGCCGCGACGGCCGAGTTCGTGGCGGTGATGGACGGTGACGGGTCGATGGACCCGGCGGCGCTCATCGGCCTGCTCGACGCGGTCAGGGACGGACGGGCGGACCTGGCCGTCGGTCGGCGCAGGCCCACGGCGAAGGGGGTCTGGCCGTGGCACGCCCGGGCTGGCAATGCGGCCGTGCTCTGGTGGCTGCGGGGAAGGATCGACCTGCCAGTGCGCGACATCGCACCGATGCGGGTGTCGCGTCGTGAAGCAATGCTCGAGCTCGGAGTGGAGGACCGGCGCTTCGGTTACCCGGTGGAGCTGCTGCAGCGCGCGGCCAACCAGGGCTGGCGATTCGCTGAGCTGGACATCACCTATGCCCCTCGCGCGGAAGGTACGCGGAGCAAGGTCTCCGGATCGTTGTCCGGGACCGTCCGCACTGCTCGCGACTTCGCCAGGGTGCTCTCGTGATGGCCGTACTGGTTGTCGCCAAGGCGCCCGTCGCCGGTCTGGTCAAGACCCGCCTCGGTGTGGAGATCGGTATGGAACGGGCTGCCGATCTTGCCGCTGCTGCCCTGCTCGACACGCTCGAGGCCTGTACCGAGGCCTTCGGCCCGGGTGGTTGTCACCTCGCCCTCGACGGAGACCTGGTGGGCTGCGAACGAGCCGACGAAATGACTCGTTCGACCGCTGGCTGGAACGTGTTTCCCCAGCAGGGTAAGGGACTCGGGAGACGACTGCGGAATGCGCACGAGCACGTCCACACGGTTGTGGGTGGCCCGGTGATCCAGGTCGGGATGGACACCCCGCAGGCCGGTGCCGTCGCGTTGAGAACTGCCGCGCGACGGCTGACCTGTCCGTCCGATGCCGTGCTCGGCGCGGCGTACGACGGCGGCTGGTGGCTGCTGGGCGTTGGCCACTCGGACCTGGTGCGGCACCTCGACGACGTACCGATGTCCGCGCCCGACACGTTCACCGAAACGCTCCGGATGCTCGAGAGGGCCGGCGCAACGGTGTCCCTTGCGGAGCCGCTCAGGGACGTCGACACGGTCGAGGACGCCCGCCTGGTTGCGAGCGAGGCTCCGCACACCAGGTTCGCGGAGGCATGGCGATGACGGCGATGGCGTTCGCCGATGTCTTCACATCGGCCCTGCGCGGCGCTCCGTGCAAGGTCGTCGGCCTGCACGCCGATGACGCCCCGCTGCCGGTCCACGGTTGGTCGCGGCCGGCCAGCGACGTCGATCGCCAGGTCCTGAGGCACTGCGTCGGCGCGACCATCGACATCGGCTGCGGTCCTGGCCGGATGAGTTGCCACCTCGCATCCACCGGACATGTCGTGCTCGGCATCGACCTCGTTGCCGAGGCCGTGACCCAGGCTCGCGCGCGAGGGGTGTCCGCCTTGCGGCGCAGCGTCTTCGAGCTCCTGCCGGGTGAGGGCCGGTGGGACACGGCCCTGCTCGCCGACGGCAACATCGGCATCGGCGGCAATCCCGTCGCGCTGCTCAGGCGGGTGCGCCAGTTGATCGCTCTCGATGGCCGGGTGGTCTGCGACCTGGCCGATCCCGGCACCGGGCTGCGCACCCGGGTGGCGCACCTGGAGTGCGTGGGCGAGCGGTCCCGGACCTTCCCGTGGTCCCTGGTCGCGCCCGAAGCACTCGCGGACGTCGCGGGCCGGGCCGGTCTCGTCGTCGAGCAGGTCCACCACGTCGAAGGCCGCTGGTTCGGGGTGCTGACCAGGTGAAGCTGGCCGAGCGACTCCCTGGACCTCCGACGGAGGAGGACTTCGACTCGCCCTTGCGGGACGAGCGACTGACCGCTCGGATCGGCGTACTCCTCGGCATCTGCTTCGGGCTCGCGTTCGTCACCGGCCTGATCAGCCATCTGCACTACTCACCCGAGCCCTGGCTGCCATTGCCGTCCCGCCCCGTCTGGGGCTACCGCGTCACCCAGGGCCTGCACGTGCTGTCGGGTACGGCGGCCATCCCGCTGCTCCTGGTCAAGCTGTGGTCGGTCTACCCGAAGCTCTTCGCCGAGATCCCGAAGGGCAGGATCGGGACGCTGGTCCTGAACCTGGTCGAACGGGCCTCGATCGGCGTCCTTGTGGCGGCGGCGATCTTCGAGCTCGCGAGCGGCTTGGCCAACTCCTCGCAGTGGTACCCGTGGGGCTTCCACTTCCGCGCCACCCACTACGCCATCGCGTGGCTCGCGATCGGCTCGCTGATCCTGCACATCGCCGTGAAGCTCCCGGTGATCCGTCGCGCCCTCGGTGAGCCGCTCACCGGCCCGGAGCCGGGGCCGTCGTACGCCGGGCCCAGCCGGCGAGCGCTGCTCCGCACCACCTGGATCGCCTCAGGTGTGGCGGTGGCCGCCGCGGCCGGGAACACGGTCCCCTTCCTTCGCAAGGTCTCGGTCTTCGCCGTCCGCAACGGGCGCGGGCCGGAGGGCATCCCGATCAACAAGTCGGCGAAGGCCGCGGACGTGGTGGCCACCGCCCTGGACAGCTCCTTCACGCTGACCCTGCGTCGCGGCGCCCGGGAGGTGTCCCTGACGCGGGCCGACCTGAAGGCGATGACCCAGCGCGGCCACACCCTGCCCATTGCGTGCGTCGAGGGCTGGAGCGCCTCGGGCACCTGGACCGGCGTCCGGCTCCGGGAGCTGCTCGACCTGGTCGACGGTCCGGCGGGCTCCGATGTGGAGTTCAGGTCGCTGCAGCAGCACGGTGCCTTCGGACACAGCCTGTTGCCGGGCAACTTCGCCGACGACCCGCTGACCCTGCTGGCGCTGCGGCTCAACGGCGAGGAGCTGTCCATCGACCATGGCTACCCCTGTCGGCTGATCGCCCCCGACCGTCCGGGTGTCTTCCAGACCAAGTGGGTCCACGAGATCGAGGTGCAGGCGTGAAGACCCGAATCGCGCTGGGTGCCGTCGGTGTCACGATCGCCGCCTTCGGAGCGTTGCGGTTCCTCCAGACGGGCCTGGCCAACATGGCTTACTCGGTCGCTTGGCTGGTGGGTGGAGTCGCCATCCATGACGGTCTCATCGCGCCCGCCACGATCCTGCTGACACTGGGCGCCCGGCCGCTGGTTCCCCGCGCCCAGCGCTCGATCGTCACCCTCGCCGCGGTCGTGCTCGCGACTGTCACAGTCACCGCGATTCCGGTGCTCGGCCGGTTCGGCGCCCGCAGTGACAACCTCACGCTGTTGCCTCGCAACTACGTCGCCGGCTGGTTCGTGTTCGCCGCACTAGTGTTGGTTTGCGCACTCGCCGCTGGATTGTGGTCGGCGCGCGTCTCGTCCCGGAGGAAGTGATCGTCGTGGCAGCCGTACTCGTCGTGGACGATGACCACACCGTGCGTGAGGTGGTGGTCTCCTACCTGCGTGCTGCCGGTCATCAGGTGACCGAGGCAGCTGACGGTCACGAGGCCCTCAAGTCGATGCGGGACCACGCCGCCGACCTCGTCGTACTCGACCTGATGCTGCCCGGACTCGACGGCCTCGAGGTGTGCCGGCGGCTCCGTGAGCAGGGCGACGTGCCCGTGATCATGCTGACCGCGAAGGGTGCCGTGACCGACCGGGTGGTCGGCCTGGAACACGGCGCGGACGACTACCTGACCAAGCCGTTCAGCCCGCGCGAGCTGGTGCTCCGCGTCGACTCCATCCTGCGACGGGCCGGGGAGAAGGCAACGCCGGCGCCCGTGGCCGTAGCGGACGGCGACCTGGTCGTCGACCCTTCGTCGCGTCTGGTGACGCGCGCCGGTGAGCGGATCGCGCTGACGGCCCGCGAGTTCGACCTGCTGCACCACTTCGTGAGCAACTCCGGCGCAGTCTTCTCCCGTGACCAGCTGCTGCGCGACGTGTGGGGCTGGTCGTTCGGGGACGAGTCCACGGTCACCGTGCACGTCCGCCGGCTCCGCGAGAAGCTCGAAGCCGACGCGACCCGGCCGGTCCGACTCGTCACGGTGTGGGGGGTCGGCTACCGGTGGGAGACGTCATGACGCACGACCAGGTGGACATCGTCCTGATCGCTGCCGGCTGGTCCGGCGCCGTCGGCGCCGTCGGGTTGCTGATCGCGTGGCTCGGTAGGCGCGCATCGCTGCGCTGGCTGCCAGTGGGGGTCGCCCTGGTCGCCGTCGGCGCGGTGGTGGCGGGCGTCATCGGCACATCGCGGGCGATGTTCCTCTCCAGCCACGACTACGGCGTCATCCTCTGGGTCTGTGTGGTGGCCGGCATGGTGTCGATCGTGTTCTCCGGCCTGGTCGGTGCCGCGGTCGTGCACTGGTCCGGACGGTTGCGCGAGGGAGCACGCAGCTTCGGCGAGTCGGGGGAGTACGCCGGCAAGGTCGGTGGGCCCGCCGAGTTCGCCGCGCTCAACGACCAGCTCCACGAGACCAGCGGCCGGCTGGCCGAGTCGCGCGAGCGCGAGCGACAGCTGGAGGACTCCCGCCGCGAGCTCGTCTCCTGGGTCTCCCACGATCTGCGCACTCCACTGGCGGGACTGCGGGCGATGGCCGAGGCGCTCGAGGACGGCATGGTCGACGACCCGGCGCGCTACCACCGGCAGATCCAGGCCGAGGTGGACCGCACCGTCCGGATGGTCGACGACCTCTTCGAGCTCTCCCAGATCCATGCCGGGCTGCTGGTGCCGGTCTTCGAGACCGTCGCGCTCGGTGACCTGGTCAGCGAGTCACTGGCCGGCGCCGAGTCGGTCGCCGCGGCCAAGGGCGTTCGCCTCGGCGGGCAGGTCGAGGACGGGGTGCTGCTTCGCGCCGATCCGGCTGCGTTCTCCCGCGTGATCGGCAACCTGCTGATGAACGCGATCCGGCACACCCCTGCCGACGGTGTGGTCGAGATCCGGGGTCGGTCGCACTCGGAGTGGGTCGAGCTCAGCGTCAGCGACGGTTGCGGCGGGATCCCGGACGACGAGATCGACCGGGTCTTCGACGTGGCGTTCCGCGGTGGCGGCGCGCGAACTCCGGAGTCAGGAAGCGGTGCAGGCCTGGGGCTGGCCATCGTCCGCGGCATAGTCGAAGCGCACCGCGGCAGGGTGGAGGTCGACAACCTTGCCGATGGCTGCCGCTTCCTCGTGCAGATGCCCTTGCTGGCTTGAGGATTGGCAGGTGTTCGATCGTTGTTGGCAGGGCCGATGTCGCGAGCGCCTGAGCCGATCGGCAACACTTGGGGGCATGTCGATCGTGCCTGACACCAAGGACTGGACCTGGGTCCTCGAGAAGCCGTGCCCCGAATGCGGTTTCGACGCGTCCACCGTCGTGTCCGAGGACCTCTCCGGGCTGATCCACGAGAACACCACCGCGTGGTTCTCGGCCCTCGACGACCCCGAGGCCGGCGTACGGCCGTCGCCGGAGGTCTGGTCGCCACTCGAGTACGCCTGCCACGTCCGCGACGTGCACCTCGTCTTCGGGGAGCGCGTCCGCCGGATGCTCGAGGAGGACAACCCGCAGTTCCCGAACTGGGACCAGGACGTCACCGCCATCGAGGAGCGGTACGCCGAGCAGGACCCTGCCCAGGTCAGCAACGAGCTCGTCGAGATGGCCGGCGAGGTCGCGATGAGGTACGCCGGCGTGCACGGTCGCCAGTGGGAACGCCCCGGTCGCCGGAGCAACGGATCGGTCTTCACCGTCGCGTCGATCGGGCGCTACCACCTGCATGACGTGGTGCATCACCTGAACGACATCGGTCAGGCCTGAGCCCTTTGAGACACACCGAGTTCTGGGTCCGGATGGAGCAGGCGCTCGGTCCGGCGTACGCCCGGACCTGGGCCGACCAGCACGTCCTGTCCGACCTCGGCGGCCGCACCGTCAACGAGGCGCTCGCCCTCGGTGAGTCGCCGAAGCGGGTGTGGCGAGCCGTCTGGGCAGACCTCGACCTGCCCCTCTCCGAACGCTGACCCAGCTTCATCGACCGCCCCGCGTGTCGCTGCCCCGCTCGAACACCTGTTCGGGCTAGCGTTTCTTCCACAGGCCGGGGTCGACCAGCTGTTTTCCACAGAATCGAAACTGATTCGGATGAGTGTCGGTGGCCGCCCCTAGCGTCTGGGAAGACGAAGCAGCGACGGCACGAATACTTTGATGGGACGGAAAAGATCATGGCCGGTGGCGACAAGGACAAGGCGCTCGATGCAGCGCTTGCCAACATCGAGAAGCAGTTCGGCAAGGGCTCGGTCATGCGCCTCGGCGACGAGGTCAGGGCTCCCCTTGAGGTGATCCCGACCGGCTCGGTCGCCCTCGACATCGCGCTCGGTCTCGGCGGCCTGCCGCGCGGCCGGGTCGTCGAGATCTACGGTCCCGAGTCCTCCGGCAAGACGACGGTCGCGCTGCACGCGGTGGCCAACGCCCAGGCGGCCGGCGGCATCGTGGCGTTCATCGACGCGGAGCTCGCGCTCGACCCCGACTACGCCGCGGCGCTCGGTGTCGACACCGACGCACTGCTGGTCTCCCAGCCCGATTCGGGAGAGCAGGCGCTCGAGATCGCCGACATGCTGGTCCGTTCCGGCGCGCTCGACCTGATCGTGATCGACTCGGTGGCTGCGCTCGTGCCACGCGCCGAGATCGAGGGCGAGATGGGCGACAGCCACATGGGCCTGCAGGCACGGCTGATGAGCCAGGCGCTGCGCAAGATGACTGGTGCGCTCAACAACGCCGGCACCACCGCGATCTTCATCAACCAGCTCCGCGAGAAGATCGGCGTGATGTTCGGCTCGCCGGAGACCACCACCGGTGGCAAGGCACTGAAGTTCTACGCGTCGATCCGGCTCGACGTCCGTCGCATCGAGACGCTCAAGGACGGCACCGACATGGT
>JAOPXK010000077.1 GCA_025965195.1 Marmoricola sp.
TTCAGCAAAGCCCAACACCTCGCGATGGCCATCCGCGACCGCGGCTGCCGCGCCGAAACCTGCCAAAGACCCCCCGCCTGGTGCGAGGCACATCACGAGACCCTGCCCTGGTCCCGCGGCGGAAACACCAACCTCGCCGACGGTGTCCTGCTCTGCGGACACCACCACCGCCTCGCCCACCACACCAACTACGACCACCAACACCTGCCCAACGGCGACATCCGCTTCACCCGACGCACCTGAGGGTCAGGCCGGCTTCGGCGCAAACAGCTCAAGCGCGATCCCGTCGGGATCGCGAAACTCAAGGATCCAGCCAACGAGGATGTCCTTGATCCCGGCATGCCCGACGTTGTTGTCCTCGAGGACGGTGACCGCGTGGTCCAGTGCCGCCTTGTCCGCCACCGCGAAGCAGACATGGTCGAGCCCGGTGCGATTCTCGTCGAACTCGTCCTTGCTGACCGGACGTAGTCCGAACAGCGAATCACCGAGCTTGTAGATCACACCACCGAAGAGGAACCACAACTGGTCGCGTGTCGCCTCGTCCGCATCCGGTGGCACCTCATAGGCAACGGGGAGTCCGAGGACGGCGTCGTAGAACGCGCGTGAGCGCTCGATGTCGGTCACGGTCAGGCGGACGTGGGCGTAGCCCTGAGTCTCGATCGGCATGTCCCCACATTCGCAGCGGACCAGCGGCTTGACCAGACGCGCTAGACCGCTTCGCGAAGTGACGTGTACGACGCCAGCAGCGCGTCGTGTTCCTGCGCGAGCAGCGGATCGGTGCGGTCACAACCGGCCCGAACCCACTCATCGGACAGAGCCATCGCCCGCACCCGCTGCTCCGCTGCTTCACGGACCGAGTCCGGGGTGGCCGAATAGACATAGGAGTAGAGCGCGACCAGTGCTTCGACCAGGGGAGCATCTTCACCGATGACGCCGTACTGCCTCTCGCGATGCAGCTTCCACCAGCTCACCTCCAGCGCAGCCGCGTGGAGCGGGTCGAGCTCGACGCTCTCGTGGCGAATGACCAGCGCGTAGAACCGGCTCATCTCGTTGCGTGCAAGCTCCGGATCGTTGTCGGGGTAGGGCGCCCAGGCCTTGTTCGCCCGCATCACGTGGTACGCCCCGCGCAGCGTCCGCAGCCGGCTCATCCCGAAGCCCTCGCGAACCATGCCGAAGCCCGCACGCAGGACCGTGCGCCACTCACGCCGGTAGTAGCCGGCCCAGGCCTCGGTCTCCCACCGCGCAATCACCGCGGGATCGAAGTGCCGCGGTCCGCGTCCAGCTGCTCCCACGCGGGCAAGTATGGCGACGCGAGCCTGACCCCGGGAGTTCCGATGTCCACCGTAGGCTTCCGCCATGACTGACCCGACCGACTCAGGCGATGCTCCCCGTCTCGCCGGCTACGTCGCGACGTGGAGGTCGGCCTGTGCCGACTTCGTCGCGCTCGCGCGCGAGATCCCCGAGGAGCAGTGGGAGCTGCCGACCGATCTCGACGGCTGGAGCGTGATCGACAACGTCGCGCACACCGCCCACCTCGAAGCCGTGCTCGCGGGTGCACCCGAGGAGACCATCGAGGTCCCCAAGTCAGCGCACATCAAGGGCGGCACCGGCTGGTACACCGAGCAGGGCGTGCTCGCGCGTCGCGGCCGGACGATGGCCCAGCTGGCCGACGAGATCGAGCAGTCCGTCGCACTCCGGGGCAAGGCGCTCGACGAGAACCCGCCGACTGACGGCGCCGCGGCGCCTCCGAAGACACCTGGGGACATCGGTTGGAGCACCGAGATCCTGTTGCGCAACCGGCCGCTGGACATCTGGATGCACGAGCAGGACATCCGCCGCGCGATCCGCAAGCCTGGGGGTCTCGACTCCCTCGCCGCGCAGCACACGGTCCGGCTGCTCGCGACGAGCCTCCCACTCGTGGTCGGCAAGAGGGTCGCACCGCCCGCGGGCACGGTCGTGGTCGTCGACGTACCCGAGGCCGGGCTGACTGCCGGCGTGATCGCCGGTGACGACGGCCGCGCGAAGCCGACCCCGGACACAGCCAACCCGACGGTGAGGATCACCCTCGACGCCGAGTCGTGGATCATCCTCGGCGGCGGACGGCGTACGCCGGACCGCGTCAGCGCCCGGATCGAAGGCGACCAGGAGCTCGGCAGGCAGGTTCTCAACTGCCTTGCGGTCACTCCATGACGATCACCACCCGATACTTCTTGAGGAATCCCGCATGAGCTGGACGCTTGCCGACATCCCCGATCTCACCGGCAAACGAGCCCTCGTCACCGGCGTGACCAGCGGCATCGGAGAGGCGACGGCGCTCGAGCTGGCCCGACGGGGTGCGGAGGTCATCCTCGGCGCCCGCTCGAGGAGCAAGCTCGACAAGACCGTCGCCGACATCGTCGCCGCCGTACCGGATGCGCGTCTGCAGTGCGTCATCATCGACGTCTCCGAGCTCGCATCAGTACGCCGGGCGGCCGCGCAGGCCTCCACCTTCGGGCCGCTCGACCTGCTGGTCAACAACGCCGGAGTGATGGCCACGCCGTACGCCCGCACCGGCGACGGCTTCGAGCTGCAGATGGCGACCAACTACTTCGGGCCGTTCGCGTTGACCGGCCTGCTCCTCCCCCAGCTCGTCGCGTCGGGCAACGGAAGGGTGGTGACGGTCGCGTCGCACGCACACCGGATGGCGCGCTCAGCTCCGCTGGATGACCCGCGGGTGCAGGGCGGTCGCTACAGCAGATGGGACTCCTACGCGAAGTCCAAGCTGGCCGACCTGCTCTTCATGTACGAGCTCGACCGGCGGCTGCGCGAGCAGGAGCTCCCGGTGAAGGTGCTCGCGGCGCACCCCGGCTACGCCTCCACGCACCTGGTGCAGACCGGGGTCAACGCGGGCGGCACCAAGCGTCATGCGGAGATCATGCAGGGCGTCTTCGGCCTTCTCGGACAGAGCGCCGGTGACGGAGCACTGCCGACGTTGATGGCTGCGACGGCCGACCTTCCCGGGTCGACGTACGTCGGACCAGGTGGCCGTGGCCAGATGCGTGGTCTGCCGAAGATCGTCCAGACGACCAAGCTCGCACGCGACCGCGACGCGCAGCGGAAGCTCTGGGAGCTCAGCGAGAATGCGACCGGAGTCCGCTACCCCTGATGTCGATCCCGTCGAGTCTGCTCAGGCCGATCACCCCCGCCGACCACGCGGATGTGCTCACCCTGAACGAGCGCAACGTCGAGCTGCTCGCTCCTCTCGACGAGGACAAGCTCACCAGGATGACCGGCATTGCCGATCGCGCTTCGGTGATCACCCATCAGAATTCCTTTGCCGGCTTCGTGATCACCTTCACGGCCGGCACGGCGTACGACTCGCCGAACTACCAGTGGTACGCCGACACCTACGACAGCTTCTACTACCTCGACCGGATCGTGCTGCACGACGACTTCCGCCGGCTGGGCCTCGGCAGCATCGCGTACGACGAGCTCGAAGGCCGCGCACGCGAGCTCGCCCCGCGACTGGCGCTCGAGGTGAACCTCGATCCGCCCAACGAGCCGTCGCTCGCGTTCCACCGCAAACGTGGCTACGAGCAGATCGGCGAGGCGATGGCCGGGGAACATCTGGTGGCGATGCTGGTGAAGACCTTCTAAGCCGGGAGCGAACACCCTTGCTCCGGCCCCGTGCGCACGGTCTGCTCAGAGCATGAAGATCCTGGTGCTCGGCGGAACCCTGTTCCTGTCCAAGGCTGTCGCGACCGAGGCGATTGCCCGTGGCCACGACGTCACCTGTGCCGCGCGCGGCGAGAGCGGACTGGTGCCGGTAGGCGCCCGGCTGGTCCCGCTGGACCGCTCGGCGCCCGAGTTCGGGTCGTTGGTGGAGGACTGGGACGCCGTCGTCGACGTGGCGAGAACCCCGTCGTGGGTGCGCGATGCCCTTGCCGCGTTGGCCGATCGAACGAAGCACTGGACGTTCATCTCCACGATCAACGTGTACGCCGATGACGCCACTCCCCACGGCACGCCAGAAACGCTGCCTCTCCTCGAGCCGATCCCGGACGACCGCGAGCAGACCGGCCCGGAGGTCTACGGCGGCAACAAGGTCGCCTGCGAGCAGGCCGTGCAGAGCTCGGCAAAGGCCAGCCTGGTCATCCGCCCCGGGCTGATTGCCGGGCCCGGCGACCCGAGCGGCCGCTATTCCTACTGGCCGTCCCGGTTGGCCGACGGCGGCGAGGTGCTCGCTCCGGACCATGCCGACCGAGACGTGCAGCTCGTCGATGTCCGCGATCTCGCTGCCTGGATCGTGCACTGTGCCGAGACAGGCACGACCGGGGTCTTCGACGGCACCTCGCCGGTCGCCAGGCTGGGCGACGTACTGGCACAGACGGCCGCCGGCGTCGGTGCCGCGCCGGAGCTGACCTGGGTCGATCCTGACTTCCTCGTCGAACGCGAGGTGAACCCGTGGTCGGGGGCGAGATCCCTTCCTCTGTGGCTTCCGCTGCCCGACTACGCCGGTCTGCTGTCGCACGATGTGACCGCCAGTCTCGAAGCCGGCTTGAGGATCCGGCCGATCGAGGAGACCGCGCGCGACACCCTGGCCTGGCTGCGAGACAACCCCGACGAGATGAAGACCGGCCTCACCCGGGCGGAGGAACGGCAGGTCCTCGAGGACTGGCATACCATCCGCGCGTGACCCGCCTCTCCGCTTTCGGCCTGATCGATCTGGTTCTCGACGACGGTTCCTGGATCTCCTGGGACGAGGCCCCGGATCGCACCGGAGCCGATGAGGGGTACGCCGAGGAGCTGGCCGCCGCGACGGAGAGGTCCGGTGTCGATGAGTCGATCCTGACCGGCGAAGGCACCCTGAACGGCCGTCGGATCGCGGTCGTCGCTGGGGAGTTCGCGTTCCAGGCCGGCTCGATCGGCAACGCCGCCGCTGCCCGACTCGTCACCGGCGTCGAGCGTGCGACCCGGGAGGGCATCCCGCTGGTGGCCGCGCCGAGCAGCGGCGGCACCCGGATGCAGGAAGGCACCCCCGCCTTCGTGCAGATGATCCGGATCTCCGCGGCCGTCGCGGCGCACAAGTCGGCCGGCCTGCCCTACCTCGTCTACCTGCGGAACCCGACCACTGGCGGGGTGATGGCGTCGTGGGGGTCCCTCGGACACATCACCGTCGCCGAGCCCGGTGCGCTCGTCGGCTTCCTCGGGCCTCGCGTCTTCGAGGCGTTGTACGGTCGGCCGTTCCCGACTGGCGTGCAGACCTCGGAGAATCTCTACGCGCACGGCCTGATCGACGGCGTCGTGCCCCACGAGGAGCTCCACGACATCCTCGACCGCGCCTTGCGGGTGCTGCTGGCGACACCGGCTTCCGACGTGCCCGATCCGGCAGAGGAGGAGATCCCCGATGTCGATGCCTGGGATGCGATCACCCGATCCCGGCGGCCGTCACGGCCCGGCGTACGCCGGCTGCTGAGGTACGCCGCCAGCGACGTGATCCCGCTCAACGGCACCGGTCAGGGCGAGGCCGATCCCGGCCTGATGATCGCGCTCGCAGTGTTCGGCGATGCTCCGTGTGTCTTCCTCGGCCAGGACCGCCGTGGACAGACGGTCGCGCATCCAATGGGGCCAGGCGCGCTGCGGGAGGCGCGTCGTGGCATGCGTCTCGCGGTCGAGCTGGGGCTGCCCTTGGTCACCGTGATCGACACCCCGGGGGCGGCGCTCAGCCCCGAGGCCGAAGAGGGCGGCCTGGCCGGTGAGATCGCCCGGTCCCTCGCGGACCTCGTCACGCTCAACGCCCCCACGCTCTGCCTGATGCTCGGCGAGGGCAACGGCGGTGGCGCGCTCGCCATGCTTCCGGCCGACCGGGTGATCGCCGCCCAGCACGCGTGGCTGTCCCCGCTGCCTCCCGAGGGCGCCAGCGCGATCGTGCATCGCGACACGGTCCACGCGGCCGAGATGGCCCGCGCCCAGCGGGTCCGGGCCCAGGACCTGCGGGCGGCCGGCGTCGTGGACCGGATCGTGGCCGAGAGGCCCGATGCCGCGGACGAGCCCGAGGCGTTCTGCAAGCGCATCGGCGAGGTGCTGCGCTACGAGCTCACCCAGCTCCGCGCGACGGACATCGCGACCCTGCGCGCCCGGCGAGCGGCGAGGTTCGCCGGGATGGGGTGAGACGCCTCCCTCGACAAATAGAACTCGTTCTAGTTTGAATGGGTCCGATCACATGTCGAGGAGACCTCATGGGCACGTACGTCGTCAGTGGAGCCGCATCCGGAATCGGCGCTGCCACCCGCACCCGGCTGGAGGCCGGCGGCCACCTCGTGATCGGGGTCGACCTGGCCGGCTCGGACATCGATGCGGATCTGGGCACCCCGGCCGGACGTGCGAGTGCCGCTGCGGCAGTCGCCGACCAGGTCTCGGCCCTCGCCGGGGTCGTCCCGTGCGCCGGCCTCGGCGGAGTCACCGACGGTGACCCGCAACTGCTCGTCTCGGTGAACTACTTCGGAGCTGTCGGTCTGGTGACCGAGCTGCGGCCGCTGCTCGCGGCCGCCGGTGAGTCGGCGGTCGTCTTCCTCTCGTCCAACAGCGCGACCTGCCAGCCCGGCTGGCCGACCGATGTCGCCGCCGCCTGTCTCACCGGCGACGAGGCCGCCGCCCGGGCCGCGGCCTCGGTCCATGAAGCGGTCCAGATGTACCCGGCAACGAAGGCTGCACTCGCGGGCTGGGCGCGGACCACCGGCATCGGCAAGGACTGGATCGGAGCCGGCATCCGCTGCAACGCGGTGGCACCCGGGCTGATCTCGACCCCGCTGGCTGACCAGATGCGCGCCGACCCCGTGCTCGGCGTCTTCGTGGACGCCTTCCCGTCGGCGATCGGCCGGCCCGGCACCCCCGAGGAGGTGGCCGAGGTGATCGCCTTCCTGCTGTCGCCGGCCAGCCGGCTGATCGTCGGAGCGACAGTGGTGGTCGACGGTGGTACAGACGCGATCATCAACCCGCATCACGTTGGGGCCGGACGGTCGTTGGCATGAACATGGGACGAGCCTGGTGGGTGGGATTGCTGGCGGCCGCGGTCTGTCTGGTGCCGCTGGGCGCCGCATCGAGCGACCCGCTGCCGATCCCGTCATTGCCCACGGACTTCCTGACCCAGCCCTTCACGGGCACCCCGGCCACGCCCCAGCCGATCGAGCACCCAGCCGTGCCGCAAAACCCGTTCCTGTCTGCCAACGGCACCAACTCGATGCACAACGACGCCTACGGTTCCAACGCGTACGTCGGGAGCGGCCCGCTCGGCAACCGTCTGAAGGTCAGGTCCGCCAGCTACGGCGTGTCCGAGTGCGCGACCGTGGCGTTCGACTCGCGCGGCCGGATCGTCGGCCTGTGCGGCGGCCTCGAGGGCTTCACGCTGCGGCTGATCGACCCGAACACACTCGACCAGATCGCCAGCCTACAGACCTCCACCCGCAGCCTGACCACGCTGTCCAACCCGTTCAGCGACATCTGCGGGGGCACCTACTTCTACCTCGACAGCCACGACCAGGCCTTCGTGGTCACCACCAACAAGCAGATCTGGAAGGTCCAGATCGGGGCCACCTCACTGACCCACACCGGGACCTACGACGTGTCGGCCGCGGTGCCGGGCAGCGACTGCATGGTCGCGACGATGCCCGACTGGAGTGGCAACATCTTCTTCGCCACCCAGCAGGGCCGGGTTGGTGTGGTGAACCCCACCACCAGCGTGGTCAAGACGATCGACTTTCCCGGCGAGGGCATCTTCAACTCGATGTCCGGCGACGAGACCGGCGCGATCTACCTGGTCACCACCCACCGGCTGGCCGCGGTGGCTGCCGACAGCAGCGGGGCGCCGTACGTGCGCTGGTCGCAGACCTATGACCGAGGCAGCGTGAACAAGCCCGGCCAGCTCTCGCAGGGCTCGGGTACGACGCCCACGCTGATCGGTGATGACCTGCTCGCGATCACCGACAACGCCGATCCGCAGATGAACGTGCTGTTCTACAAGCGCAGCGGCGACGCCGCAGACCGGCTGATCTGCAAGGTGCCGGTCTTCGCGCCCGGCGCCTCCGACACCGAGAACAGCCTGGCCGCGGCCGGCCGCTCGGTGATCGTGGAGAACAACTACGGCTATCAGGGCGTGCAGAGCACCTTGCTCGGCAACACCACCTCACCCGGTGTCGCCCGCGTGGTCGTGGACGGCGAGCGCAGCTGCCACGTGGCCTGGACCAATCCGATCTCCGCGCCGACGTCGGTGCCGAAGGTGTCCCTGGGCAACGGTCTGGTCTACGTCTACTCGAAGAAGCAGTCGAACCTGCTCGACGACAGCTGGTACTTCACCGCGATCGACATCCGCACTGGTAAGACCCAGTGGCTGCAGCGCACCGGCAATGGCATCCAGTGGAACAACCACTACGCCTCGATCTACCTGGGACCTGACGGAGCGGCGTACATCGCCACCCTGACCGGCCTGATCCGGCTCAAGGACGGCTGAACCGCCGGGTCGTGTGCCCAACTGGCTGCCATGGCGACCACCTGAACACACGACTGTTCAGAAGAGCAGAGCTGCGGCCGGGTCCTCCATGATGCCTGCGACGTCGGCGAGGAAGCGGGAGCCCTTCTCGCCGTCGATGTGCCGGTGGTCGAAGCTGAGCGACAGCGTGCAGACATCGCGGATCTCGAGCGACTCGGAGCCGTCGGCGGCCGTGACGACCCACGGCTGGCGCTTGGCCGCGCCGAAGCAGAGGATCGCGCTCTCACCCGGGTTGATGATCGGCGTGCCACCGTCGACGCCGAACGGGCCGACGTTGGTGATCGTGAACGTGCCGCCGCTCATCTCTGCCGGCTGCGTCCTGCCCTCGCGGGCCGTCGCGGTGAGCGCACCGAGCGCATCCGCCAGCTCGAGCAGCGACATCGACTCGGAGTCCTTGACGTTGGGCACGACCAGACCGCGCGGGGTGGCTGCCGCGATGCCGAGGTTCACGTAGCGCTTGAAGATGATCTGCTGTGCCTTCTCGTCCCACAGCGAGTTGATCTCCGGCGTACGGCGGATCGCCAGGCAGCACGCCCGGGCGAGCACCAGCAGCGGCGAGACCTTGACGTCCCTGAACTCATGACGCTTCTTCAGCCGCGCGACGAACTCGGACGTGCGCGTGACGTCGATGGTGATCCACTCGGTGACGTGCGGGACCGTGAAGGCCGAGTCGACCATCGCCTGCCCCATCATCTTGCGGACGCCCTTGATCGGCTCCCGCCACTCGCGCTCACCCTGGCGGACGTCATACCGGGTGGTCGCCATCGCCGCCGTCGGGGATGACGTCCCGGAGGTTGCGGCCTCGACGTCGGCCCGGGAGACCGATCCTCGCGGACCGGTCGCGGTCAGGGCCGTCAGGTCGACACCGAGATCCTTGGCGAGCTTGCGGACCGGCGGCTTGGCGAGCACCCGGGCGCTCGACCCAACGGGGACCTCCTCGGCGACGGCCGTCGGCACGGCCACCTCGTCGGCGGGGAAGACCTCACCAGTGACCGCCCCGCCGGGGGCGAACGCGCCCTGGACCTGCAGCTGGGTGTTCGCGCCGGCCTCGGTGCTCGGGCTGGCACTGCCCTTGCGGGCCCGGCGCTGCGCCACGATCTCGCGTGGGCCGTAGCCGACCAGTGTCTGGTTCGCGCCCTCGGGCGGCGGCACGTTGGTGTCGATGACGACATGACCGGAGCCGGGTGCCGAGTGCTTGCCCGGGGCGTCGGGTGCCTCGGCAGGCGCACTCTCGGGAGTCGTCCCGTCGCCGATCCGGATGATCGGCGTGCCGACCTCGACCGTCTCACCCTCGGGGACGAGCAGTGCCTCCACGGTGCCGGCGTACGGCGATGGCAGCTCGACCAGCGACTTCGCGGTCTCGATCTCCACCACGATGTCGTTGATCTTGATGACGTCGCCGACCTGCACCTTCCAGGTGACGATCTCGGCCTCGGTCAGGCCTTCGCCCACGTCGGGCAGCAAGTACTCGCTCATGGGTCTACCTCAGAACTCGAAGGTCCGGTCGATGGCGTCAAGCACCCGGTCCAGGTCGGGGAGCCACTCTTCCTCGATGCGCGACGGGGGGTACGGCGTGTCGAAGCCGCCGACCCGCAGCACCGGCGACTCGAGTGAGTAGAAGCACTGCTCGGAGATGCGGGCAGCGATCTCCGAACCCATGCCGAGGTTCGTGTGTGCCTCGTGGGCCACGACCACGCGGCCGGTCCGGCGTACGGACTCGAAGACCGGACCCATGTCGAGCGGCGACAGCGTGCGCAGGTCGATGACCTCGATGGAACGGCCCTCGGTCGCGGCGGCCTCGGCAGCCTTCAGGCAGGTCTTCACCATCGGTCCGTAGGCAAGCAGCGTCACGTCGGCACCCGGGCGCACCACCCGGGACGTGAACAGCGGCTGGATGGAGGAGGCGTCGGCGGTTTCATCGATGTCGGCCTTGTCGGCGTGGTACTGCCGCTTGGGCTCGAGGAAGATCACCGGGTCATCCGAAGCGATCGCCTGCTGGATCATCCAGTAGCCGTCGACCGGATTGGAGCAGGTCACGACCTTGAGGCCAGGCGTGTGCGCGAACTGCGCTTCAGGAGACTCGGAGTGGTGCTCGACCGCGCCGATGCCGCCGCCGAACGGGATCCGAATCACGATGGGCATCTTGACCTTGCCCTGCGTGCGGAAGTGGATCTTGGCGACCTGGCTGACGATCTGGTCGTACGCCGGGTAGACGAACCCGTCGAACTGGATCTCGCAGACCGGTCGGTAGCCGCGCATCGCGAGGCCGACAGCCGTGCCGATGATGCCGGACTCGGCCAACGGAGTGTCGATCACGCGGTCCTCGCCGAAGTCCTTCTGCAGGCCGTCGGTGATCCGGAAGACACCGCCGAGCTTGCCGACGTCCTCACCCATCAACAAGACCTTGGGGTCGCCCTCCATCGCCTTGCGAAGGCCGGCGTTGAGCGCCTTCGCAAGGGTCATCTTGTTCATGGTGCCGGCCATCAGGCCACTCCCTCTGACTCGAAGGAGCCGCGGTAGGCCGCGTAACCGTCACGCTGGGCGGCCAGCTCCTCGGTCTGCTCCTCGTAGACCTGGTCGAAGACGCTCAGCGCGCTCGGGTCGGGCAGCGCCTTGCAGCCGTCGCGCAGGGTCACCCCGAGCGCCTCGCACTCGTCGTCGACGCTGTCGAAGAACTCGTCGTCGGCGAGGCCGTTGCGCTTGAGGTAGACCTCGACGCGCGCGATCGGATCCTTGAGCTTCCAGTGCTCGAGGTCCTCGCTGAGCCGGTAGCGGGTCGGGTCGTCAGTGGTCGTGTGCGCGCCCATCCGGTAGGTGTAGGCCTCGACCAGAGTCGGGCCGCTGCCCTCGCGAGCCCGCTGGAGCGCGGCCTGGGTCACCGCGTAGCAAGCGAGTACGTCGTTGCCGTCGACTCGGACTCCGGGGAAACCGAAGCCGAGAGCCCTTTGGTACAACGGGATCCGCGACTGCCGTTCCATGGGCTCGGAGATGGCCCACTGGTTGTTCTGCAGGAAGAAGACCACCGGCGCGTTGTTGACCGCCGCGAAGATGAAGGACTCGTTGACGTCACCCTGCGAAGAGGCACCGTCGCCGAAGTAGGCCACCACAGCGGTGTCGCGCTCGGGATCGCCGGTGCCGACGGCGCCGTCCCGCTGGACGCCCATCGCGTAGCCGGCGGCGTGCAGCGTCTGCGCGCCGATCACGATCGTGTAGTTGCCGAAGTTGTTCTCGCGGGGGTCCCAGGCGCCCTGGTCGACGCCGCGGAAGAGGCCGAGCAGCCGGAGCGGGTCGACCCCGCGGCAGTAGGCGACGCCGTGCTCGCGGTAGGTCGGGAAGACGTAGTCCTGGGGACGCAGCGCACGGCCGGAGCCGATCTGGGCGGCCTCCTGGCCAAGGAGCTGGGCCCAGATGCCGAGCTCGCCGTGGCGCTGCAGTGCAGTCGCCTCGGTGTCGATCCGGCGGGTCAGCATCATGTCGCGGTAGAAACCCTTGACGGCCTCGTCGTCGAGGTCGAAGGAGAAGTCGGGGTGTTCGATGCGCTCGCCCTCGGGCGTCAGCAACTGGATCAACTCAGGGCCTCCGTCGGCCTGTGAGGGGCCGAAGACCTCGACCAAATTCGGACCGAAAGCCGCGCCGATCTCTGGGCTCATCACCACTCCTGGTGCTCGGGCGACGAGCGGGATCACCGCGGCCGCGTCCACTGCGTACTCATCATCGGCGCCCGGGCACTGGGGTGGTGTGCAGAGCCGTCGATGTTGCTGTGACTCACAACACACAGGTCACGGGTTCAAGGTAGTCGAAACCCGCCGATCTCCCCAACCCGGGGCGCCCGTTACGGTGACGACATGAGCGACAAGCTGGTGTCCGAGTCCATCGAGATCAACGCGCCCGCGAAGGTGGTGTTCGCGATCCTCGCCGATCCCCGTCAGCACTCCCGGATCGACGGGTCCGGAACCGTGCGCGGCATGGTCAGTGGCCCGGACCGGTTGTCGTCGGGCGCGCACTTCCGGACGCAGATGAAGATGTTCGGAGCGCCGTACCGGATGAAGAACTGGGTCGTCGACTACGACGAGGACCGCTCGATCGCGTGGAAGCACATCGGGCCGGCGCGATGGGGCTACGCGCTCGTCACGGAGGGCGACACGACCATCGTCACCGAGACCTTCGACTACTCCCGCGCGAGCGGCGGACCCCTGCTGATGATGAGGTCGCTGCGCTTTCCGACCCGCAACCGCGAAGGAATCCGGAAGACGCTGGCACGCCTCAAGGCGGCCGCCGAGTCCGACGCGGTCTCGAAATGAGTGACACCAGGATCAAGGTCAGCACCAAGATCAAGGCCTCGCCGGGTCGCGTCTTCGACATCCTCGCGACACCTCAGAAGCACCCGCAGACCGACGCGTCCGGGATGGTCCTCTCGGACGCCAACACCTCACCGATCACCAAGGTCGGGCAGGTCTTCCGGATGAACATGAAGGGCGCCGACGGCAGCGCCCGCTACCAGACCGACAACCACGTCACGGCCTACAAGCCCAGCCGGGTGATCGCGTGGCGCACCGCCCCGGCCGACGGCGAGCCGCTCGGCTGGGAGTGGCGCTATGAGCTGGCGCTGACCAAGAAGGGCAAGACCGAGGTGACGCTCACCTACGACTGGACAGGCACCTCTGCGGAGAACCTCCGCAAGTACGACGTACCGACCTTCTCCGCCGAGGACCTCGAAGCGTCGCTCGCCCATCTGAAGGCCTCGCTCACCGACGACTGAGCCAGCCTGCATTGGCGGGAAATCGCGGTGCGCTGGCAGCGCCTGTGGTCGAGGATGGTGTGCGTGAGCACTGCGACAGCCTCCGATCCGGCTCAGACCAAGGTGCCTGCCGCTGCGGGGCTGATCGTGATCGCACTGATCGTGGTCTACATCGTCTGGGGATCGACGTACCTCGCCATCCGGGTGTACGTCGAGCAGGCGCCGCCGATGGTCGGGATGGGGAGCCGCTACTTCACCGCCGCCGTCCTGCTGGGCATCCTGCTCTCGTTCAAGGGAGGGGTACGCCGGCTCCGGGTCACCCGCCGGCAGCTGGCCGGCTGCGCGTTCCTCGGCCTGATGTTGCCCGTGCTGGGCAACGGGATGGTCTCGGTCGGCGAGGATCTTGGCGCTCCCTCGGGCGTCACCGCCTTGCTGATCGCGATCGCACCACTGATGATCACGATCTTCCGGTTCAGTGCGGGCGACCGGCCACGCGGGCTCACCGTGCTCGGCGTGATGCTCGGCTTCGTCGGTCTCGGCTACCTGGTGCTCGCCGACCGCGGGACCAACTCCCACGTGCCGCTCGGTGCCTCGCTGATCGTGCTTTTCGCCAGCACCTGCTGGGCTTTCGGCTCGTGGGTGCAGCCGCGGCTGACGCTTCCCAGGGACGCGTTCGTGATGACCGTGCACGAGATGTGGACCGGCGGCGTGATGCTGCTCGTGATCGGGACCATCAAGGGCGAGCGGCTGCACCTCGGCGCGTACTCCGGAAAGATCTGGTTCGCCTGGGGCTACCTCGTCGTCTTCGGGTCGATGATCGCGTTCACGGCGTACGTCTGGCTGCTGTCGAACGCACCGATCTCGCTGGTCGCGACGTACGCCTACATCAACCCGGTGGTCGCCGTGATCCTCGGCGGCATCATCCTGAGCGAGCCCGTCACCCATGCGGTACTGATCGGCGGCGGCATCATCGTGGCCGCGGTGGCGATCGTGATCTCGGTCGAGAGGCCGCGAAGACCGACGGTGGCCCCACCGCCACCACTGCCCGCTGTGCCAGCTGTGCCCGCGGCACCGGATCCCGTCGACTGAGAACTTCTCGCCCGGTCCTGGCATCGTATGAGTGGCCGCAGGGGCGGTCGTCGGACTTTCTCGAGGAGTTGACCGCGATGACGAAACGACGCGCGCAGATCGGCGTACTGGCACCGCTCCTGGTCGCACTGGCTGCGATCTTCGGTCTCCCGCAGACCGCCCAGGCAGTGTCGGTCAGTGTTCCGTGCAGCGACAACGGGCACACGATCCACGGCCAGAAGGAGTACAACTGCGGCTGGTTCGAGACCACGCCCGTCTACAACGGCTCTGGCACCAAGGTCGGCACCATCCACACCGGCACCAACTGGGTGCTCTGCCAGCACGTCGGCAAGACGGTCAAGGTCGACAGCTACTCCAACAACCACTGGGCCTACACCGAGAGCGACCAGGGCAAGTGGGGTTGGGTGGTCGCGTCGTACGCCAGGGGCGGCACGAACAACCCGAGCTATCGCAACGTGCCGGCCTGCAGCCAGGCCCGCCACTACAACGGCAGCTCGGCACCGGGCTACCCACCCCAGAGCTACGCGAAGTCCGGCTACCAGTTCGCGTGCTGGGTCAACTCCTCGCTCCAGGAGATCGACCTGCACGGGGTCTGCCAGAAGTACATCCGCAGCGACGGCGTCGTCCGCTACCAGGGCTACTTCGAGAAGACCAAGTGGTACTGGTGCGGCCACCTCTACACGCGCTCCGGTGGCGGCTATCAGTGCGACCTCTACTGACCTGATGGAGGCCGGCCGAGATCAGCTCAGCTGGTCCCGCCCGTGTTTCGTCAACCAGGACTCGCGTTCCGGACCCTTCGGCACGATGCCTGACGGGTTCAGCTCGGTGTGTACGACGTAGTAGTGCGTCTTGATCTGGTCGAAGTCGATCGTCTCGCCGAAGCCCGGCGTCTGGTACAGGTCCCTCGCGTAGGCCCACAGCACCGGCATCTCGGTCAACTTGTTCCGGTTGCACTTGAAGTGGCCGTGATAGACCGCGTCGAAGCGAGCCAGCGTGGTGAACAGCCGCACGTCGGCCTCGGTGATCGCATCGCCCATCAGGTAACGCCGGTCCGCCAGCCGCTCCTCGAGCCAGTCCATCACGACCCACAGCCGGTCGTAGGCCGTTTCGTAGGCCGCCTGGGAACCAGCGAAGCCACAGCGGTAGACGCCGTTGTTGAGCTCGGTGAAGACGCGCTTCATCACGGCTTCCATCTCCTCGCGGACCTCGTCAGGCCACAGGTTCGGAGCATCCGGCCGGTGGTGGTCACGCCATTCGAAGAAGAAGTCGTGCGTGATCCAGGGGAAGTCATTGGTGACCACGCCACCGGTGGGCACGTCGACGATCGCGGGCACCGTGATGCCGCGCGGGTAGTCCGGGAAGCGCTTGAGGTACGCCTCCTGGATCCGCTCGATGCCGAGCACCGGGTCGACACCGCCGGGGTCGAGGTCGAACGTCCAGCTGCGCTTGTCGTGCGTCGGACCGCACAGCCCCATCGAGATCGCGTCCTCGAGGCCGAGGAGCCTGCGCACGATGATCGCGCGGTTCGCCCACGGGCAGGCCTTCGCCGCGACGAGCCGATAACGCCCGGCCTCGACCGGCCAGGTCGGCGCATCCGAGCCGTCCTCGGGGACCCTGGCGTCCTTGGTGATCCGGTCAGGGATGTAGGTCATGTCGCGTTCGAAGGACTCGTCCTTCTCGACGGACGTCGTGTCGTGCTGCATGCTCCTACTCAATCACCAGCAGCACAACGGCCCGAACCCAGATCTCAGCGAACGTGCACCGTGCGGAGGTTGGTGGCGGCCGCAACCGTCGACGTACCGAGGTAGGAGAGCCGCAGCTTGCGGTTTCCGGACGCCACGTTGTTCAGCGTCACCTGGGCGTGGCCGTTACGGACGGTCAGCGTCGGGAAGACCCTGCTGCCCAGCCGGACACCCACCTTGCCGCCGGGCACTGGCACTCCGGGCGCGGAGACCGTGAGGAAGATGACCAGCTGGTGTTTGGCGCGCGAAGCGGTGAAGACCTTGTAGACCGGCTTCGCCTTGGCGACCCGGGCCGTTGCCTTCGAGGTTGCCTGTGCGGTGCCGACCCCGGTCTTGGTCGCCGTCACGCGCACCGTGATGGTGCGGCCGACCTGTGCCGGTCGGACGACGAACGTCGGGGCGCTGGCCGAGGACAGTGCCGCGCCGTTCGCGAACCACTGGTAGGTGACGGTCGACGGCGTGGGGTCCCAGGTGCCCTGGGACGCGGTGAGAAGGACTCCGACCCGAGCGACGCCGGTGATCGTCGGCACCGTGAGGTTCTTCTCCGCCGGCACCGCGACCGCCTGGACGGTCGCCGTCTTCGCCGAGGTCGCGGTCGCGTCCGCGGACCCACTCTTGTGAGCCGTGACGGTCACCGAGATCTGCCGACCGACCAGGTTGGCTGTCGGCGCGAAGGTGCTCGCCGTTGCGCCGGTGATCCCTACGTCGTCAGCGTTCCACTGGTAGGAGAACGTGGTGGGCTCCGGTGTCCAGGTGCCTGTCGTCGCCGTCAGGGTCGAGCCGACTGCTGGCTGCCCGGAGACCACCGGAATGGTCGAGTTGGTGATGTCGGGAGCGACCACGTCCTGAGTTGCCGCCGAGGTGGCGTTTCCCGTCAGACCCGAGGCCGTGTCGTAGACGCGCACCGAGATTGCCTGGCCCTGCTCGGTGGAGGTCGGGATGAAGGTCGCCAGGTTGGCCCCACGGATCACCACGCCGTCCGACAGCCACTGGTACATGAACGTGCCGTTCGCGCTCCAGCTCCCGGTCGTCGCAGTCAAGGTCGAACCGACCTTCGCGTGGCCGTCGATCACGGGTGGCGCCGTTGACGCAGGCGAGGACGACCCGCCGATGAGCAGGGCGATCGGCCCTGTCTGGGCGGTGAGGACCGCGCTGGGTGATGCTCCGGTCTTCGCGCCGGTCACGGTCGCCGAGATCTTGTGGTTGAAGTCGCTCAGGCCTGGGCTGTAGGTGAGTCCGGTCGCGCCCGCGATAGCGGTCGTGTCGGAGTACCACTGGTAGGTGAGGGTCGCGTCGGCCGGTGTCCAGACTCCCGGGTCCAGCGTCAGCGTCGAGCCGATCGTGGACGTTCCGGAGATCGTCGGCAGCAGCAGGTCGATGACGAACGTCGCATCAGCGGACCTGGCCTGGGAGGCGACCGACGCCTGTGCCGGCACGCCGACGAGGGCAATGGCGATCGCCAGCATGAGGACGCCGAACAGGCGAGAGAAAGCGGATACGGAACGGCCGGACGTGGACATGCGCCACCCTTCGGATCAAGACAGGACATACCGCAAAACGCGACGAAGCCGGTGGGGTTACGTCGACGGCATTGGCTGTCTACACCTTGTTCGCCAGCCGCCGCAGGGATTTGACAACCTCGGCAGTTCAGGCACCGGTACGAATCAGCCAGTCCGGAACCTTGCGGCCACCTCGAGCAGTACGTCGTTGGCCGCTGGCTCCCCGACGGTGACCCGGCAGCCCTCACCGGCGAACGGCCGGACCATCAGGCCTGCCAGGTCTGCTGCGGCGGCGAAGTCGGCGGTCCGGTCTCGACCGGCTCGGTCAGCGGAGAGCTCGAACCAGACGAAGTTGCCCTGGGCGTCCGGCGGGTCCCAGCCCTGCCGCTTCAGCGCGGCGACCATCCGGACCCGTTCGGCGACGATCGCGTCGACCCGCTCGAACAGCTCCGCCTCGCGTTCGAGACTGGCGACCGCCGCGGCCTGCGCAACCGTCGAGACCCCGAAGGGCAGCGCGCACGCCCTGATCGAGGCGGCGATCGGCTCCGGCGCGACGGCGTACCCCACCCGAAGGCCGGCCAGCCCGTAGGCCTTGGCGAACGTCCGCATCACCACCACGTTGGATCGCGCGCGACAGAAGGCGAGTGCGTCGATCCGGTCGTCCTGCCGGACGAACTCCTGGTAGGCCTCGTCGATCACGACGAGCACCCGGCTCGGGATCCTCTCGAGGAAGGCAGCCATCTCGGTGTGCGTGACGGAGGGCCCGGTCGGGTTGTTCGGCGTACAGACGATCACGGCTTTGGTCCGGTCGTTGACGGCCGCCGCCATCGCATCGAGGTCGTGCCGGGCATCGGTCGTCAGCGGCACTGCGACGTTGACCGCACCTGAGACCGTCACCGCGATCGGATACGCCTCGAACGATCGCCACGCGTAGACGACCTCGTCGCCGGGATCGCAGTACGCCTGCAGCAGGTGGTAGAGCACGGCGACCGACCCGGTGCCCGCGGCCAGGTTGTCGGCCGGCACGCCGAGCTTGTCGGCGAGAGCCGCGTAGAGCGCCGCACAGCCCATGTCGGGGTACCGGTTCATCACCGACGCCGCCTTCGTCGCGGCCTCCATCACGCCGTCGAGCGGTGGGTAGGGGTTCTCGTTCGATGACAGTTTGTACGTCGTGACGCCTGGGCGCGCGACGGGCGGCTTGCCGGGGACGTACGCCGGGATGCCGGCCAGCGCGGCACGAGGTGAGGGGGCGTCAGAGGTCACTTCTGCACCTTAGATGCCCGCATCCCTAGAGTGACCTGATGCATACGCCGAAGCCCGCCCTAGGCATCGGCCTCGTCGTGCTCGGCGCGGCGCTGTTCATCATCAACGCGGGGGCATCGCGGGTCGCGCTGCGGCACGGCGTCGATCCGACCATGCTCACCACGGTGCGGGTGACCTTCACCTTCCTGGTCCTGCTGCTGGTCGCCGCGCTGTTCCGACGTACGGCGTTGCGGCCGCCGTCTGGCCGGCTGCTCGCACTGGTCATCGCCCATGGCGTGATCGGGGTCGCCGTGCTGCAGTGGACCTACTTCATGGCCATCGACCGGCTGCCGGTCGGGATGGCGTTGCTGCTGGAGTTCCAGGCCCCGATCCTCGTTGCGCTCTGGGCGCGAGTGGTGCAGAAGCAGGAGGTCCGGCCCCGGCTCTGGGTCGGGCTCTCGCTCGCGATCGTCGGCCTCGCGGCTGCGACGCAGGTGTGGAGTGGCGCGCACTTCAACTCGGTCGGCATCGCCGCCGGCCTGGCAGCCGCGATCTGCTTCGCGTGCTACTTCCTGCTCGGCGAGGCGAGCGTGACCCAGCTCGACCCGATGCGGATGGTCCTCTGGTCGTTTGGTGTCGCCACTGTCGCCATCAACATCGCGTCACCGGTGACCAGCTTCGACACCGCCCTGCTCGGACACCACGTGTCGCTGCTCGGCCGGCTCTCGGGCTGGTCGGCGCCGCTGTGGCTGGTCCTCGCCTGGGTCGTTCTGCTCGGCACCGTCGTCCCGTTCTTCGCCGAGCTCTCTGCACTGTCCTTCGTGCGGGCCACGACGGTCACGATGTTCGCCATGCTCGAGCCGATCGGGGTCTCCGCGCTCGGCTGGGCGTGGTTCGGTGAGTCGCTCGGCGTAATCGCCGTCATCGGCTGCGTCGCGGTGGTCGCCGGCATCCTGATCGCACAGTCCGCGCGCGTGGGGCAGCCGGTCGAGCCACCACTCGTGACCTAGGGGCTCAGGTGCCTAGGCCAACAGCACCCGACCGCCGGCGACCGGCGCGAGGTCCCGCCCGATGCGAACGTCGAGAGGGTTGGTCAGACAGCGGATCGCGCCGCCGGCCTTGAGGAACTCCGAGACGTCGACGATCACGATCGTGAAGCCCCACTCCTCGAGCTGGGCGCGCACCCGGCCGGGGCAGGCGGGCATCACGATGGTCTTGCCAACCACGATCGAGTTGGCACAGAACGTCAGCGCCTCTTCCTCGGAGAGCACCAGCGGGTCGGGCACCAGTGCGAGCAGCGCGGCGGCCGAGTCGTCGTCGTACGCCGCCGGGCAGACCATCGCGCGGGTCCCGTCGAGTGGGCAGAAGCCGAGGTCCATGTGGTACATCCCGGGGTGGGTGATCCGGAAGCCGCGGACGGTCACCCCGAGCTCGTTGGCCAGGTGCTTGAGGCCGAGCTCCTCGGTGCGTGGGCCGTAGCCGACGACCAGGTCGCCCCGCCACGCGAACGCATCACCGGCCTCGAAGTGCGCACCCACGCCGTCGGCGCCGACCGTGTGCCGGAGGTAACCGTGCTCGGCGAACCACGCGTCGGCGGCCGGAGTCTCGATCCGGCGCTGGCGGTAACGCATGTGCGACAACACGACGCGCGGCGAACCGTCGGCGTCCTGGAGGGGAAGGCCGAGGTTCATCGCATACACCATGTCCGGGGCGGCCGGCAGCTGCGGGAGTACGTCGACCGAGCCGCCGGCGGCCTCAACGGCCCCGATGATCGCGATCCACTGCTCGCGGGACCGGTGCCGGTCGGGCTGGTCGTTGAGGTTCATGAACGGGTTGATCGTGTAGTCGACCCGGAAATGGTTCGGCTCGACCATCAGGTAGTGACGTCCCCAGTCGAGACCAGTCTCGAGGCCCTCGGTGTGCAGTTCGGATCCCATGACGTCCCTCCCAGGTGGTTGCGCAAGAATTGCCCGATTGTCGGACAATCCCAGTGTGCGGCGGGGGGAGGCGCTTCGCAAGTTTTTGTCGGACAATCTCCAGTGAGATGCCCGACAACGCGTTCGCTTCGCTCAGCCTCGAGCCGGTCACCACCGTCGACCGGGTCGTCGACGAACTCCGGCGCGCGATGTTCGAGGGCGAGATCGAGCCCGCGACTCCGCTGCGCGAAGTGGCCCTGGCCGACTCGCTCGGCGTCTCCAGGTCGACGGTCCGCGAGGCGCTCGGCATCCTCGTCGCCGAAGGCCTCGCCGTCCGGAACCCCAACCGGGGAACCCAGGTGCGGGACATCGACCCTGCTGCGATCCGGGACATCTGCCGAGCTCGACTCGTGCTCGAGACGGCCGGCGTCGCGCGCTGGAACGACTGCTCGGAGGCGTCCCGGGACGCCGTACGAACCGCTCTCACGCAGTTCACCGAGCTCGCCCAGACCCGCGCATCAAGCGTCGAGCTCACCGCTTCCCATCTCGACATCCATCGCGCGTTCGTCGGGCTGGCCGAGTCGGCACGACTCACCGCGATGGCCGACGCGCTGTACGCCGAGATCAAGCTCGCGCTCGCCCGCGTCGACCGGGTCCGCCGAAATGCCGCCGAGCAGGTGCAGTCCCACGCCGCGCTGGTCCGGCTGCTCGAACGCGGACATCTCGTCGAAGCCGATGCCGAGCTCCTGGCGCATCTGGAGCACGCCGAGGTGTCGATGATCGCTTCTGTGGTGAGTGCCTCCTGAGCCTCCGACCGCTGTCGGCGAGTGCGTCAGTGCCCAAGCCCTAGGCTTGAGTGCATGAAGTACGTCGTCTGGCTCGCTGTCCACGCGCTCGCCCTCGGTGTCGCGATCTGGTTGTTCACCGGGATCACGCTCACCGGCGCCACCACGACCGACAGGGTTGTCACGCTGGTCATCGTCGGTGCGATCTTCGGCATCATCACCTCGTTCGTGAAGCCGGTGGTGAAGTTCTTCTCGTTCCCGCTGATCATCCTCACGCTCGGGCTCGCGCTCTTCGTGATCAACGCCCTGATGCTGTTGCTGACCAGCAAGATCGCTGACTCCGTCGGTCTCAACTTTCACGTGGAGGGATTCTGGACCGCGGTCTGGGCCGCGATCGTCATCTCGATCGCTTCGATGATCTTCGAGGCCGTGCTGCCGGATCCCGACAAGCGCTGAAGGGCGTGCTCGTGGAGCAGGTCTCCTAGGCGGGACTCTCCTGCGGGTCCATCCACATGACCTCCCACAGGTGGCCATCGAGGTCCTGGAATCCCCAGCCATACATGAAGCCCTGGTCGTTGGGTTCCGTCGACTGCACCCCACCGGCCGCGAACGCCCGGTTGCAGAGGTCGTCCACTTCTTCCCTCGATCCCGCGCTGAGCCCCAGCAGTGTCTCGGTGGTCGTCATCGCGTCCGCGGTCTGCTTGTCGTGGAAGCCGTCGAAGAACGACGTCGTCAGCAGCATCACGAACGCCCGGTCGTTGATCACCAGACAGGTTGCCTTGTCGTCGGTGAACGCCGGGTTGAACGTGAAGCCGAGGGCGGTGAAGAACTCGATCGACTTCGCGAGATCGGCGACCGCGTGGTTGATGAAGATCATCCGGGACATGAGTTTCTCCTTGCAGGCTGGCGGTCGGGCGCGGTCGAGACCCCAGCTGGTCAGTGACGAACCGGCAGCACCTTGCGGCCGCCGGTCGTGGACGACGTGTCGAAGAGGTTGACTGCGGCCGTTGCGAGAACTAATCGGCCACGAGGCGATGAGTTCTCAGGGGCGCAGTGGTCCGTACCCATGCCTAGAGTTGACCAAGGCCGGCCCAGACCCGAGGAGCAGCAGATGACTCAGCTGAAGACGGCGCCCGAGATGACTCCCGAGGTGACCCCAGAGACAACCCCAGAGACAACCCCAGAGACAACCGAGGCCGAGTTCCCCAAGCTTGCCGATCGGTACCGCCGCGAGCTGATGGCGCACTGCTACCGGATGACCGGCTCCGTCTACGACGCGGAGGACATGGTCCAGGAGACCTACCTTCGCGCGTGGCGAGCCTTCCATGACTTCGAGGCGCGCTCCTCGGTGCGCACCTGGCTCTACCGGATCGCGACCAATGTGTGCCTGACCGCGCTCGAGGGCAAGGGCCGTCGTCCGCTCCCGACCGGGCTCGGCGCGCCGGGATCCTACGCGGGCGACGAGCTCGTGGAGGGGACCGAGGTGCCCTGGCTCGAGCCGGTCCCCGACGTCATGGTCGACGTCGCGAACATCGATCCGGCCCGGGTGGTCGGCAACCGCGACGCGATCCGACTCGCCTTCATCGCCGCGCTGCAGCACCTGCCTGCCAGGCAGCGAGCCGTCCTCATCCTGCGCGACGTGCTCCGCTGGAAGGCGAGCGAGGTGGCCGAGGCGCTGGAGACCTCCACCGCGGCCGTCAACAGCGCCCTGCAGCGTGCCCACGCGCAGCTCGCCGCGCAGCAGCTCAGCGAGGCGACCGTCGAGGACGACCTGACGCCCAGGCTGCGCGAGATGCTCGACCGTTACGTCGCCGCGTTCTGGGAGAAGGACGTCGACACCCTGGTGAAGATGCTCGCAAAGGACGCCGTCTGGGAGATGCCGCCGTTCACCGGCTGGTACCTCGGCGCCGAGAACATCGGTGCCCTGATCGACACCCAGTGCCCCGGCGGTGTGCACGACATGCCAATGGTCGCCACGGTCGCCAACGGACAGCCGGCGTACGGCCTCTACATGCGCCAGGAGGCTGGCCACTTCGTGCCGTTCCACCTGCAGGTGCTGACCATCGAGGGCGACGAGGTCACCCGCGTCGCGGCGTTCTTCGAGCCACGGCTGTTCGAGACGTTCGGTTTGCCCGCCACACTTCCGGCGGACTGGTCGAGCCCGTCCATCGCCGGCTGACGCCGTGGGTTCGCAACTGGCTCCGTCGAGACCGATCGCGCTCCTCGACCGGGCGATCAACTACACCCGCGGCTGCCTCGCGCTCGTCGCGGAGACCGAGCTGTCGGCACCGACGCCGTGTGCGCGGTGGGACCTCCAGGCTCTGCTCGAGCACATGAACGACTCGCTCGCCGCGTTCACCGAGGCGGCGGAGATCGGGTACGTCGACCTGGCCCCGGTCCGCGGCCTGCCTGAGGCCGACCGTCTCGTCGAGTCGCTCAAGCTCCGCGCCTGTGTCGCGCTCGGGGCCTGGACCTCCCGGATCACGTGCGCGCCCATCGGGGTCGGTGACGCCGCCCTCGGCGAGGGACCGCTGGCCGCCGTCGGAGCGCTCGAGATCAGCGTGCACGGCTGGGACGTCGCCCAGGCGTGCGGCATCGATCGGCCCATCCCGGAGGACCTCGCCGCCCACCTGTACGACGTCGCACTCGACTTGGTCACGACCGCCGATCGGCCGCACCGGTTCGCGAACCCGATCGACCCGGCCGACCTTGACGACCCGTCGGCGTCCACCCGGCTGCTAGCCCACCTGGGGCGGTCCGGCTGATCCTCAGCGGTGTCTCAGGGCGAGATGGCAGGCTTGGGTCGTGAATCCGACGTCCCCTCCCAAGCCACACGTACTCGTCGTCGACGACGACCGGGCCGTGCGCGAGTCGCTCCGGCGCTCACTCGAGTTCAACGGATACGTCGTCTCGCTGGCGTCGGACGGCGCCGAGGCACTGGCCGGCATCAGCGGCATCAACCCCGACGCGGTGGTGATGGACGTGATGATGCCCAGACTCGACGGCATCGAGACGACCCGCGCGCTGCGCTCCGTCGGCAACGACGTACCGATCCTGGTGCTGACCGCACGCGACGCCGTCGGCGACCGCGTCGAGGGCCTGGATGCGGGCGCGGACGACTACCTGACCAAGCCCTTCGCGCTCGAGGAGCTGCTGGCCCGGCTGCGCGCGATGATGCGCCGGGTCACTCCCGAAGAGCGCGACAGCACCGAGGTGCTGGCGTTCGCGGACATGACGATGGACCTCGCCAGCCGGGAGGTACACCGGGGCGCCCGCCTGATGGAGCTGACCCGCACCGAGTTCACCCTGCTCGAGCTGTTCATGCGTCGCCCTCGCCGGGTGCTCGAGCGGTCGTTCATCCTCGAGGAGGTCTGGGGCTTCGACTTCCCGACGACCGCGAACTCGCTCGAGGTGTACGTCGGGTACCTGCGCCGCAAGACGGAAGCCGACGAAGAGGCACGCCTGATTCACACCGTCCGCGGCGTGGGCTACGTGCTGCGCGAAAGCAGCTGACGGTCCGCACGTGAGCAACAGCTGGGCAACACTGCACTATCGCCAGTCGCTGGCGAGCCGGGTCACGCTGCTCACCACGATGGCGGTCGGCTTCGCGGTGACAGCTGTCGCGGTGGCGGCGTACGCCACGGTGCGGACGCAGACGATGAGCGCGCTCGACAACTCTCTCCGGGACCGCGCGACGGCAGTCGCCCAGATGCCGGACCTTGCCCAGCTCACCAACATGAAGATCCCGTCGGAGTTCATGGGTGCTGCGCAGGTGCAGATCATCTCGCTCGACACCTCGACCAACCCTCCGCTGGCCACGATCGCCGGCAGTCCGTCCAGCTCGTTCGTCGGCACCCCCGAGATCGATGTCGCCAACGGCGTCTCCCAGCAGTCGGCCCGCACCGACGTCGTCGACGGGAACCGCTACCGGGTCGTCGCCGTGCACGTGGACCACGACCAGGCGCTGATCCTCGCCGAGTCGCTGAACCCCACCGACCAGCTGCTCAGCCGGCTCGGCCTGGTGATGCTCCTCTTCGGCATCGTCGGCGTGATCGTCGCAGGGTTCGCCGGTTGGGCGGTGGCTCGCAGCGGGTTGCGGCCCGTACGCCGGCTCACTCGTGCCGTCGAGGACATCGCCCGCACCGAGCGCCTCGACCCGATCCCGATCGAGGGCAATGACGAGGTGGCCCGGCTCTCGTATGCGTTCAACGCCATGCTGACCGCCCTGTCGGCGTCGCAGCACCGGCAACGTCAGCTGGTGGCGGACGCCGGCCATGAGCTGCGCACTCCGCTGACCTCGCTGCGCACCAACCTCGACCTGCTTGTGCAGGCCGACAAGGGCGCGGGCCTCTCGGTCGAGTCGCGCAACGAGCTCCTCGACGACGTCCGCGCCCAGATCTCCGAGATGACGACCCTGATCGGCGACCTCGTCGAGCTGGCGCGTGATGAGCCGATCACGACCCAGGTCGAGCCGGTCGAGCTGGCGGCCGTCGTCGGCCAGGCCGTGACGCGGGTACGCCGGCGCGCAGCCACGGTCAGCTTCGACGTACAGCTGCAGCCGTGGTGGGTGACCGGGGACTCCTCCGCCCTCGAGCGTGCGGTGACCAACCTTCTCGACAACGCCGTGAAGTGGAGCCCCGACGGCGGCATCGTCACCGTGCACCTCGGCGAGGGAACCCTGCTCGTCGGCGACCAGGGCAAGGGCATCTCGTCGGCCGACATGCCCCACGTCTTCGACCGGTTCTACCGATCGGCCGAATCGCGTGGAATGTCGGGGTCGGGACTCGGGCTGTCGATCGTGCGAGCCGTCGCCGAGAGGCACGGAGGGATCGTCCGCGCCGGCACCGGCCCGCGCGGCGGGGCCGGTTTCTGGTTCTCGGTGCCCGGCAGTCCAGCGCCTCCAGAAGTCTTGGCCCGGTCGTAGCCGACTCAAAGGTCGCTCTCAGGATCCGCCAGCATGATGAAGGACATGGACGAGGAGAACTACCCAGTATCTGACCCAAATGTCCCCCGACGTGAGCAGTCGGATGCCGGGCTCTACTCGTCCATGCAGTCACCGACCCCGGCCGACGAAACCCGGCCACTTCCGCCGTTTCAAAACCCGGCTCCCTCGACAAGCGCGACCGCACCCGCGCGTCGAACGGGAGCCACGACGGCGGCGATCCTGGCCGGAGCCCTCGTTATCGGGGGCGCGGCCGGGGTTGGTGGATCTGCCTGGTACGACGCCTGGAAGGGGGATGACTCCCCTTCTTCAACCTCCCAGGTGGCGTCCGCGGACAGTCCCGTCACGGCAAGCTCCGCTTCGGACAAGTCCGGCACGGTCCAGCAGGTTGCAGCCAACGTGCTCCCGTCGGTGGTGAAGATCAACGTCACCGGCTCGCAGGAGTCGGGCTCCGGCTCGGGCATCATCTTGAAGAGCGACGGCGAGATCCTCACGAACAACCACGTCGTCGCGATCGCCGGCGCCAAGGGCACGATCTCGGTCAACTTCAACAACGGCTCGGCCGTCAAGGCGACCGTTGTCGGCACCGACCCCGTCACCGACCTCGCGGTGATCAAGGCAGAGGGCGTCTCCGACCTCAAGCCCGCCGTGATCGGCGACTCCTCCGCCCTTCAGGTCGGCCAGTCGGTGGTCGCTGTCGGCTCGCCGTACGGGCTGAACGCCACCGTCACCTCCGGCATCGTGAGCGCGCTCAACCGGCCGGTCTCGGTCGACTCGAGCCAGGACCAGGCGCCGCAGCAGAGCGACCCCTTCGGCAACAGTGACCCGTTCGGCTTCGGTCAGGGCCAGAGCCAGCCGCAGCAGCCGACTCCGTCGACAACGAGCCTCAGCACGACGTACCCCGCGATCCAGACCGACGCCGCGATCAACCCGGGCAACTCCGGTGGACCGCTGGTGAACATGTCCGGCGAGGTGGTCGGCATCAACTCCTCGATCCGGACCTCGGACTCGACGGACTCGAGCAGTGAAGGCGGCTCCATCGGTCTCGGGTTCGCGATCCCGATGAACGAGGTGCTGCCGATCGTGAACCAGCTGATCAACCACCAGACCCCGACACACGCCCGCCTCGGCGCGACCGTCTCGGACGTCACCGGTAACACCCTCGAGCAGGGTGCGCTGATCAAGGACCTCGAATCGGGTGCCGCAGGTAGCGCAGCTGGCCTGCAGAAGGGCGACGTGATCACCAAGGTCGACAACCAGGTCATCGACGGTTCCGAGTCCCTCGTCGCCACCATCCGCGGTCACCGTCCCGGCGACTCCGTCAAGATCACCTACATCCGCGGCGGCAAGACCTCGACGGTGCAGGCCAAGCTCGGCAGCGACGCGAAGTCCAAGACCTCCTAGTGCCCTGAGTCCTCGCCGTCCAGCGCGGCGATCACGCGGGTGGACTTCCACCTGGTCTCGGCGTACTCCTCGGTCAGGTCGGAGCGGACGGTGATGGCACCACCGGTGCCGAGCTCCCACTGGCCGTCGTGTTCCACGAGTGAGCGGATCACGACGCCGAGGTCGGCCCGCCCGTCGCCGCTGATCCAGCCGAACGCGCCTGCGTAGACGCCCCGCGGAGTGGTCTCCACCGCATCGATGATCTGCATCGTGCGCAGCTTCGGAGCTCCGGTCATCGAGCCGGCGGGGAACATCGCACGCAGCGCGCCGACCGTGGTCACGTCATCGCGGAGGTGGCCGCGCACGGTCGAGACGAGCTGGTGGACGCTGGCATAGGACTCGACCTTCATCAGGTCGGGGACCGTGACCGTGCCGGTCTCGCAGACCATCGACAGGTCGTTGCGCAGCAGGTCGACGATCATCAGGTTCTCGGCCCGGAACTTCGGATCGCTCGCCAGGTGCAGGCGCAGCCGCTCGTCCTCCTCCGGACTGGCGCCGCGTGCCGTGGTGCCCTTCATCGGACGAGTCTCCACCCAGCGATGCCGGTCGATCGTGGCGAACCGCTCCGGTGACGAGCTCAGCAGATGGGTGCCGCGGTGGCGGAGGAAACCGGCATACGGCGCCGGGTTGCGTTCGCGCAGCCGGACGTACGCCGTCACGGGGTCGAGCCCGCTCTCGATCGCCAGCCGGTAGGTCAGGTTCACCTCGTAGGAGTTGCCGGCATGCAGCTCCTCCTGGACCCTGAGGAACGCCTCGGCGTACCAGTCCGGAACGGTGGTCGAGCCGTCGCCGGTGGTCGAGCTTGTCGAGACCACACCCGACGCGGTCTCGGCCACCTCGGCCACCGTCGCGCCGTGCTGATGGAAGCGGACGTTGCGCGCGCGCATCCAGACCGCATCCGGTACGCCGTCGGCGGGCCGTGCCGGCAGGTCCGGCCGACAGGCATAGCCGAAGTAGCCGACCCAGTGCACGCTCGCATCGTCGCCGGCCATCTGATCCTCGAGGACGTCGAAGATGGCGTCACCGACCACCTCTGAGCGTCCCTCCGCGTGCCGGGTCACCTCACGCCGCGCTGCGTCGTAGCTGAGCGAGACATCGTCCGGATCGAGCCAGCCGATCAGAGACCGTCGTCCTGACCACTGCCGTGACCCCCCGCCATCGAGCCAGAAACAACGGTCCTTCGTGGCCGCGACACGGGCGAACTCCTCGACGACATCGTCAGGGGACCCGGTCATGCCAGTTCCAGGAAGTTCGCCACGAGCTGCGCGCCATGCTGGGTGAGGATCGACTCGGGATGGAACTGCACGCCCCACAAGGGCAGGGTCCGATGTGCGACTCCCATCACGACGTCAGCCGAGGTGGCAGTCACCCTCAGGGAGTCGGGTACCGAGAGCGCCGCAAGCGAGTGATACCGAACCGCTTCGAACGGCGTCGGTATACCGGTGAAGACGCCGGTGCCGTCATGGTCCACGAGGGCAACCTCGCCGTGCGCGGGCTCGATCCGGTCCACCGTGCCGCCGTACGTCGTGACCAGGGCCTGCATCCCGAGGCAGACTCCGAGCACCGGCACGCCGACGGTGAATGCCTTGTCTCCCAGGGCAAAGTCCGCTGGCGAGGCCGGATGGCCCGGTCCGGGTGAGAGCACGATATGGGTGTAGCCGGTCAGCATCGGTGAGGAGTCGTGCTCGACGACATCGGGCAGCACCCCCGTCACCGCTGCGACCAGGTGGACGAGGTTCCACGTGTACGAGTCGTGGTGGTCGACGACCAGCACCCGGCGGGTTCCAACAGGTTCAGCCATTGCTAGCCGAGAAGATCGACGAGCAGGTTGCGCAGCAGGGAGAACCCGTTCTCGGTCAGGATCGACTCGGCATGGAACTGGACTCCGCGGAAGTGTGGGCCTGCGACAAGGTGGATGTCGCCCGTCGCCTCGTCGGTCTCGACGCGCACACCGTCGGGCAGCACACCGGTGGTCGAGCTTGTCCCCGTGGTCGAGCTTGTCGAGACCCTTCCGACGAACGTGTTGTAGAAGCCGACCTTCTCATCACGCCCGTCGATCGAGACCGTCGACTGGGTGCCCTGGAAGACAATGTCCTTGTAGGCAAGGGGAATCCCGAGCCGGTCACACAGCACCTGGTGTCCAAGGCAGACCGCGAGAAACGGCTGCTCCGAGGCGAGCAGGCCGTCCACCGCCGCCTGGAAGGCAGCGATCTTCGGATGCTCCGCGTCCCGGGGGTCTCCCGGCCCGGGTCCCACCACGACGAGGTCGGCTCCGTCGAAGGCGCCCGGCGCGTAGTCCTCGTGGCGGACGACGGTCGAGCTCATCCCCAACACCGAGAACACGTGCCGCAGCATGTTCACGAAGTCGTCCTCGCCATGCAGGATCGCGACCTTCTTGCCAACCAGGGACGGCGCGGGCGCCGCTCCCGACTGGTCGGTGAGCCAGAACCGGGAAAGCCGCTGGTTGCGGGAGTTCAGCGCGATCAAAACGTCTTCGTCGCTCATCAGCGCAACGACATCGGACGGCTCACCGGTCGCGCCCGGCACCAGCCCGAACGCGGTCAGGATGCCGCCTGCCTTCGCCACCGTCTCCGCCACCTCGTAATGCGGGTCGGAGTCGCGCACGAGGGTGGCGCCGGCGGTCACCTTCAACGCTCCGTCCGGGCTGACTTCCGCCGTACGGATCACGATCGGGGAGTCCGCCGTTGGCGATCCGGACGCGTCGCGTCCCAACAACGCGAGTGCTCCACCGTAGTAGCCGCGGCCCTCGGTCTCGTACTCCTTGATCAGCCGGCAGGCGTTCTCGACCGGGGCCCCGGTGACCGTCGCCGCGAACATCGTGTCCCGCAGCACGTCGCGCACGTCGGACCGGGTGCGACCGGCAAGGAGGTACTCGGTGTGCACCAGATGGGACATCGGCTTCAGGAACGGTCCGAGCACCTGACCACCCTCATGGCAGATCTCGCACATCATCTTCAGCTCTTCGTCCACGACCATGAAGAGCTCATAGATCTCCTTCTCGTCGGCGAGGAACTCGAGCAGCTTCGCCTTGCGCGCTGCCGGTTCGACACCGCGCAGCCGGAAGGTCCCCGAGATCGGGTTCATCCGGACGTCGCCGCCGGTGACGCTGACATGCCGCTCGGGTGAGGCGCCGATCAGGAACCGGTCGCCGGTCCAGAAGCAGTAGGTCCAGTAGGCGCCGCGCTCGTGTTCGAGCAACCGGCGGAGAACCGTCAGCGCCTTCTCACGGTTCCACTCGTGCAGCTGGGCGCGGTAGTGCCGGCTGATCACGAGGTTGGCGCCCTCGCCGTTGCCGATCTCGTCGTGGATGATCCGCTCGACGACCTCGGCATAGTCGTCGTCGCTGGTCTCGAACCCGCCCGGGTCGACGAAACCGACCTCTTCGTCGGGCAGGGCCGCCACCAGCTCGTCGAGCGGGATCTCCAGCTCGGTCTCGATCCGTACGACGGCCAGCGCCGCGCCGTCGTCGTGAGCCACGAAGCCGCGCTCGGTGACCTGTCTGAACGGAACCGCCACCAAGCGGTCGAACCGACGGCCCCCGGACGGAATTCCTGTTTCCAGAGGGATGTCGCCGATCTTCTCGGCGGTGCTGAGTGGCCCGCCCACGAGCGTGACCGTGTCGCTGTCGCGCAGCCGGATGACCGCCCAGGCCTCATGTCCCGCGAGCTGCTCGAGGGCGGCTTGGGCGGACCCGGAAGCGGGCAGTGTGGGGCTGGTCATGCCCGAAAACCTACCTTGCACAAGTCCAGTGCTTGCGCGGGTTATCGAGGGACGGGCGCGCGATGCCAGGTCAGGCGAGGTCAGGCCAGGTCAGGGCACCTGCGCGAAGGGGTCGACCCGCCTGGGCACCCGGGCGTCAGCCTGGGGCGAGGTCAGACGGGTCGACACCGTTCAGCTCAGGGAGTAGGTGATCCCGTCGAGGCTGGTGAATCCCTTGGCCGAGTTGGCCGACCCTGGGTCGTCCTGGATATTCATGGTGCCGTCGGTTGAGATGTAGACCCGCCCGGTCGTCCCGCCGAACATGTCGGCAGTGAGCCACACGGTCGTACCCAGGGGCCGGAACGGCACCGGGAGGACGGCGAACTCGGTCGAGGTCTGGGTCGTGACCCGGATCGCGCCACGCAGGTGCACGATCCCCTGCGCATCGATCGCCACCGACGGCGGACGTGCGTCGCCGTTGTAGTTCTGCCAACCGTTCTCGAGGTTCAGCGGGACCCACGAGAGGGCAGGCAGGTGGTTGGCGAGGTTCGCCTTCGGCACGGTGCCGAGCGCGTTCATGTTGATCTGGTTGCTGGTGAGCGTGTGCGCACGAAGCCGGTTGCCCGACAGGGAGTGCTTGTTGATGAGGTGGTCGCCGATCGCCGAGCTGGCGGCGAACGCGGTGCCGGTGGTGGCCAGCACCAAGGCAAGAACCGCCACGATCAGCGCAGCGCTGGGCTTGGGCATACGTACTTTCGACATCGAGTTTCTCCTGCGAGTCCCGGAAATGTTGGCGCCAACCTACGCTGGGCCGAGACCCGCGCCCATAGCGCAGAAAGGCCAGATTCCACGCATATCGGGAACTGGTCAGCGCACGGTTGCGAGTGTGATCAGCCGCTGCGTCGCACGCGTGAGGACGACGTAGAGGGTCGCCCTGCCGGTCGTGGACTCCCGCTCGATCTCGTCGGGCTCGACCACGATGATGCCGTCGAACTCGAGGCCCTTGGTGTCGAGCCCAGTGAGGACGACGACCCGCGCATCGGCTCCGCCGACCAGTGAGCCGGCAACTTCTGGCCACGAAGCGACCCAGCCGGAGACCTCAGCGCGACGGGCCACGGGTACGACGATGCCGATCGTGCCTGCCACCTCTCCGGACAGCGCAGCGAGCGACGATCGGACCGACGACTCGAGGTCGTCGACGATGCCGGCCTCGGGCTCGATGCCGGTCGAGCGGACCGCGTCCGGAAGGTCGGCGTCGAGGCCGACCCGCTGCGCATACGCGGCCGCGAACGCATAGATCTCCGAGGAGTTGCGGTAGTTCTTCGACAGGTGGAACTCGTGCAACGGCTTCTCGCCGAGCGCAGCAGCTCGCGCCGACGCGGCCTCTGCCGGCACCGGCCACGATGACTGGGCGAGGTCACCGACAATCGTCCAGGTGGCCGTCCGGCCACGGCGGCCGATCATCCGCCACTGCATCGGCGTCAGGTCCTGCGCCTCATCGATGAGGACGTGCGCGAAGCCGTCGTCCTCGACCCGGTTGGTCGGCGGCTGCCAGCCCCGCGGACCGGCGTACTCGCGATCGGCGGCCGTGAAGACCTCCTGCAGGGAGGTGTCGGCAAGACCGAGCACGTCCTCGTCGGCGTCTCCAACGATCGGCGGATCGCCAAGCAGATAACGCAACTCGTCGAGCAGCGGAACGTCGTCGATCGACAGGTCGTCGCCCCACGACTTGGTGAGCAACCGCACCGACTCGTCATCGAGGACACCGTCGGCGACCCGGGCGAGGAAGTCGCCGTCGCGCAGCCAGGCGAGCACCGAGGGGGCGTCCAGGATCGGCCACCACTCCGCGGCGAACGACAAGAAGGCGTCGGAGGTCCGCATCTCCTCGGCGAAGTCCTCCTTGGTCCGTTCGCGGCCGCGCTCGCCACGGACCTGCCGCCACATCGCGTCGATCAGCGTCGAGGCAACCTTGGTCGTCGACCGGTTGCGCAGGCCCATCGACAGCAGCTGCCGGCGAACAGCGCCGAGCTCGCGCGAGCCGAGCACGATGACGTCGTCGCGATAGAACACCCGGAACTCACGGGGCGATCCGGGCACCGCCTGGCGCGACGTACGCCGGAGGAGTTCGGCCATCCCCGCGCCGCCCTTGATCTCAGCCACGGCCGGATCGTCGCGCCGAGAGGCCTTCACCCCGTCGACGACCTCGCCCAGGGACCGCAGTGCGACAGCGGTCTCGCCCAGCGAGGGAAGCACCCGCTCGATGTAGCGCATGAACACCCCGGACGGGCCGACGACGAGCACGCCACCGGTCTCGTAGCGGCGTCGGTCGGCGTACAGCAGGAAGGCGGCGCGGTGCAGGGCGACGACCGTCTTGCCCGTCCCGGGACCACCCGAGATCGAGACGACACCCTTGTTGGGCGCCCGGATCGCCTTGTCCTGCTCGGCCTGGATGGTCGCCACGATCGAGTGCATCGACCGGTCCCTGGCGCGGGACAGCTGAGCCATCAGTGCGCCCTCGCCGACGATCGGCAGGTCCGAACCGGACTCGGTCAAGGCTTCGGCGTCGAGCAGGTCGTCCTCGACACCGATGACCTTCTCGGCGGTGCTGCGCAGGATCCGCCGGCGAATGACGCCGTGCGGGTCGGCGTGGGTGGCTTGATAGAAGACGGCGGCAGCAGGCGCGCGCCAGTCGATCAGGAGGACATCGCGGTTCTGGTCGCGCAGCCCGATCCGGCCGACGTACCGCGGCTCGGTGTCCACCTCCGGCCGCATGTCGAGCCGACCGAACACGAGGCCCTCGTGGGCGGCATCGAGCGTGGCCATCCGGCGGGCCGCCTGGAAGACCATCGCATCACGTTCGACCAGGCCCCCCTCGTGGCCGAGCTTCCCACGGGCGATGCCTTCCTGTGCCAGTGCCTGAGCCGACTTCGTGGACTCCTGCAGCTGGCGGTAGACGGTGTCGACGAACTCCTGCTCACGCGAGATCTCGCGGGCAGCGACGTCTTCATTCAAGGGTGTCCTCCGGGCTTACGACTCGGCGGTCAGCGATCCATCCGAGCAGACAACTCTATCGCCTCACGCGCGGGGCATCTCGCCAACCGGACCGATCCGGACCTCAGCCCTTGCCGCAGACCTTGAAGCCGTACTTCTTCTCCAGCTTGTTCGCCTCGGCGAACTTGACCTTGCCGCTGGCGAACTTGGCCGGATGCTTCTTCGCGACGGCGATCTCGTGGTCGGTCGCGGTCAGGAACGCGGCCACCTTCTTCTCGTCGCCCGGAGGCGCGCCCAGCGCCCGGATCTCGGCGACCTGCTGCTCGACGATCGGCATCAGGATCAGCGTGATCAGCTCGGTGGTCTGGGCGGCCGTCGGCTGCTGCAGGCTGTTGATGTGGTGCTTGGTGTAGTACACCGTCGTGGCCGTGATGAGCCTCGCGTTGCTGGAGGCGCAGATCACATCACCCTGCGTGATCAGGTCAGCCTTGGTGACCGGCCCCACGGTGTAGGGCTGGGTCGGCGTGTTGCCGCAGCCTGCCGCGGCCGCCGCCAGCGCCAGGCATCCAAGTGCCATTGCAATCCGTTGCTTACCCACCGGGGCATTCTCTCGTTAGACGTCGGCCGCGGCTGACAAGGTCCACGTTTGGCCGCCGTGTCGCCGGTCACCCGGCTCAACCGTTATCGGACAGATGCGTTGACGAAGGATCCTCACGCCAGGTCGTGGACGAACTCACCGAGCTGGGTGAGGTTGCGGCACTCCTTCATCGCGATCAGCTCGGCGTACTGCCTTGCGGCGGAGTCGCCGGTGTCCCAGTGCCGCTGGTGCTCGGGGTTGAGCCACCAGGAGTGGCGGGCCTGGTAGACGAGGTCCTTCACGACCGGCAGCGCGAGGTCGGAGTAGTTCGACCGGGCGTCGCCGAGCACGAGGAGGTTCGTCCGCGGAGTCAGCGCCTCGGCGTACTTCTCCGAGAACCGGGTGAACGCGCGGCCGTAGTTGGTGCGGCCCCACAGCGAGGCGTGCTCCGCGCTCGCCGCCAGCGACGCCATCGTGTCGATCGGGTCGGCGCCGATCTCGAAGTGATCGGTGACCTCGTGGATCTCGTCGACGAACGTGAACGCCCGGACCCGATGGAACTGCTCGCGCAGGGCGTAGACGAGCATCAGCGTGAAGTTTGCGAAGTTCGCCACCGAGCCGGAGACGTCACAGAGGACGACCAGATCGGTGCGGCCGGGGCGTTTCGGCTTGTGGTGCGTCGTCATCGGTACGCCGCCGGTGGAGATCGAAGCCCGGACGGTACGCCGGAAGTCGAGCGCGCCGCGTTGGCGGGAGTGCTTCTCCTTGCTCAGCCGGGTCGCGAGCCGACGGGCCAGCGGATAGATCTCCCGACGCATCTCCACGAGGTCACTCTTGCGCGCCGAGGTGAAGTCGAGGTTCTCGATGCTCGGACGGACCACGGTCCTGGCGACGTACGCCGCGCCACGGACCTCGGCCGCCCGGCGCCGTACGTCGCTGTCGACGAGGCGCTCGAAGGCCGCCAGCTGCCGCACGATCGCCCGACGCGTCGCGGGATCCTCGTCGAGATCGCCGAGCAGGCCCTTCAGGACCCGGTCGATCAGCTCACCGGGCGACACCCGGTTCATCACGTTGTACGACGACCAGCGCTGCTCGCCCGGCTGTCGACCCCTGATCAGCCCGAAGCGTTGCACCGCCTCGCGCGCCAGCTGTCCGAGGAGCTCGTCGTCTCCCACCGCGAGCGCGTCCGCCAGCTGCTCACGGAAGTCCGCCAGCGCCTGAGGATTATCGGATAGTCCGAGACGTTCTGGCCCTTCGGAAGCCGAATCCGGGGCCATTTCGTCTCGGACTATCGAGCCTTCGCCGATGAGAGAGGGGAAGTAGAGGTCGAAGATCGTGTCGAAGCCGGGTCGGTGGGTCTGGCGCTTCACCACGGTTGCGGCGTACCCGGCGCGGAGTGTCTCGCGGTCGGAGATGTCGAGCCGGGTCATCGCCTCGGCCGCATCGAGGCCCTCGGCGAGCGAGACGGGAAGACCCGCCTGGCGCAGCGCCTCGACGAACTCGATGTGCCGGTCGAGCAGCGTCATTTCCGGGGTGCCCTCAACCGGAGCTCGCGGATCGCGCGGTCGTGGTCGGTGCTGTGCTTGAGGAGTACGCCGAGCGTGCGGTCGATCGTCTCGTTGTCCAGCGTGCCGATGCCGAGAGCGACGAGGGTCCGGGCCCAGTCGATGGTCTCCGCGATCGACGGTGACTTCTTCAGCTCGAGCTCGCGCATCTTGTGCACCGTCTCGACGATCTGGCCGGCCAGCTTCTTCTCGATCCCGGGCACCTGCCCGAGGACGATGTCGCGCTCACGATCGGCCTCCGGATAGTCGATGTGCAGGTACAGGCAGCGACGCTTGACCGCTTCGGACAGCTCGCGGGTCGCGTTGGAGGTCAGGATCACGAACGGTCGGCGTACGGCCTCGATGGTGCCGAGCTCGGGGATCGTCACCTGGAAGTCGGAGAGCACCTCGAGCAGGAGGCCCTCGACCTCGACATCGGTCTTGTCCACCTCGTCGATGAGGAGCACGGTCGGCTGCTCGCGCCGGATGGCCGTCAGCAGCGGCCGGGTGAGCAGGAACTCGTCGGTGAAGATGTCGTCATGCGTCTTCTCCCACTCCTGATCGCCCGAGGACTGGATCCGGAGCAGCTGCTTCTTGTAGTTCCACTCGTAGAGCGCGCGCGCCTCGTCGAGTCCCTCGTAGCACTGCAGCCGGACCAGGTCCGCACCCGTCGCCCGGGAGACCGCCTTGGCCAGCTCGGTCTTGCCGACACCAGCCGGACCCTCGACGAGGAGTGGCTTCTCAAGCGCTCCCGCGAGGTACGTCGTCGTGGCAGTCGCGGTGTCTGCGAGGTAGCCCACCTCGCCGAGCCGCTTGCCGGCATCGGCAGGAGCGGAGAACCAGGTCGAGCTCGGAGCCGTCATGCCGCAATCCTGCCGTACGGACCGAGCCCGCTGGCCAGACCCTGCGGCTTACTGCCAGACCCGCACGTAGTCCACGGACATGGTCGCGGGGATCGGGGTCGCCGGCGTGTACTCGTTGCCGGTCGTGCCGAGCGCCGCAGTCAACGCCATGATGTATTTCTTCTTGAACGCCGGGTCACCCGAGGTGTTGACCAGGCAGGACTTGCCGTTGACGAAGATCTCGATCCGGTCCGGACCCCACTCCAGCGTGAACGTGTTGTAGACGCCGCGCTGCGCCGCGCAGTACGCCGTGTTCGTCGACGGACCCGTCAACACCGAGCCACCGTTGTCGTTCGCCGTGAAGTGCAGGAACGGGACCGCCAGGCCGGGGTAGTGGGAGTACATCTCGGTCACGTCGATCTCCCCAGCCGCGGGCCAGAGAACCGTCGAAGCTTCGCGCACGTCGGGCCACAGCCAGAAGTCCTCCTGCAGGCCGTCGACCGTTGAGTCCGTCGTCTTGATCCGCGCCTCGAACCGGCCGTACTGCTGGCTCCACTTGTAGTACGTCGTCACCATGCCGGCGGTGAACTGGGTCGTCTGGTTGTCATGGCCCGCGCACGGGAACGCCGGCACCTGGCGCACCGTCAGGTTCAGGGAGCCGCCACCAACGCTGACGTTGTCGGGCGAGTCCAGGTAGCACGCGAAGTTGGCGTCGGTGCCGCTGCTGAAGATGGTCTGCGGGACCCACTTGCTGCGATCGAGCTCGGTGCCCGAGAACTCGTCGTCGAAGGTGCAGTTCCACAGCGAGCCGTCTGCCTTGACCGGCTGCACACCGCAGGCGTCGACCGACGGTGGCGTGGCGGTGGGCGTGGGGTCGACCGTCTGGGTGGGGTCGGTGGGGTCGACCGTCGGGGTGGGGTCGGTGGGGTCGACCGTCGGGCTGGGCGTGGGGTCGACCGGCGGCGTGGCGGTGGGCGTGGGGTCGACCGTCGGGGTGGGGTCGACCGTCGGGGTGGGGTCGACCGTCGGGGTGGGCGTGGGCGTGGGCGTGGGCGTCGGGTCGACCGGGGGCGTGGGGATGGGATCGATGGGGTTCCCAAGTCCCGGCGGCGGCACGGCCTGCGCCGGGTCGACCGAGACAGTGCGGCTCGCACTCACCCGCGAGCCGACCGCCACCCGGTACGTCGCCGAGCCGGACTGCGAAACGACGCGTGAGTACCGGTACGCCGCGGAACGCACGGTGCCGACCGAGTACCACTGCGACCCGGTCTTCCGGAAGAGGACGACCGATGCCACCGGACTGGCCGTGGTGCCATACAGCCGAGCCTGGCCTGGGCCATCGGCCACAACGTTCAGCGTTGGCACCGGGTTCCGGACCGCGAGGGTGCGGATCCTGCTGAGCCGACCTCCAGCCAGCACGCGGTACGACGCGGTCCCAGACTGACGCAGCGTCACGGTGAACCTGTGAGCCCGCGCGGGTGTATGGGCGACGTCCACCCAGCGCGCCCCGCGCTTGCGCTCGACCGTGACCCGGCCTGTCTTCAGGGGCGAGGTTCCGGACAGCCGGACCTGCGTGGCGGACAGGGCCGTCGCGTTGAGCACAGGACTCTTGCTTCGCGCGATCGCCGGCTGTGTCCCGAGCACCGCGATGAATCCGGCACTGACGGCCAGGGCAGCACCTGCCGATGCAAATTTTCGCATGACGCGCGACCCCCTTGCCATGCCGTGCTAACGGCATACACGGCCCCCTTCAGGGTCCGCACACCCGACCCCTCCCGATAGGGGCTGAATGGTCGCCCGAGGCGACACGAACGACGATAGCAAAGCACAACGATCTGCGGGTCCTGCGCACAGTCACACATCGGTAACCCGATAGGACTACGTCGGACTGACCGACTGGCCGAATCGCCCGGAATCAGGTGGTTTCAGGCCTCGAAGCGGTAGCCCATGCCTGGCTCGGTGATCAGATGGCGGGGATGGGCCGGGTCGGCCTCGAGCTTCTTGCGGAGCGTGCCGATGTAGACGCGGAGGTAGTTCGTCTCCCGGTCGTACGCCGGCCCCCACACCTCGTGCAGGAGCTCCTTCTGGGACACCAGCCGACCCGGAGTCCTGACCAGGAGCTCGAGCAGCCCCCACTCGGTCGGAGTGAGCCGGACGGCCGCGCCGCCTCTCCGCACCTGCCGGGCCGCCAGATCGATGTGCAGGTCGCCGGTGTCGAGCACCGGCTGGTCAGCTCCAGCCCGCCGGCCCGCGGCTCGGATCCGGGCCAAGAGCTCGTCCATCCCGAACGGCTTCGTGACGTAGTCGTCCGCCCCGACGTCGAGAGCCTCGACCTTGTCGGTCGACTCGGTGCGGGCCGAGAGCACGATCACCGGCAGCCTGGTCCAGGAGCGCAGCTGCTTGAGGACCTCGACCCCGGAGAGATCGGGCAGCCCCAGGTCGAGGATCACCAGATCCGGGTCGTCCTCACGGATCGCATCCAGCGCCGTACGACCATCAGCGGCGGTCAGCACGTCGTGTCCGTGCGCCCTCAGACCGATCGCCAGGGTGCGCAGGATCGCGGGCTCGTCATCGACGACCAGGATTCTCATCCGCCGCCTGCCGGAAGGTCGATCACCATGGTCAGTCCGCCGCCCGGGGTGTCCTCGACGTCGATCGAGCCACCTTGGGCCTCAGTCAGGCCGCGGGCGACGGCCAGACCGAGACCGGCGCCTTCGCCCTTCGGACTCTCGCTCAGTCGCTGGAAGGGCTCGAACATCCGCAGCTTCAGGTCGTCGGGCACGCCCGGACCGTGGTCGGTCACCCGGAACTGCACCCGCGCCCCGTGCTGAACACCGCTGATCCGGACCCTGTCGGAGTACCTGATCGCGTTCGCGAGGACGTTCTCCACCACCCGCTCGAGGAGCCCGACGTCAGCGAGTACGTCGGGAAGGTCGGCATCGACCCGCACCTTCTCCCGACCGGGCAACCCGGCGAGGACGTTCAGGGCAACCTCGCCCAGACCGATGCAACGCAGCTCCGGGTGGACCGCACCAGTCTGCAGTCGGCTCATGTCGAGCAGGTCGGTGACGATGGCGGTGAGCCGGTCGGTGGAGGTCTCGATCGCCTCCAGCAGCTCGGCGCGCTCGCCGCCGGACAGTTGCTGGCCGGTCGTCCGGAGCGTCTCCGCCGCGACCTTGATGCCGGCGAGTGGGGTGCGCAGGTCGTGGGAGACCGCCGCCAGCAAGGCAGTCCTGGTGCGGTTGCCGGCCTCGAGCTCCCTGGCGGCTTCGGTCTGCCTGGCGAGCTCGTCGCGCTCCCGGAGCACACCGACATGGCTGGCGAAGGCACCCAGGATGCGTCGCCCGGATGGGTCGAGCGACCGTCCGCGCAGCACGAGCACACTCCCCTGCGGGTCTCGGGCACCGATCTTCGTGGCCTGCGCCGCGGTGTCGGCCGGACCCACCTCGGTGCCCAAGACCAGCTCTGCCCGGTCGGCCCCGAACGTCCTTCGGACCAGCTCGAGCAGCTGCGGCACGTCGTACTCACCGCCGAGCACGGTGCTGTTCAGCATCCCGAGCGTGTTGGCCTCGGCGCGCGCGAGGGTGGCCTGTTGTCGGCGCCGGGCGGCGGAGTCGACGACCGAGGCGACCGCGACCGACGTCACCACGAAGACGACCAGGGTCAGCACGTTCTGGCCACGGGCGATCGAGAACGTGTGCAGCGGCGGTGCGAAGAAGTAGTTCAGCAACAGGGTGCCGAGCAGGGAGGCCGCGATCGCCGGCCACCGTCCGCCGACGAGGGCGCACGCGACGGCGAACCCGAGGAACAGGATCGCTTCGTAGGTCGGGGACGAACCGCTACGGAACGGGATCAGCGCCGCCGTCAGCGCCGCCGTACCGGCCACGGCAAGCACCCACCCGCCCACGACGCGTGCGCGTCCCAGCGACTCACCCGTGCCCTCAGGCAGCATCGTCACGTGCCCATTGTGGCGGAGGTCAGCCGACGTGCACGTGGGGCCGCCGGTTGCGGTCCGGCTCGGCCCGGCGGAGCACCTCGCGAGTGACGGGCGCAACCTCGCCCTGGCCGAACAGCAGGAACCGCAGGAACTGAAGCATCGGATTTCCCTCGGTCCACTCGAAATAGATGTGCGGCGTCACCCCCGACACGTCGCGGATGTGCAAGGTCAACGCAGCAAGGGCGTTCGGCACGGATGACGACTCAATGGTGATCACGCGGTAGTGGCCGTGCATCACCTCCCCGTGCACCTTGAGCCTGGTCTCGAAGTCGCTCGGGTCGCCGACGGTCACCTCCACGAAGATCACGTCGGGGTCCTGCGGCATGTCGTGGTCGCGCCTGATCTGGCGGATCTTCTCCGAGTACTCCGCGGGATCACGGGCGTCCGGCTCGTTGGCGACCAGCCGGATCGTCCGACGCGCACAGTCGCGGACGAAGATCCGGCTCGTGGCATCCAGCTCGATCTCGGTGTTGCGCAGCTCGAACACACGGCGGAGGCGGGAGGCGACGGACACCACGATGATCGCGGCGATGAAACACAGCCCGATCTTCAGGCCATCGGGGCGTTCGATCACATTGTCGACGGTCGTGTAGACGAACACTGCAGTGATCAACGCGAACGCCACCTTCAGCTTCTGCTGTCCGGCGCGTCGTGCGGCCAGTGTCACCGCCACCGCCGCGCTGGTGAAGAGCACCAGCACTCCGGTGGCATAGGCACCACCTTGGGCATCGACGGACGCGTGGAAGATCCAGGTGATCAGGAACGCCGTGCCGGTCAGCACGAGCACCAGAGGTCGTACGGCGCCCGCCCACTCCGGTGCCATCCCGTAGCGCGGCAGGTACCTCGGGATCAGGTTCAGCAACCCCGCCATCGCGGATGCCCCAGCGAACCAGAGGATCGCGATCGTCGACGCGTCGTACGCCGTCCCGAAGCCGTTGCCGAGCAGCTGATGGGCGAGATACGCAAGGGCACGGCCGTTGGCGTGACCACCGGCCTTGAACTGGTTCTCCGGGATCAGCAGTGTGGTCGCGAACGCGCTGGTCACCAGGAAGACGCTCATGATCACCGCCGCCCAGGTGAGCAGCTTCTTGGTCTCCCGGATCCGGCCATGGGGCGCGGCGTCCGTGTCACTGGCGTCGCCGCGGACGTAGGGCATCACCGCGACTCCGGTCTCGAAGCCGGACATTCCCAAGGCCAGCTTGGGGAAAACCAGCAGTGCGATCCCGATCATCGCGATCGGGTTGCCGTGCTCGGCCGTCAACGCCGTGCTCCAGTCCGACACGACGTGCGGGTTGGTCGCCACATGCCAGAGCGCCACACTGATGACGACGACGTTGAGGACGAGATACACACCGACGAGTACGACGGCCACCCCGATGGCGTCCCCGAAGCCGCGCAGGAAGACCGCGCCGAGCAGCGCCAGCAACGCCAGAGTGATGGCCATCTGATGCCCGGCGAGCAGGTCGTGGAGGTTCGGGTTCTCGACCACGTGGGCGGCCGCGTCGGCAGCGGAGAGCGTCATCGTGATGATGAAGTCGGTGGCCGCGAAGCCCAGCAGGACAAGGACGAACAGCTTGCCCCTCCAGAAGCCGAGGAGTCGTTCGAGCATGGCGATCGAGCCCTCACCGCGCGGGCTCTCCTCAGCGACCCGGCGATAGACCGGCAGCGCACCGAGCAGGGTCAGGGCAACGAGGACAAGAGTGGCGATCGGTGAGAGGAGGCCAGCCGCGAGGGCAGCGATGCCGGGTTGATACCCGAGGGTCGAGAAGTAGTCGACGCCGGTGAGGCACATGACCCGCCACCACGGCTGGCCCTCCTCGTGGTGGTCGACCTGTCCCTCGCCGGCAAGCCATCGCCGGGTCCTGCTCGTCGCCACGATCGTGCTCAAGTCATCTCCGTACTGATCGGCGATCGTGCGGGGTCCGGCGCTGTTCGCACTTGTCGAGACCACTCGCCGGAGGCGGCCAACCCCACGCCGACGAGGAGCAGCAGCCGGACGACATCGGTTCCACCGACCAGGTGCAGCTGCCCGTAGTTGTTGACGACGAAGCCGTTGACCAACAACCAGGCCGTGCCTGCGACGAGCAGCACCGTCATCCGGGTGGCGCGGCGGCAGCAGGCGGCAACGAGCGCGGCCATCAGGATCACGCGCGCGGTGGCCCCGAGCCCATCGGTAAGACCGACCAGCGCGAGCCCGCCCCAGAACACCAGGAACACCCGGTACGACGGCAGCTGACGCACGTGCGCGCGCAGATCCATCTGTACCTGACTCATACGGTCCAGCGTGCTGCGGTCCGGCCGCCGATCAAGGGTTCTTGACGGCTTCCTTACGCAGGACCGACCGTTCTTGACGGCTTTCTTACGCCGGCGGGCAGGAAGCTGCGGACGACGGACGTCCCGGCCGTCGTCGAACCCGTGCCCCCACGAAGAGCGTGTCGTTCGTGGTGCACGGGCGCGAGTCTGGCAGCGGCCCCAGACACCAAGCGGAGCTGGAGAAACAGCGTGCTGCCTGCCCCACCCTCCCATGCGCGTCAGCTGGAGAACACCCTCCGGACTTCGAGCACGGCTACCTCGAGGCGCGCTGCTCGGCGAGACCCCTGTCACGAGCGGTCTTGATCGCGGCCGTCAGCGAGACCACGTCATAGGCGCCGTAGTGCCGCCGGCCGTTGATGAAGAACGTCGGCGTGCCCGAGACCCCGCTGAGATCCGCCGACTCCACATCGCACGCGACCCGTGCCGCGTGGGCGTGCGTGGAGAGGTCCTGATGGAAGCGGTCGCGGTCCAGGCCGAGCTCGTCGGCGTACCCCAGGAGATCCTTGACCGAGAGCCGCTCCTGCCTGGTCAGCAAGAGATCGTGCATCGGCCAGAAGGCACCCTGTGCGCCCGCGGCTTCAGAAGCTTCTGCGGCCAGCTGCGCCTGAGGGTGTACGTCGGTCAGGGGCAGGTGTCGCCACACGAAGGTCAGGTCCTTGTCGCTCGCCAGCTCGGCCCTGGCTGCGCTCTCCGCGATGCCGCAGTAGGGGCACTCGAAGTCGCCGTACTCCAGCAACGTGACACGGGCTGCGTCGGCGCCGCGGACGTGGTCACGGTCGAGGTCGACCGCAAGCGCAAGGTCGACGAGCTCTTCGGTCCGGCCGAGCAGGGCCCGGGCCCGTCGCTCAGGGGAGAGCATCGAGGTCGACCGGAAGATGATTGCGGTGAGTCCCACGGACAGCAGCACCGCGACCATCACCCCGAACTTCGCCTCTGCCAGCTCCGGCCCGTTGAAGGCGAGCGCAGCGATCAGCAACGAGACGGTGAAGCCGGTCCCGGCGATCGTGCCGCTGCCCGCAACCGCCATCCACCCGATCGGTGGCCGGATCCGGCCACCGCTGATGCGAGTGATCAGCCAGCTGGTGCCGAAGATCGCGACGGGCTTCCCGACGACGTACCCGGCCACGATTCCGAGCGTGACCGGCGACGTCACTGCGTCGGAGATGAAGCCGGAGCTGATCGCAAACCCGGCGTTCGCCAAGGCGAAGAGCGGCACGATGACGAAGCTGGACCACGGGTGATAGACGTGCTGGAGCCGTGCATTCGGAGACAGCGTCGCCCGCAGTCCCACCGACGCGCTCTGGGCCAGCTCGGCAGTCGGCTGCTCCCGGAAGCTCCGGAACAGGCCGGTCGCCTGCTCGAGGGTGGAACGCGACGGCGAGTACGCCGAGCCGGTGAGACCGATCGCCAGGCCGGCGACGACCGGGTCGATCCCGCTGTCCAGCAGCGCCGCCCAGATGATCACACCCATCAGCAGGTACACCATCGGCCGGTCGACGCCGAGCCTGAGCGCCGCGACGAGGATCACGAAGACAACCACGGCGAGCGCGACCGGCCCCCACGAGATCGGCCCGCTGTAGGCCGTCGCGATCACCACGAGTGCCACCAGGTCGTCGACGACGAACATCGTGAGCAGGAAGACCCGGACCCGGTCGCTGACCCCCGGGCCCAGGAGCGCGAGGAATCCGAGCGCGAGGGCGGTATCCGTCGACATCGCGGTGCCCCAGCCGTCCGCGCCCGCCGTACCCCGGTTCACCACGAGGTAGATCGCGACGGGCACCAGCATGCCGAGAAGACCACCGGCCAGCGGCAGGATGAAGCGCTTGCGGTCCCGGAGCTCGCCCAGGTCGAGCTCGCGGCGTGCCTCGAGCCCGATGACGAGGAAGAAGAACGTCATCAGTCCGCTGTTGATCCAGGTCTGCAGGTCGCGGGTGATGCCGTGGCTCCCGAGCCGGATCGAGAACGAGGTTCGCCACACCGACTCATAAGAGTCGATCGAGACGTTCGACCAGACCAGCGCGGCGAGGATCGCGGTCACCAGCACACCGGCGCTCGCCGCCTCGGTCCGCAGGAAGGACCGCAGTGGGGCAGCCACCTGCCTGGACGCCCACTCCGTCTGCCCGACACTCGGGGACGTGCCAGAGGAGTCGGTCATGTCACCGCCAACGTCGCAGGGTCAGGCAATCATCCTCTGGGCGCCGGACGTGACGGTCAAGGACGGCCCGGGGCAGGTCAGCGTGCCGAAGCCGAAACGCCCCGAACCAGACGAGATTCGGGGCGTTTCAGATGGCGGTGGCGGTGGGATTTGAACCCACGGAGGCTTTCACCTCACACGCTTTCGAGGCGTGCTCCTTCGGCCGCTCGGACACGCCACCGCGGAGAAATGTACTAGAGGTGATCCGGCACTCGAAATCGAGGTTTTCGCGAGCCCCTGCCTCAGCGGTGGCGGGAGAAGAACTCGTCGAGCAGAGCGGTCGACTCGTCGGCGAGGATGCCGCCGATCACCTCGGGACGATGGTTCAGCCGGCGGTCACGTACGACGTCCCAGAGCGACCCGGCCGCACCCGCCTTGTCGTCGTACGCCGCGAAGGCGACCCGGTCCACCCGGGCGAGGACGGAGGCGCCGGCGCACATCGTGCACGGCTCGAGCGTCACGACCAGGGTGCACCCGGCGAGCCGCCACTCGCCGACGGACGCCGCCGCGGCCCGGAGAGCAACGATCTCGGCGTGCCCGGTCGGGTCGCCGTCGCGCTCGCGCACGTTGAAGCCGGAGCCGATCACCTCGCCGGCGGCAGAGACGACGACCGCTCCGATCGGCACGTCACCGGCAGGAAGGGCGCGCTCGGCCTGTGCCAGGGCAGCCCGCATCGCGGGCTCCCACGTGGACGGGATCACGCGTTCGAGAGACCGGCGAGGTCGTCGAACTTGGCGCCGAAGCCGACCTTGTTGGCGACCTCGCTGAGGATCTCCTCGGGATACAGGTCCAGGTCGTCGAGCAGCTCGCCCATGTCACGGGCGCTGAAGCCCATGTCGGAGACGATGCCCAGGTCACCGGCAGGGACCTGCTCGTCATCGTCGTCGACGGGCAGCCCGATGTGGTCGATCGCCGAACGGGCGAGAGTCCAGTCGGTCGCTGCGGACGCGTCGGAGAGCAGCACCTTGATCAGGGTTCCCTGCGCCCGGACGAACATCACGAAGTCCTCATCGATCGACAGCAGGGCCAGCGCGCCGTTCTCGCCCGGATAGCGCCGCAGCTCCTTGCCGATCGTCTCGACGGAGTCGAGCGCGGCTCCGGGAAGCTGCTGGACGTACCAGTCGTCCTCGTCGCGGTAGGCAACGACAGCCAGGTCGATGTCGCCGACCTCGGCATCAGTCATGTCGCCCATGTCGAACTCACCTTCCTTGCTCGTCGTAGCACTGGCAACTTGATCGTGTCAGACGCATCCACCATGCACCACCGGTCTTTCGGCCAGTTCCTGCTCCGGTCCCGGGGGTCGCGCGGAGAGGCTAGCGTGTGCGCCATGCGCGTTCACGTCGTCGACCACCCGCTGGTCTCGCACAAGCTGACCATCCTTCGCGACCAGAACACCGATTCGCCGACGTTCCGCAGGCTTGCGGACGAGCTCGTCACGCTGCTCGCCTACGAGGCCACCCGCGACGTCCGCGTCGAGCCGGTCCAGGTCACCACCCCGGTCGGCCCGGCCGAAGGGGTCACCCTGGCGGCGCCCAAGCCGCTGGTCGTGCCCATCCTTCGAGCCGGCCTCGGGATGCTCGACGGGATGATGCGGCTGCTGCCGACGGCCGAGGTCGGCTTCCTCGGTATGGTCCGCAACGAGGACACCCTCGAGGCCTCGACGTACGCCGAGCGGCTGCCGGCGGACCTCTCCGGACGCCAGTGCTACGTGCTGGACCCGATGCTCGCCACGGGCGGAACCCTGGCTGCCGCGATCCGGTTCCTGACCGATCGGGGCGCCGACCACATCACCGCGATCTGCCTGCTCACCGCGCCCGAAGGTTGCGCCAACCTCGAAGCGGGGCTGGCCGGGCTGGACGTGCCGGTGACGGTCGTGACCGCTGCGATGGACGAGAGGCTGAACGAGAAGGGCTACATCGTGCCCGGTCTCGGGGACGCGGGCGATCGGTTGTACGGCGTCGCGCAGTAGGCCGCAAGAGTCAGTCGTGTGCTCGGGTGGCTGCCAGGGCGACCACCTGAGCACACGACCGAGTCAGAGAGCCTTGACCGCGTTGAGCAGCTTGCCGAGGGAGTCCTTGGCGTCGCCGAAGAGCAGCGTCGTGGTGGGCTCGAAGAGCAGCTCGTTCTCGATGCCGGCGAAACCGGGTCGCATCGAGCGCTTCATGAAGACAACCTGCTTCGCCTCGTCGGCGTTGAGGATCGGCATGCCGTAGATCGGCGCACCGGGCGTCGTCTTCGCGGCCGGGTTCACCACATCGTTCGCGCCCACGACGAGGACGACGTCGGTGTGCTTGAACTCGCTGTTGATCTCGTCCATCTCCTTGAGCTGCTCATAGGGAACCTGAGCCTCGGCGAGGAGGACGTTCATGTGTCCGGGCATCCGACCGGCGACCGGGTGGATCGCGTAGTCGACCTCGGTCCCGCGGGCCTGCAGCACCTCGACGAGCTCGCGCAAGGTGTGCTGTGCCTGGGCGACCGCGAGGCCGTACCCGGGAACGATGATCACCTTCTCGGCGTACCCGAGCAGGATCGCGACGTCCTCCGGTCCGGCCGACTTCACCGGGCGATCGGAGGCCACGCCGGCGCCGAGCGTGGAGCCGCCCTTCAACGCACCGAACAGGATGTTGGCGACCGAGCGGCCCATGGCGTTCGCCATCAGCAGGGTCAGGAACGTACCCGAGGCGCCGACGAGCGTGCCCGCAACGAGGAGCACGGTGTTGCCGAGGACATAGCCGCCCGCTGCCACGGTCAGCCCGGTGAAGGCGTTGAGGAGCGAGATCACGATCGGTACGTCGGCACCACCGACCGGGAGCACCAGCAGCAGGCCGAAGACCAGGCCGAGCAGACCCAGCACGATGCCGATCCACATGTGCGGTGAGTTCACCAGCATCACGGAGAGAATGACTGCCACCACCGCCGTACCGCCGAACGCGACGGGCAGGCCGGGGAAGATGACCGGACGTGAGGTCATCAGCTCCTGGAGCTTGGCGAAGGTGACGATCGAGCCGGCGAACGACACCGACCCGACGACGATCGTGAACGCGGTTGCCGCGAGCGTGAACCAGGGAGCGTCCCCGCCGACTGAGACGATCTCGTGCAGCTCGAGGAGAGCGACCAGTGCGGCAGCGCCACCACCGACGCCGTTGAACAGCGCCACCATCTGCGGCATCTGGGTCATCTGCACCCGCTGGGCGCCGAAGACGCCACCGGCGGTGCCGATCGCGATCGCGATCAGGATAAGCGGCACGTGGTGCAGGTGCTCGACGCCGTTCGGCTTGTAGATGAACGGCACCACGCAGGCGACGACCGCGCCGGCCGCGCCGATCAGGTTGCCGGTACGGGCGGTCTTCGGGCCGGAGAGCCCCTTCAGCGCGAGGATGAAGCAGACCGCGCAGAGCAGATAGACGAGCTGGACCCAGGTAGGCATCAGTTGCTCGCCTCCGGCTTCTTGGGGGCGGGCTTCCTGCGGGTGAACATCTGCAGCATCCGGTCAGTGACCACGAAGCCGCCGACCATGTTCACGCTCGCGAGCACGATGGCGACCAGGCCGACGATCACGGCGAGGGTGTTGTCCGTCGTACCGGTCACGAGGATCGCGCCGAGCAGGATGATCCCGTGGATCGCGTTCGCGCCGGACATCAGCGGGGTGTGCAGCGTCGAGGAGACCTTGGAGATCACCTCGATGCCGACGAACACGCTCAGCACGAAGATCGTCAGCCAGACGACTGCCACGCTCATTCAGGGCCTCCGTCTTCGTTGGGCAGCACGCCGT
>JAOPXK010000078.1 GCA_025965195.1 Marmoricola sp.
CGGCACCGGTGTTGTAGACCTCGACCCAGTCGTCGGCCGGAGTGCCGGTGGTCCTGACCTCGTTGATCTTCAGGCCGGCGAGCGGGTCGTCGTCGGCAGGCCCCGTGGTCTTCGGCCGCAGGACGAGCGTGAAGTCGACCGAGACGGACTGGGTCTGGGCACCCGCGCCGCTGTCGCTGACGGTCACCTGCACGCTGTAGTGGCCGACAGCATCCGTCGGGGTGCCACTGATCAGGCCGGTGCTCGGGTCGATGTCGACGCCGGCGGGGAGGCCCGTTGCGACGTAGGAGTAGTCAGGGGTGCCGCCGTGGGCGCTCACCTGGATCGGCGTGAGGGCCGCACCCTTGTGGACGGAGCCGTCGGACAGCGGATCGACCCGCAGCGCGTTGCTCAGCGTGAGGGTGAAGGAGGTCGTCGCGGTGTCCGGCTCGCTCGGCGTCTGGTCGGAGACGGTGACCGTGACCGGGTAGGCCTTGATGTCGTCCGACTCCACGGGCGCACCGCTGATGATGCCGGTGCTCGGGTCGATGGCGACGCCTGCCGGCAGGCCGGTCGCCGCGTAGCTGAGCGTGCCCACACCCTTGCTGCCCCGCACCTGGATGGGCGTCATCGCCTGGTTCCGGCTGGCAATGGCGTCACTCACCGGCGCCACGGCGACGCGGCTGCTCGCCTGCGAGGTGAGCGTGAAGTTGGCGCCGGTGACGGCGGTGAAGTCGGCAGCGTTCTTGTCGGTATCCACCGGGACGCCGCTGGTGAGGGTGCGCACGGAGAGGTAGGCGTTGGACGTCCCGCCCGAGGCGCCGGTCACCGTGGCGACACCGCCGGTCTCGGCACTGCCCGGCTGGGTGTAGGTGGGCGAGGCGTACTTGGTCCACGCCACGGCGTCCACGACGCCGGCAGTCGTGGCGGCGGCGGACGAGAGGTCACCGGTCCCCGTGTAGACGCCACTGCTCGCGGCGTCGAGGAGGAGGACCTGTCCGCCGCTGGAGTAACCGCCGAACCCGTTGTTCGACTGGTGAGCGGGGTCGGTCGACGTACCTGCGTCGTCGTTGGCATCGAGCGCGAAGTTCAGGTCGGGGGTGATGCCTGCCGGCGGAAGGCCCCTGCTGCTGCCGGCCGTGGCGTCGGCGTTGTGCCCGTCCCAGATCAGGAAGTAGTGGTGCGCCAGCGCAGTGCCGTACAGCTTCATCGACGAACAGCTCGTGCCCGTGATCGATCGGTAGCACTGGTAGTAGTTCGGCGTCACGGTCGAGCCGTTGATCGTGCCCAACGAGATGTCGGCGTCGGTCGGGTTGTAGAGCTGCACCCAGTCGCTGTTGTAGGCGCCACCGTCGCTGCCGAACACCGCGGAGATCACGAGGTGGTCGGGTGCGGGCGCGTCGGCGAAGGCGCTCGGCGTGACGATGCTGAGGGCGGCCACTCCCAGGAGGGCTGCGAGGAGAATGGCGAAAGGCCGGCGCAGCGACCCCTTCTGGTCCGTGGCGCGAAGGGACGGCGCGGCGTTCATCGTGACTCCAGGTTTTCGATGCGGTCGTGCTGGGGGCAACCGTCCCGGACACCCGGAACAGAGGGCCAGCTGTCGGCGAGCCCGAGAGGCCGCGACGAGGGCAGGAGAAGTTGAGCGGCCCGTGGTGAACGACTGCCAAACGGCAGGAACTGTTGAGACAAACAACTATCGAGATTTGGTGGTTCCGGTCCGATGACCGTCCGCTCGGCTGAGAGGGTGTCCGTCGTGGAGAACTTCGTGATGCCCCTCCCCCTGCCCCTCGACGTCGCATCCCTCACCATGAGCCTGGTGAACATCGAGTCCGTCAGCCATGGCGAAGGACCACTCGCGGACTCGATCGAGCAGGCATTGCGCACGCAGCCGCACCTCGGCGTCGAGCGCTTCGGCAGCACTGTCGTCGCCCGCACCGACCTCGGTCACGCCGAGCGCGTCCTGCTCGTGGGTCACCTCGACACGGTCCCGGGGGACGCCAACCTCCTCGCGTACGTCGAGATGGGCAAGCTCTTCGGTCTGGGTGCCTGCGACATGAAGGGAGGGCTCGCGGTGATGCTCAAGTCGGCCGCGCTTCAGACCTACGGCCGCGACGTCACCTTCGTCTTCTACGACGGTGAGGAGTTGGCAGCCGAGCCCAGCGGCGTCGACAGGCTCGCCCAACAGCGCCCGGACCTGCTCCACGCCGATCTGGCCGTCGTGATGGAGCCGACCGACGCTCGCGTCGAGATCACCGGTGGCACTCCGCTCGCCCTCGCCGCCGCGGCATTCCTCGAGCTGGTCGGCACGGACCCGATCCCGGCGCCGGGCCGGACCGGGGCGGCCCGGTTCGAGGAGCTCGGCGTCCCGGCCCTCACCTTCGGTCCGGGCGATCCCCGGCTCGCGCACACCCGGGACGAGTACGTGCCGACGGCACAGCTGACCGAGTGCGAGCACGTCCTGCGCGAGCTGCTCCGGGCCTGAACCCGTGCGACCGTGATGCCCGATTCAGGGTTCGCAAGCGCGGTGGGTACCGATGAGGCTGGAGCCCGGCTGTCTGCTCGGCGCTGATACCTGCACTCCCGTTGTGCCGGCCAGTCTGAACGGGCGACGTGGGGCACGGCACTCCGTCGCCGCTGGCGCCAAGCTCGTCCAAGCATCAAGCGGCGCAAGGGGCCCCTCAGGGCTGGAGCTCGCGTGTCAGGCCGAAGGTGGCGAACACGTCGTCGTCCTGGAACACCGAAAGGCGGCTGATGCCGTTCGGGGAGATCGTAAAGATCTGCAACGTGTGGAGCCGGTAGCTCGCGCCGATGCGTACGTACGCGGCGAAGGCCGGCTGCCCATTCGCTCGGAGCGGCTCGAGCCGCCAGTCAACGCCGTTTGCCTCGAAGACCCATGCCATGAACAGCCCGTAGTTGTCTCGACCGACGAACCAGTTCAGCATCGGTGGCATCTCCATGACCACCTCGTCGGCCAGCAGCCGCTTGATACCTGCGACGTCAGCGGCCTCGAACGCCCTCATGTAGCGCTCTACCAGGGCCCGCTGCGCGGCTTCCGGCGGTTCGTTGAGTGTGTCGGACTGGGCGCCGCTGGCCGCCATGCTCGACCGGGCACGCCGCAGCGCGCTGTTCACCGATATCACCGTCGTACCGATGATCTCGGCGGTCTCTGCGGCGGAGAAGACCAGCACATCGCGCAGGATCAACACCGCGCGTTGGCGAGCCGAGAGGTGTTGCAACGCCGCCAGGAAGGCAAGGCGCAAAGTGCCTCGCTCGACCGCCGATCGAGCGGGGTCGCCAGCTGCCAGCAGGGTGTCGGGCATGGGCTGGAGCCAAGTCACCTCGTGTCCAGGCACAAATGGGTCAAGCGGCTCCGAGGCGGCGACGAACCCGGCTGGTAACGGTCGACGGCTGCCGTTCTCGCGTGCGGTGAGACAGGCGTTGGTTGCAATCCGGTACATCCATGTGCGCAGCGATGCGCGCGACTCGTCGTACTGCCCCCGGGCCCGCCA
>JAOPXK010000152.1 GCA_025965195.1 Marmoricola sp.
CTCGAGGAACATCTCCTCGAGCCCGGTGCCTTCGGCCGCTCGCAGCTCCAGCACGGGTACGCCGGCGGCGAAGGCGATCCGGCCGACCTGCGCGACGTCGGCCTGGGCGAGCAGGCCGTCGGTGTCGACCGGTGAGGTGGTGACGCCGGCGTGCCCGAGCGCACGGGTCAGGACCTCACGGTCGGACGTGCGCACGATCGAACCGGCGTTCCGCAGCAGGTCGCTCTTGGTGCCCTGGGCCACGATCCGCCCGTTCCCGATCACGACGAGGTCGTCGGCGACCACCTCGATCTCGTGCAGCAGGTGCGAGGACAGCAGGACCGTGCCCCCGCGGTCGGCGAAGTCGCGCAGCAGGCCGCGCATCCAACGGATGCCCGCCGGGTCGAGGCCGTTGGCCGGCTCGTCCAGGATGAGCACCTCGGGCTCGCCGATCAGGGCGGTCCCGATGCCGAGCCGCTGGCGCATGCCCAGGGAGTAGTCGCGAACCCGCCGCGACGCCTCTTCATCGGTCAGGCTGACCAGCTCCAGCATCTGGTCGACGCGGTCCCGCGGGATCCCCATGAAACGCTGGGCGATGGTGAGGATCTCGCGGCCGGTGCGCCCGGCGTGCTGGGCGGAGGCGTCGAGGAGCACGCCGACCTCCAGGCCGGGGTTGGGCAGGTCGGCGTAGCGCCGGCCGGAGATCGTGACGCACCCGGAGGTGGGCCGGGTCAGCCCGACCATGATGCGCATCGTCGTCGACTTGCCGGCCCCGTTGGGGCCGAGGAAGCCGGTGACCCGGCCGGCCTCGGCGGTGAAGCTGACGTCGTCCACGGCGGTGAACGAGCCGTAGGTCCGGGTGACCGCCTCGACGGTGATCATGCGGCGGTCGCTGAAGAGGACAGAGCGGCGAGGGCGGCGGGCCTGAAGCCCTTGACGACGAGGTAGCAGCCCAGGGAGAACTCCCAGGTGGCGATCGGGAGGCCGAAGAAGAGGGCCGCCGGCGAGAACTGGCCGAAGACGCCGAACAGGGTGCAGAGGCAGGACGCGAGGAGCACCGGGACGCCGATCAGCCCGATGGTCGGGATGACGCGGGGCACCAACCGGGAGCGGTACATCAGGGTGCCGAGCTGCAGCCCGTTGATGGCCGCCATGACGCCGGGCCCGAGGAGCAGCGTCCAGTTCCGCACCGCGACGAGCGACTGCGCGGCCGCGATCAGGGAGCCCTGGTCGGCGCCCGAAGCGGGTCCGTCCTGGCGGAGGGTGACGATGCCCAGGAGGCAGACGACGCCGATCATGATGACCGCCGCTTCGAACATCCGGCTCATGACCAGTCCGAGGGCGAGCCCCTCGTGCTGGCGCTTGACCACCGAGAACAGCGCCACCGCGGAGCCGATGCCGGCGAGCGCGTTGATCACGTCCAACAGGCAGGCGAAGGTCACGCGGGTGTCCGCGCCGGCGCCCACGACGTAGTGGGCGTCGTTCAGGACCGGGTTGAGCAGGATGACGGCCGGGATCGAGGCGAAGAAGGTGACGAGGTAGAAGACCCCGGCCGCGAACGCGTGCTTCCTCGGCGCGTCCACGGACGTCCGGGTCGTGGTGGGGCGGAGCAGTGTGGTGGTCATGCGGATCTCCTTGTTGTGACCGGTCATGAGTCGACCTGGGTGACCGAGATGAGGTGCAGGCCTGTGTCACGCAGCTTCTGGAGCAGGCCGTGCAGGGCGGACTGGTCGACGACCTCGCCCTCGAGGAGGGTGGTCCCGTCGGCCTCGTTGGTGAGGGTGAGCCCGTCGAACCAGGCCTCCCACCGAGCGCCGAGATGTCCCTGGAGCCGGATCGCGTAACGACCGGGTACGTCGCTCATGTCCGCTCCTGTGGTTCTCGCGTGCCCCGGGCGGATCTCGTCCGGTGCTGCGGAACCTAGGAAGCGATGTGGTGAGTGCGGATCACCACGTGTGGTGAACCGTCAGGTGAGGTCGAGCTCGTGCGCCCGGCGTACGGCGGCGCGACGGCTGGTGACGCCGAGCTTGGCGTAGATGTTCTTGGTGTGCGTGCGGACCGTGTTGAGCGAGACGACCAGCTGGCGGGCGATCTCAGGACCGTCCAGGTCGCTGGCGAGCAGCCGGAGCACGTCGTGCTCGCGAGGGCTCAGCGGCTCCACCAGAGCGGGCGTGTCCGGCCCGGGCGGCTCGACGGTGCTGGCCGCCGCGAGGAGGCGCCGGACGTAGCCGCCGGAGACGCGGTGCTTCGGCAGCGCCCGCAGCAGCGCCGCCATCGGGGTGCCGTGGTCGGCGAACACGCGGACGTAGTCCTCCGGCTCGGCCAGGGTGACCGCACGTTCCAGCGTCGCCAGCGCCGAGGACCGGTCACCACCGGCCTGCTGCGCCAGCGCCTGCAGGGCCAGGATCTCGATGACCCGACCGGTGCGCTCCCCTTCCTCGGCCGCGGGAAGGAGCCGGTGCAGCAGCCGGGTGGCGTCGTCGAGGGCCCGCTGGTCGCGCTCCTGCTCGTGCTGGGCCAGCAGGACCACGGCGAGGGTGAGGTGGTCGAACTCCCGGAGGTAGGAGAGCTCGTCGTCCGCGGTCAGCTCGTGTTCACGCGCCCAGCCGAGCGCGTCCGCGAGGCGGCCCTGCGCCACCCGGACCCGGGCCCGGAGGGCCGCTATCGGGCGTACGTCGGGAGCGAAGTCCGCCAGGTAGAAGCGCTCCGCCTCGTCGAGCAGACGGACCGCCTCGCCATGGTCACCCTCACTGGCCCGGAGCCGGGCCAGCACGATCCGCCGGCGGGCGGGGTTCTTGGGCAGCCCCGTGAGCTCACCCATCGACTCCACCCGGCGCAGCAGCTCACGCGCGGCGTCCACCTCGTGGCGTTCCCAGTGGACCTCGCTCATCCCCACGTACAGGTCCGCGGTGCCGCGCAGCGTCGACCGCTCGTCCTCGGGGACGAGGCGGAGAGCCTGGTCGTAGGTGCGCAGGGCATCGGCCAGCCGGCCCTGGTCGATCCGGA
>JAOPXK010000008.1 GCA_025965195.1 Marmoricola sp.
GCTGATTAAGAGTCAGCTGCTCTGCCAATTGAGCTACTGGCGCGTGGAGCGAGTGGAACGTTATCAGCCCCACCCGCCTCACGGAAAATCGAATCGGCGTGATTTGGCGCTCAGCCGGCGATGAGTCCGTCCAGCCTGGTGAACGAGCTTCCCCAGCTGCTTCCGGGCTGCTCAACCACTGTGGGCGAGGACGGCCTGGGCGGCGTTGTGTCCGCCGAGTCCGCTCACCGCCCCACCGCGGCGGGCGCCGGCGCCACAGAGCAGCACCGAGTCGATGTCGGTGGCCACCCCCCACTGCTGCGCGGGGGTGTCGAGCGCCTCCCGGTTCGATGCCCAGGGCCAGGCCAGGTCGCCGTGGAAGATGTGCCCACCGGGCATGGCGAGATCTGCCTCGATGTCCTGTGGCACCTTCGCCTCGATGCACAACGATCCGTCGGGCGCGCGCAGGACGCAGTCGAGCAGCGGCTCGGTCAGGTGCTGGTCGAGCGTCGCGATCGCGCGTCGTACGGCTTCGTCCCGGGCGCTCTCGCGATCCTCGGCGAACAGCGCCTCGGGCAGGTGCAGGCCGAAGTAGGTCAGCGTCTGCACGCCCCGGTCCGCCAGCGGCCCGAGGATGGACGGATCGGTGAGCGAATGGCAGTAGACCTCGCCCGGGGGCTGGGTCGGCAGCGCACCGCCCGCCGCCTCGGCGTACGACGAAGCCAGTGCGGTGTACTCCTCGGCGAGGTGGAAGGTGCCCGCGAATGCCGACGCGGGGTCGTGTCCGGACTTGAGCCCGGGAAGCCGGGAGAGCAGGAAGTTGATCTTCAGCTGCGCACCGGAGGGCTTGGTCCGCGGCTCCGGCTCCTCGCCCATCAGGATGCGCAGCACCCAGGGTGCGACGTTGGACAGCACGAAGCGCGCGTCCACCGACTGGGTGGCAGTGCCGTCGTGCCAGCCGACCGAGGCGCCGTCGGAGGAGGCCTCGATGCTGCTCACGCCGGCGCCGGTGATGATCTCGGCGCCGGCCGCCGCCGCGGTCCGGGCGAGGGCGTCCGTCACCGAGCCCATCCCCCCGACGGGCACCCGCCACTCGCCGGTTCCGTTGCCGATCAGGTGATAGAGGAAGCACTTGTTCTGGACCAGCGAGGGGTCGTGCACGTCCGCGAAGGTGCCGATCAGCGCGTCGGTCGCAACCACGCCGCGGACCAGGTCGTCTCGGAACCGCTCCTCGATGATCCGGCCGATCGGCTGCTCCACCAGGCCGTCCCAGATCGCCCGGTCGACGCCTGCGCTGATCGCGCGCGCACGGACCAGTGGCTGCAGGAGCGTCGGGGCGACCTGCCCGGCGAAGGTGGCGACCTCGGCGTAGAAGCGCTGCCAGGCGGCGTACTCCTCGTCCCCGCCGGTCACCTCGCGAAAGGAGGCTCGCGTCGCTGCGCCTTCGTGGTGCTCGATGAAGAGCCCGAGCTCTCGGCCGTTGCGGATTGTGGGGGAGTACGACGCCGTGGCCCGCGATCGCAGCTCGATGTCCAGGCCGAGCTCGCGGATGACCTGTTCGGGCAGCAGCGAGACGAGGTAGGAGTACCGCGACAGCCGGGCGCCGAGTCCGGGAAAGGCCTCGGCGCTGACGGCGGCGCCGCCGACGTGGTCGAGCCGCTCCAGCACCAGGGTGCTCAGCCCGGCTCTCGCGAGGTACGCCGCAGCGGTGAGCCCGTTGTGCCCGCCGCCGACAATTACGACGTCGTAGTGCTTGCGCCGAGGTGCACCCATGACTGCACGCTAGTGCCCTGAGATGAATGCGGAATATTGAACATTCAACTACAGTTCTACCAGTCACAACTTCGAGAAAGGTGGCTGTGATGCCTGCTGTGACCGTTGATGACCTGACCGTTCTGGGCCGACTGACCACGCCCGGACTGGGTGACACCGTGCGTCCGGTGAGGCAGGTGATCGAGGCGCCGACGGGTTACGAGGGGGAGGGCTTCCCGGTACGCCGGGCCTTCGCCGGTGTCGACCTGGCCGACCTGGACCCGTTCGTCCACCTCGACCAGATGGGTGAGGTCGAGTACGCACCCGGTGAGCCCAAGGGCACGCCGTGGCACCCGCACCGCGGGTTCGAGACCGTCACCTACATGATCGACGGTGTCTTCGACCACCACGACAGCAACGGTGGCGGCGGGACGATCACCAACGGGGACACCCAGTGGATGACCGCGGGCTCCGGGCTGCTGCACATCGAGACGCCGCCCGAGTGGCTGGTCGCTTCCGGTGGCCTGTTCCACGGACTCCAGCTCTGGGTGAACCTCCCGCGCGACAGCAAGATGACCGCGCCGCGCTACCAGGACATCCGCTCCAGCCAAGTCGGTCTGGCAACCTCCGCCGACGCCGGGGCACTGGTCCGGGTCATTGCCGGTCAGGTCGGAGCCGTGGCGGGGCCCGGTTCGACGTACACCCCGATGACGATGGTGCACGCCTCGATCAATGCGGGCGCGCGCCTCGACATGCCGTGGGACCCGGCGTACAACGCGCTCGTCTACGTGCTGTCCGGCCAGGGCAGCGTCGGCCTCGAGTCGGGTGGAGCGGGCGTACCCCTGAAGGCAGGCAACCTCGCCGTGCTGGGCGCCGGTGACTTCGTCACGGTGACGGCCGCGAAGAACCACGACAGCCGTACGCCGGACCTGGACGTGATCGTGATCGGCGGTCAGCCGATCCGTGAGCCCATCGCCTGGGCCGGCCCGTTCGTGATGAACACCAAGGCCGAGGTGATGCAAGCCTACGAGGACTTCAGCAAGGGCCGGCTCGGCACCATCCCCGCGGTCCACGGTGCGCCGACCACCCTCCAGGAGGGCTGAGGAACCGCTGCCTCGCTGACCGCGTCCCACCGCTGACGCGCGTCCGGTGCGTCCGTACGCGAGGAGACGCGCGATGGGCAAGCAAGTCAGTGTGGGCAGCATCGTGGCAGTGGTGGTCGTGCTCCTGGGAGTGCTCGGCGCGTATGCGATCGGGGCGACCCAGGGGCCGGCCGCTGCCGCCTCCGCCACGCCAACCTCGGCGGTCGACCAGCGCACGCTCGTGACGAACGGCGTCGGAGAGGTCACCGGGATCCCCGACCAGCTCAGCTTCGACCTCGCCGTCACCCGGACCGAGTCCGACGTCTCGACCGCGCTGGCCAACGCGGACCGAACCATGCGGGACGCCTTGAACAAGCTCGCGAAGCAGGGCGTGGTCCGCAGGGACATCCAGACCACCGGCCTCTCGGTCGACCCGCAGTATCGCTACTACAACAACGGCGACTCCACGATCACCGGCTACAGCGTCACCGAGAACGCGACCGTCCTGCTCCGCGACCTGAAGACCGCCGGCAAGGTGATCAGCTCGACGGTGGCCACGGGCGGCAACGCGATCCGGCTCTCCGACGTACAGCTGAAGGTGGGGGACACCGACGCGCTGATGGCCAAGGCGCGGGCGGCAGCGGTCAAGTCGGCCAAGGCCAAGGGTTCGGAGTACGCCGCAGCGGCGGGTCAGTCCCTCGGCAAGCTCGTCAGCCTCAAGGAGGTCTCGGCGGCCGCCCCGCAGCCGGTGCCGTTCTACGCGGAGGATGCGGGGATCGCCGGCCTCAAAGCCCAGACCGCCGTCCCGATCCGGGCCGGCACCCAGGACCTGAAGGTCACCGTCCAGGTGGTCTGGCAGGTGAACTGAGGTGGAAGACAGCTGAAGGCCAGAGGGAGTCCCTCTGGCTTCAGTTCGGTTGGGGTGAGTAACGGGATCTGAATCCGTTACTCATAACCGGGAGGAGCGAGAAAGTGCAGGTCGTGGGGACATATCCGTGTGTCTATGTGTGTTCACGAGACGGCATTTCGCGAACGTATGCGTAACGAGCACCCTCGTCTGAGGCGCAGGGTGCAGGCGGGAGGTCATTCGCACGCGCGGTGCCGTCGGCCTTGGGAAACAAGCCAGTCCGCCAGCTTGATCGACGCTACGTTGCCGCCATGACTAACCGGATCGCAGTCCACCGAAATCATGGCTGGGAGGCGAGCAATTATCTCGCCGCGGCCGTCATCACAGCGTTCCTGACCATGGTTGTGGCAGGGATCGCCGCGGCCGTCGACTCTGACCTGGGAGTCCTGCTCGGTGCAGTCGGCGCTTCTCTAGCCAGCGTCCTCGGCACCATCTTCATCGTGGCTCAAGGCGTGCAGAGCGGGATGCGTGGCGCACGACGAGAAGTACTCATCGATGAGCACGCCAGCGAGCTAGCACGATCCGACCCATGAAAACGTTCGCGCTGCTTGCCAGTCTCGCGCTGATCGTGGGCTGCGGATCATCGCCGACCACTCAAGCCGTCCATACCTCGACGGGTGCATTCGTCCTGACCACGCTTCGGGAGACTTGCCCGCAGCTGGAAGCTGCACTCCCTAGCGGATTCCCGACGGACCAGGAGACCTTGAACTTCACCAGGCGACTCGTTGCACTGTCGACGGCGGGCGACACTGAGACCCGCAACGCCATCAGGCTCCTTGGTGATGCTGTCGCAGGCTTGGTCGAAGCTCCGGATTCCGGACTCGGGTACATCGAGGCCAACCAGAAGTACCTTTCCGCTATCGGTGACTTTGCCGGGCGATGCAAAACGGTTGGATCGTCAGCCCTTCAGTGAGCGTGCTTCTGCTTTGAGCTCGCGGAGTCGCCTCAACCGGCGGACCAGTTGCGCGTCGTTCGCCTCGGCCTCGGGGTGGTTCAGGATCCAGTCGAGGCGCCGGTAGTACCTGGTCGAGCTCTCGTCGAACATCTCCCGGATCGCCTTTTCTTTCGCGCCAGAGAATCGCTACCTCTTCTGCTCGAGGTCGAGGGTGAGGAGGCCGTGGGCGGGATTTGTGCGCACGAATGTGTACACAGCGGAAAACACCCCGCCCGATCCTGCTCCGTAGCAGGTCAGACGGGGTGTTTCTTGGGGTGAGTAACGGGACTTGAACCCGCGACATCCGCCACCACAAGGCGGCGCTCTACCAGCTGAGCTATACCCACCATGCCTTCAAAGCGATCTTGAAGGTGATCTTGCGAAGCAAGAGTGTAGCGAACGTTCAGCCCTGGTCTGACACGGGTTTGATCCCGGTGATCGAGCCCTGGTGCGCGGCCGCGATCTTCTTTGACGCATCACTGTCCGGACCGGGGGACGGCACGAAGACGGCCTCGCGGTAGTACCGCAGCTCCTCGATGCTCTCCTGGATGTCGGCGAGCGCGCGGTGGTTGCCGTTCTTGGCCGGAGCGTTGAAGTAGGCGCGCGGGAACCAGCGCCGCGACAGCTCCTTGATCGAGGACACGTCGACGATCCGGTAGTGCAGGAACGACTCGAGCTCGGGCATGTCCCGGATCAGGAACGAGCGGTCGGTCGCGACCGTGTTGCCGGCCAGCGGAGGCCGGCTGCCGTCGGGGCAGTGCTCCTTGATGTAGGCGAGCACCCGCTCCTGGGCGTCCTCCATCGTCGTCCCGCCGTCGAGTTCGTCGAGCAGCCCGGACTTGGTGTGCATCTCCCGGACGAACGGAACCATCTGCTCGAGTGCCGCGGCCGGCGGCTTGATGATGACGTCGATCCCGTCACCGAGGACGTTGAGGTCGAAGTCGGTGACCAGCGCCGCCACCTCGATCAGGGCGTCCGCGCCGAGGTCGAGGCCGGTCATCTCGCAGTCGATCCACACAAGTCGCTCGTTCACGAAGCGTGAGCCTACTCATGTTGCGCACGGCAGCCCCTCAGCAACGGTTCAGGCCGGCGACCTACGGTGGGCCCATGCACAGGTGGACGGGCCTGCTCGCGCGCCTGGTCGTGGGCGGCATCTGGCTCTGGGCCGGCCTGCTCAAGGTCGGTGACCCGGCCTCCAGCGTCAGCGCCGTCCGCGCCTACCAACTGCTCCCGTACGACCTGGCAGAGACGGTCGGCACCGTGCTGCCGATGCTCGAGGTGGTCGTCGGCACCGCTCTTGTGCTCGGCCTGGTGACCCGGGTGTCGGGCGCTGCG
>JAOPXK010000031.1 GCA_025965195.1 Marmoricola sp.
AAGTATTCAACGGCGCTTGGCAACGGCATGGATACGGCCACTCACATCAACGAAGCGCTCGTCGAAGCCGACATCATCCACACGATGAGCCAGCAATTCTCGCACTGGAGTGACCCTCACTGACGACGACTCCCCTGTCAAATCGCCGCGGATCAGATTGCTGAGCGATGGCCGTTCGCGGCTACTAGAGTCTTCCCATCAGGATCGGTGTCTGGCCAGACGCCGGTCCTAACGGAATTGTCTAGTAGCCGCGGTTAAAAGTGGCCGGCCTGCAAACTCCAGGCGCGGCGAAGGCGCTCGATGAAGCGGACGCACATCCACACAGCGGCAGCGGTCGGCACGAGTCCCCATACGCGTTCACTTGTGCACACGCCAACGCCGATCCAGATCAGTAGCAGGGCCACGCCTGCCCCGAACAATGTTGTGTGCACAGACGGCATATGAAGTTCGAACTCCCAGAACGAGGTGCCATCGAAGGCCCTAAGGTGCGCGGGCGGGAGAGGTCGTCGTTTCGAGCGCAACGCAGCCTGGTCGGCTGGCTCCGCCCCGACAGCGGCTACGGACGTCTGCGCAAACCTGTGACGTAGTGGATCTTTTGACTTCAAGTACTTGAAGTTCCTACGCTCGTCGAGGTGAGTCAACAAACGACGCAACGGAGTTACACGATCAAGGAGGCAGCGGCGCTCACCGGGCTGCCGGCAAGCACGCTGCGCTATTACGAGACGATTGGTGTGATCTCGCCGATCGGTCGGGGCGCCAGCAGCAAGCACCGCGTGTACGACGAGGACGACCTCGACCAGTTGATGTGGGTCGCGTGTCTCGCGGCGACCGGGATGTCGATCAGCGACATGCGCACTTACGTCGCCAATGGTCGGCTCGGCCCGGATGTAGCCGCCGACCAGATCGAGTTGCTAGCTAACCAGGCTGAGCGGCTCGCGGCGGAGGCGGAGCAGGTCGCGCTGCGGCAACGCTACGTCGGCTTGAAGGTCAGCTACTGGCAGGCGGTCCAGGCAGGCGACGACGAGCGCGCTGACCTCATCTCCAGCGAGGCACGCAAGCTTGCCGACGCGCTCAAACGACACGAGAAGTAGGGAGGAACCAGGCACATGCAGATCACTCGTAGCTCCGCCGGCACCGTCAAGCCGACCGGCCGATTGGTTCTCCGGTGACGTCTACATCGACGGCGTCGCCGCCGCACCGGAACCCTCGCGGGTCACCGCGAACCTCGCCCACTTCATGCCCGGCGCCCGCACCCACTGGCACCCGCTGAGCCAGACGGTCTTCGTCGCCGAGGGCGTCGGTCTCTGTCAACGCCCGGGGCCGCCGGTCGAGGTCATCAGACCCGGTGACCGGGTGCTATTCGAGACCGATCAGGAGCACTGGCACGGCGTCGCTCCGAGCCGGCTCACGGTCCACCTGGCCATCAACGAAGGCGACCAGGACCACGCCGTCATGCATTGGCTCGCGCCACTGACCAACACCGAGTACACCGCCGCACCGGCGGACTGAACCCCACGATTCCACCACCACAAGATTCCACCACCACAAGGAGAACCCCTCATGCAGGTCAACGCCTACGCCGCACCCAAGGCGGGCGCCCCGCTCGCCCCCACCACCATCGAACGACGAGAAGTCGGAGCAAACGACGTCCTCATCGACATCGAGTACGCCGGAATCTGCCACTCCGACATCCACACCGTGAACGGGGACTGGGGACCGCAGCCGTTCCCAGTCGTCCCCGGCCACGAGATCGTCGGCACCGTCACCGAGGTCGGTGAGGCCGTCACCCACCACAAGGTCGGCGACCGCGTCGGCGTCGGCTGCATGGTCAACGCCTGCCGCGAGTGCGCCAGCTGCCTTCGCGGCGACGAGCAGTACTGCCTCAACGGCATGATCGGCACCTACGCCGCGACCGACCGCGACGGCACAACCACCCAGGGCGGCTACTCCACACGCGTCGTAGTCGATGCCAACTTCGTCCTCTCGATCCCCGAGGGGCTCGACCCTGCCGCAGCCGCACCGCTGCTGTGCGCGGGCATCACCACTTACACCCCGCTCAAGCACTGGGACGCCGGACCGGGCACCAAGGTCGCAGTCGTCGGCCTCGGTGGTCTGGGCCACATGGGTGTCAAGATCGCCCACGCACTGGGCGCAGAGGTCACCGTGCTCTCACAGTCGCTGAAGAAGCAGGAAGACGGACTCCGCCTCGGCGCCGACCACTACTACGCCACCTCTGACCCCGACACCTTCGAGGCGCTCGCCGGAAGCTTTGACCTGATCATCAACACCGTCAGCGCCGGCATCGACGTGAACGCCTACCTCGGCCTCCTCGCCGTCGACGGCACCCTGGTCAACGTCGGCGCACCGCCCGAGCCGCTCCCGGTCAACGCCATGTCCCTGATCGGCGCCCGCCGCTCGTTCGCCGGCTCCATGATCGGCGGCATCGCGATCACCCAGGAGATGCTCGACTTCTGCGCCGAGCACGGCATCACCTCCGAGGTCGAGGTCATCGCCGCGGACCAGATCAACGAAGCCTACGAACGTGTGCTGGCCTCCGACGTCAGATACCGGTTCGTCATCGACACATCCACCATCTGAACTGTCTCCGTGTGCCCTGCCGACCGCGCAGGGCACACGGAGCAATGCCCGCCGGTTGAGAACCGCAGCGGTCAGCTCGCAGCCGCACCTGCCCCGGAAGCCACCGCAGACGATCCGAGGCGCGCGCTGTCGATTTCGATCGATGCGCTGTCCGGATAAGTAGGTGACGCTCCGGCGTGGGCTGCGTAGGGTCGCTGTGATGCGTGCACCTGATCCCGCCTTCGCGGACCCTCGGCTCGCTGTGTTGTACGACGTGCTCGATGCCGACCGCTCCGATCTCGACGCCTACGCGGCCATCGTCGAAGAGGTCAGGGCAAGCAGTGTGGTCGACATCGGTTGCGGCACTGGATCACTCGCGATCCGGCTGGCGGAGTCCGGTAGGACCGTGGTCGGCGTCGACCCGGCCAATGCCTCGCTCGATGTTGCCAGGGGGAAGCCGCTCGCGGAGCGCGTCACGTGGATGGACGGTGATGCCACCGCGATCCGGGGTCGAGGACTCGCTGCTGATCTGGTGGTGATGACAGGGAATGTCGCGCAGGTGTTCGTGTCCGATGGTGACTGGCGCAGCACCCTCGCAGCGGTACACGATTGCCTGCGGCCGGGCGGCTGGTTCGTGTTCGAGACCCGCCGCCCAGAGGTCCGCGACTGGGAGCGATGGGAGGTAGCGCCGACG
>JAOPXK010000036.1 GCA_025965195.1 Marmoricola sp.
GGACGGGAATCGGCGGATTTACAGAATGAACTGGTCAGGAAAGTCGCTCGAGCACCATGGCCATGCCCTGCCCGCCACCGACACACATGGTCTCGAGACCGTACTGCTTGTCGTGCACCTGCATCGAATTGATCAGCGTGCTCGTGATGCGGGCACCGGTCATGCCGAACGGGTGGCCGACCGCGATCGCGCCACCGTTGACGTTCAGCCGGTCGATGTCGATGCCGAGGTCCTGGTACGACGGCACGACCTGGGCAGCGAACGCCTCGTTGATCTCGACGAGGTCGATGTCGCCGATGGACATGTTCGCCCGCTTCAGGGCCTGCTTGGTCGCCTCGACCGGGCCGAGGCCCATGATCTCCGGCGACAGGCCGGTGACACCGGTGGAGACGATCCGGGCGAGCGGGGTCAGGCCGAGCTCCTTGGCCTTCGTGTCCGACATGATCACCACCGCCGCGGCACCGTCGTTCAGCGCGCAGCAGTTGCCCGCGGTGACGACGCCGTCGGGGCGGAAGACCGGCTCGAGCTGCGAGATCGCGTCGTAGGTGACGCCCGCACGTGGGCCGTCGTCGGCGTTGACCACGGTGCCGTCAGGAGTCGTCACCGGGGTGATCTCGTTGGCCCAGAAGCCGTCGTTGATCGCCTTCTCGGCGAGGTTCTGGCTGCGTACGGCGAACTCGTCGAGCTCCTTGCGGTCCAGGCCACGGAGCCGGGCGACGTTCTCGGCGGTCTGGCCCATTGCGATGTAGGCGTCGGGAAGAACAGAACCGTCGCTGTCCTCACGTGGGTCGTGCCAGTCCTGGCCACCCTCGGCGTACTTGCTGGTGCGCGCCTTGGCATCGGCGAAGAGCGGGTTCTGCGTATCGGGCCAGTGGTCGGAGGTGCCCTTCGCGAACCGTGACACGGTCTCCACTCCGGCCGAGATGAAGATGTCGCCCTCGCCGGCCTTGATCGCGTGGAACGCCATCCGCGAGGTCTGCACCGAGGACGAGCAGTAGCGGGTGATCGTCGCGCCGGGAATCTTGTCGTAGCCCAGCAGCACGGCCACGATCCGGCCCATGTTGTTGCCGGACTCACCTCCCGGAAGGCCGCACCCGAGGTACAGGTCGTCGATGATGTTCGGGTCGAGCTCGGGGATCTTGTCCAACGCTGCCTTGATCATCAGGGCACTGAGGTCGTCGGGACGGAAGTCCTTCATCGAACCCTTGTTGGCGCGGCCGATCGGCGAACGAGCGACGGAGACGATTACTGCCTCGGGCATAGCAACTCCTGATCTAAAGCTCGGTGGATACCGCGATCACTCTAGCCGCGGCCGCCTGCGAGGATTGTGGGGTGCGTCACCTCTACGAATGCGCCATCCGCTGGGCCGACATGGACGTGCTCGGTCACGTCAACAACGTCACCTACGTGGACTATCTGCAAGAGGCCAGGATCGACATGATGGCCGTCCACGCGGACATGCGAGGCGGTGAGGAGCTTGCCGAGGGCGTGGTCGTCGTACGCCACGAGATCGAGTTCGTCGCGCCGCTGGTCTTTCGCCGCAAGCCGGTGCTCGTCGAGACCTGGGTCGAGCAGATCCGGGCCGCGTCGTTCACGATGGCCTACGAGATCTACAGCGAGACCGATGCCGGGCGGATCGTGCACCTGCGCGCCCGGTCCGTGCTGGCGCCGTACCGCTTCGCCGACGAGATGCCGCGCCGGATCTCTCCACCGGAGCGCGAGTTCCTCGAGCGGTACCTCGAGGAGGCGCCGCCGCACCGCAAGCTCGAACTCGTCAAGGGTGAGCCGCGGCACGAGTACGCCCTCAAGGTGCGCTGGTCGGACATCGACGCCTACCAGCACGTGAACAACGTGCAGTACCTCGAGTTCTTCCAGGAAGCCCGGATCTCCTACGTCATGACGCTGCACAACCGGAGCGACGGGAGGTGGTCGCACCACGCCGTCGGTCGCGTTGACGTGTCCTACCGCCGACCGATGCTGTTCCGCCTCGAGCCGTACGCCGTGCGGTCCTGGGTGAGCCACGTCGGGACCAAGTCGTTCACGATCTCCTCCGAGGTGCTCGACGGTGACGAGGTGCTTGCCCACAGCGACGTGGTGATGGTCGCGTTCGACGCGGAGACGCAGCGCGCCACCGACATGAACGTGCACCAGCGCGAGCGGTTGCTGGCCGAGCTTCCGGACTAGACCTCGTCGAGCGTGTTCACCATGAACTGTGCGGCGTGCGTGACGTAGTCCCAGAACTGGGCGTCGTGCTCGGGCGCGAGGGCAGCCTTGTCGAGAGCGGTGCGGAAGTGCAGCAGCCAGTGCTCTTTCGCCAACGGGGTAACGGCAAACGGGGCGTGCCGCATCCGGAGGCGCGGGTGCCCGCGCTGCTCGGAGTACGTCGTCGGACCGCCCCAGTACTGGATCAGGAACAAGGTGAACCGCTCTTGCGCCGGACCGAGGTCCGCCTCGGGATACAGAGGTCGCAACACCTCATCGGTGGCCACGCCCTCATAGAAGGTGGCGACAATGCCCGAGATCACCTCGCTGCCGCCGATCTCGTCGTAGAAGGTGGTCACGAGACCATTGTGCCGACCCCTCCTCAGCGCAGTGCGGTCAGGTAGCGCCCGGCCGTCTCGACGTTGCGCCGGCGATGCTCCCAGGTGATCCCGACCAGCAACAGCACGAACCCGAGAGTGCCCAGCGAGATCCAGCGCGGGATGCCGTCGACGACCGGGCCGAGGTGGCGCAGTGCCAGCACTCCGGTGGTCGCAGCTCCGGCCACGAACGGCGCGGACCAGCGCCGCGAGATGCCGACGAACAAGACGATCACTCCGGCCGCTCCGATCAGCGCACCGCGGAGGGAGACAGGCTCGTCGAGCGCAATCAGCAGGCTCGGCAGCAGCCCGAGCGTCAGCCCGCTGCCGAGCACGGTCGCGCTGCTCGTCGTGTGGTCACTGACCAGCCGGCGTCCGCCGAAGCCGAGCAGCAGCAGTGCCGCAGGCAGGGTGTAGAGCTCCGGCGCCGCCACGTGCACGTCCAGCCTGATGATCGTGGCGATGCCGAGCACCGCGGCACCCAGCCAGCCGGTGTGCACCCGGTCCTCGTTGGTGATCGACACCAGGCAGATCGCCGTACCGACAACCGTGAAGATCATGGCCTGCTCGGAGCCGTCGATGGCCGCGCCCACGGCGAGCAGCCCGACGAGCAGGCTGGTCAGCTCGAAGCCGACTCGCGACCGTTTGTCCCGGGCGATCCGGCTGGCGGCAACGCCGATGAGCGACATCACGATCGCCTGGGTGATCGCCTGGGTGTCGGGGTCGTTGAAGCGGATGACGGAGGACCAGCTGACCGCGGCGTACGCCGTCGACAGCGTGAGCGCGACGGCGAACATCGTCAGGCCGACGGTGAACACGTCACCCTCACGCAGCCACCGGTAGCCGGCAGCCAGCAGACCGGCGATGACCGTGGCGAGCACAGCAGACATCAGGAACGACGCCGACGCGACCGTGATCGCGAGCCCCAGGCAGTACGCCGCCATGGCGAGCGCCGCGACCAGCGCGGGCTGGCGGTCCCGGAACCGGATCGCAGCCGTTGCGGAGGCGAGCCCGCCGAGCGTCAGCGCCAGGACGGGCAGCCACAGGGCGAGCTGAGCCTCGACGACAAAGGTGCCGACACCGGTCCCGACGAGGCCGGCTGCGGCGCCGAGCGTCACGCTCCGGGCCCGCAACTCGGACTTACCGGTCAGGTGCATGAGGGCGCCCCAGATCGCGACGACCGCGACCACGGCGACCAGGACGTCGGTCCAGGGAGCGGGCGGCTCGAAGGCCCGGTCGAAGCCGCGCAGAGTGGTGCCGAGCCCGTAGCGCAGGGTGCCGTGCTGGGTCTGGCGCGCGTCGGAGACCGCGACGATGCTTCCGCCGAAGACCTGGAGCAGTGCGCCCAGGGCGCCGAAGGCCGTCAGAATCCCTGCCGCGGGCGACCAGACCGACGGCGCGAACCTCGACACGAGGGCGAGAGCGACCAGGATCGCGCTGATCGTCAACACCACAGTGGTCGACCCGTGTGGAGGTCCGTAGGCGAACATCGACGCGGCGAACAAGGCCGCCGTGGCGACGAGGACGCGCAGGGGCCGGGGGAGTCGAGTGAGCAGCGCCGGGATGGCGGCGTACGCCGTCGCGACGAGCAGCGGCCAGCCGTCGAGGTGCGACCACCAGGTGGCGCTGTGGGCCTCATCCATCCGGGACATGCCCGTGCCGAGCAGGACCAGCCAGGAGATCGCACCGACCCCGCCGACGCCGTACGCCGTCACGCGGAGCGGGCGCCAGGTCAGCAACGCAACCGCAACCAGCAGCGGGATGGCGATGGCGACATCGAGCCCATCAGCATCCGGGCCGGCCCAGGCGTTCGTTGCGGTCGTCAGGATCGCGCCGGCAACGGCAACGACCTGCACGCCGATCAGCCGTTTGACCGGCTGGGTCCGCGCCCAGAGCCCGACGCCGATCCCCATCGCCAGCAGGGCAAGGCCGACCATCGCGCTGTCCTCGCGCCACGACAACGCGTCGAGACCGAGCAGCCCGGCCGACTGTGCTGCCACCAGGTCGACGCTGAGCATGCCGGCGACGACGAGCCACACCGCTTCCGCCGAGCCCCGGAGGTCGCGACGGGTCAGCGTGGTGGCGGTCGCGGCGAGAAGAGCGGTGACCGCCAGCAGGATCGTGGTCTTCGCGCCGAGGCCGAGGCTGCTCCATGCGACCGCGACGAAGACGATCGCGGCAATGAGCAGGCACAGCGCGCCGAGGGAGAGCAGCACCACCGGGACCGATGCCGACGGCAGCCGGCGTCGCGCGGGTACCGGCGAGACCGAGGACGGCATCGGAGTCAGTACGTCGGACGGCGCCGGTGCCCCAGCCGGGATCCGGAGCCGCTCGATCAGCCGGTCGGCGGTGACCATCGTGGTCCACAGCTGGGTCGCGAGGGGACCTGCGAGGACGAGCCCGCAGCCCGTGCAGGTGGAGCGTTCGTCGAGCACGGACCGGCAGTCCGGGCAGATCGTGGCGTCGATGAGTCGGCTCATGCCTTGATGGTCCTCGCCCGGGACGCCGCGCGCGTCCGGACACGGGCTCAGATCCCGATGAGTACACCTACTCAGGTTTCACTCGGTGCGAGGTGTCATAGTCGGCTTGACGACAACCAAACCTGAATCAAGGAGTTCCTGTGGCTACAACCCGTACTGCGCAGACCCACTGGGAAGGTGCCCTGCTCGACGGCGCCGGAAAGGTGACGCTGGAGTCGTCCGGTGTCGGCACCTTCGACGTCTCGTGGGCCTCACGCGCCGAAGAGGCCAATGGCAAGACAAGTCCCGAAGAACTGATCGCCGCGGCGCACTCCTCGTGCTTCTCGATGGCGCTCTCCGCGGGTCTCGCCAAGGCCGGCACCCCGCCGACCGCTCTCGACACGAAGGCCGACGTGACCTTCCAGCCGGGCGAAGGCATTACCGGCATTCATCTCACCGTCGTCGGCACGGTTGACGGCATCTCCGCCGAGGACTTCGAAGCCGCAGCTCAGGGCGCCAAGGCGAACTGCCCGGTGTCCCAGGCGCTGACCGGTACGACGATCACCCTGGACGCCTCACTCGCCTGAGTGCGACCCGTTCGACTCGTCTCCCGCGGCGGGCATGGCGCCGGCATCCCGGTGCCAGACCACCCGCTGCGGGAGCGGCGCGGCGATCCCCTCGGCGTCGAACCGCGCCTTGATCCGCTCGCGCATCTCTCGAGCGACGTTCCACTGCTCCATCGGTGCGGTCTTGAGGGTCACCCGGACGACGATCGACTCGGGTGAGAGCGACTGCACGCCCCAGACCTCGGGCTCCTCGATGATCAGCGCGCTGTACTCCGGGTCCTCCCAGAGCTCGTGCGCGACGGCTGCCAGGATCCGGCGTACCCGGCTGAGGTCCTCGGTGTAGCCGACCGCGACATCGAGCACCGTGCGGGCCCAGTTCTGGCTCTGGTTGCCGACCCGGAGGATCTCGCCGTTGCGGACGTACCAGACGGTCCCGTCGACGTCGCGCAACCTCGTCACCCGCAGGCCGACGGCCTCGACCGTGCCGGACACGTCACCGAGGTTCACCGCGTCGCCGACGCCGTACTGGTCCTCAAAGATCATGAACATCCCGGCCAGGTAGTCCTTCACGAGCGTCTGCGCGCCGAAGCCGATCGCCAGACCAAGGACGCCGGCACTCGCCAGGATCGGTGCGATGTTCACCCCGATCTCGGAGAGCACCATCATCGAGACGATTCCGAAGGTCACCGCGGAGGCGAGGCTCTTCATCAGCGAGCCCAGGCTCTTCGCCCGTTGCACCCGTCGGTTGCTGCCGCGGGTGTGGTCGGCGGCAGCGGCTGGGGTCAGCCGGGATGGCAGCCCTCCGGACGCACGTCGTACGACGCGGTCGATCGCCCGATGCGCCAGCCAGCGGACCACGAGGGCGAGCGCGATCAGACCGACGATCGCGCTCGGCTTGCCGATCGCCCAGGCAGCGGTGTGAGCCAGACCCTTGTTGCCGGTCAGATCGTAGACCGCGGTGCAGGTCCAGCTGTCCGAGCTGCGACAGGTTGCTGCCATCTCGAGGATCTCCATGTGACGGAGGCTACGGATTCCGGGCACCGGCTCCAAGCCGGGAGTCGCTATCCTTCCTGTGTGATGACTCACCGACGCGACCTCGTCAACCGCCGTCAGCTGCGCGGCCCCATCCGTGCCGGCATTGTTGCCGCGGCGCTGGGGGTCCTTGCCGTTGTCCTGATGTCTTCGGGCCCCGCCATGGCTGACACGCCGGCCGCGTGGGAGACGCCACCGCACGTCTCGGGCTTGCAGTTCCTGATCGTGTTGTTCCTGATCCCGCTCGGTCTGGCGGTCGTCATCGGGGTGCTGGCGGCGCTGCCGTCGCTCATCTCGGGGGACAAGAAGCCGTCCGGCCAGGCCTGGCGCACCGAGAGCGAGTGGTTCGGCGGCCCACGCAAGGGCGTCGAGGCGGCCGACGCCGTCACAACTCAGCAGCTCGACGCTGCTGGTGAGGACAGAGGTGGCGCAAGTGCCCGCTGGTGATGGCTTCACGTCCGACCAGAAGTACGACATCGACAAGGCGATCCGCGCCTCCGAGACCGTCTGCCGCTATGAGTTCTCGGTGTTCGTCGGCACCGCCGAGATGGAGTCGCACCCATTTGCCCAGCGGCTGCACGCCGCCCTCGTGGCGCCGTCTCGCAGTGTGCTGATCATGGTCGACCCGACGTCGAGGATCCTCGAGATCGTGACCGGGTCCGACGTACGCCGCGACCTCGATGACGTGTCCGTCCGGCTGGCCGCGGTCGCGATGCAGTCGGCGTTCGCCGAGGGTGACCTCGCCGGTGGCATCATCCGTGGCGTCTCGATGCTCGCTGAAGCGGCGAGGAAGCCGCAAACCCTGCACGCTGAGTAGCCGTAGCCGGCTCAGCGCACAGGGTTTGGCCGCTTTGTTGGGCTACTCGGCGTCCTTCTTCTGAGCAGCGAGGTACCTCGCCACGTCGGCCTGGCCCTCACGGACGTACCGCTTCGCGGCCGGCGCTGAAGGCGAGCTCTCCAGCCAGGCGCCGGCCCGGTCGTGGAGCTTCTGCGAGGCCAGCGCCCGCGGGAACATGAACTCCAGCGCGACCGCGGCCGCCCTGCCCTTCTCGTCCCACAGCGTGTCGGCTGCGGCGAAGTACTTCTCGACGTACGGCGCGAGCACCTCGTCCTGACCGTGGCTGTTGAACGCGAGGATGACCGAACGCTGGGTCTCGTTGGCCACGTCGTCGCGCACCATGGCAATCTCCCACGCTTCGGCCTTCGCCTCCGCCGTCGGGCGAGCGGCGCGTGCACCGGCCGCCTTCTCCTGGCCCGAGATCGTGTTGTCCTGGCCGAGCTCGTTCTCAATCCGGGTGCCTTCACGCCCCAGCCGGGCGAGCGCCCCGATCAGCGTCCAGCGCAGGTCCTGGTCGACCGCGAGCCCGTCGAAGGTCAGCGACCCGTCGAGCAGGGCCTCGAGATCGGCGATTGCCGGGTCGCTCGCGGCCGCCCCGGCGTAGGACCGGACGAAGGTCAGCTGGTGATCGCTGCCCGCCTCGGCCTGGTCGAGCAGCTTGCGCAGGCCCTGTTCCCACTTGGCCTGCAGCGCCGGCCGGTTGGCGGGCGCCGAGAGGCTGAACACCGACTGTGCGGCGAACGTCGGGATCCGGGTGACGCCCCACGAGTCGGTCTCGCTGCCGATGTTCGCGAGCACCAGCTGGACGAAGTCGGAAGCCCGCATCTCGGCGTCACGTGTCATGTCCCACGCGGCACCCCAGCACAGCGCCCGCGCGAGCGAGTCCTCGAGCCGGGACAGGCCGCCGACCAGGGTGGCGAGCGAGCGCTCGTCGAGCCGGATCTTGGCGTAGGTGAGGTCGCCGTCGTTGAGCAGCAGCAGGTCGGGCTGCCGCTGGCCGATGGCTTCCGAGACGTTGGTGGACTTGCCTTCGACATCAACCTCGAGGTAGCTGCGCCGGACCAGCTTGCCGCCGGCCGTGGCGTCGTACATGCCGATGCCGATCCGGTGGCGGCGCAGGGTCGGCCAGTCCGGGTCGGCGGTCTGGGCGACGGCGAACGAGGAGTAGTTGCCGTCGGCGTCGAGCTCGAAGACCGGGGTCAGGGTGTTGACGCCCGCGGTCTGGAGCCACTCCTCGGCCCAGCTGTCGAGCTCGCGGCCTGAGGCCTTCTCGAGCGCCATCAGCAGGTCGGAGAACTCAGAGTTCGCGTACGCGAAGTCCTTGAAGTACTGGCGAAGGCCACCGAGGAAGGGTTCGATGCCGACCCACGCCACCAGCTGCTTGAGCACGGACGCGCCCTTGGCATAGGTGATCATGTCGAAGTTCACTTCGACGGCTTGAAGGTCGTAGTTGTCGGCCGCGATCGGATGCGTGCTCGGCATCTGGTCCTGGCGGTAGCCGGTCTGCTTGCGAGCATTCGCGAAGCCGGTCCACGAATCGACGAACTCGGTCGCCTCGGCCTCGGCGTAGTAGCAGGCCCACTCGGCGAACGACTCGTTGAGCCAGAGGTCGTCCCACCACTTCATGGTCACCAGGTCGCCGAACCACATGTGCGCCATCTCGTGCAGGATCACGCTTGCGCGGAACTCGTAGAACGAGCGTGGCTGGCGGCTGCGGGGGAGGTACTCGTCGCGCAGCGTCACGCAGCCGGCGTTCTCCATTGCACCCATGTTGTATTCGGGCACATAGAGCTGGTCGTACTTCTCGAACGGGTAGGGGAAGTCGAAGGCCTCCTCGAAGAACTCGAAGCCCTGCTTGGTGAGCTTGACGATCTCCTCGCGGTCGAGGTGCTCGACCAGCGACTGGCGGCAGTAGTGCCCCAGCGGGATCTCGCCGTGCTTGCCGACGTAGGTGTCCTGCACCTCGTGGTACTCACCGGCGATGATCGCGGTGATGTACGTCGACATCTTCTTCGTCTCGGGGAAGCGCCAGATGGCCTTGCCGCTCTGTCCCTGACCGGTGAGAACCTCAGGGGCAGGCGTCGGTGCGTTGGAGACGACCTTCCAGTGGCTGGGTGCGGTCACCAGGAAGGTGAAGACGGACTTCAGGTCGGGCTGCTCGAAGGTGGTGTAGACGCGGCGCGCATCGGGGACCTCGAACTGGGAGTACAGGTAGACCCGGTCGTCGGCTGGATCGACGAAGCGGTGCAGGCCCTCGCCGATGCGGCTGTAGGTGCAGTCGGCCGTCACCTTCAAGACGTTGTCGGCCTGGAGGTCGTCGAGCCGGATCCTGCTGTCGGCGTAGACCTGCCCCGGGTTGAGCGTCGTGCCGTTGAGGGTCACCTCGTGGATCGTGGCGCCAACGAGATCGGCGAACGTCGTACCGCCTGGCTCGCGACAGCTGAACGCGATCGTGGTGGTGCTGGCGAAGGTCTTGTCGTTGTCTCCGGTCAGGTCGAGCTCGACGGTGTAGGAGTCGACGCTGAGAAGCTGGGCGCGGATCTGCGCCTCTTGTCTGGTCAGATTGGTTCCTGGCATGCCGCCATCTTGTCACTCGGCCTCGAGGGGCGGGAATGAGCCGCGGATCGATGTGGTTGGCAACTGGTATGACCAAAGCTGACTTCTGGTTCGACCCGCGCTGCCCGTTCGCCTGGATCACCTCACGCTGGATCCTCGAAGTGGAGAAGGTCCGCGACATCGAGGTGCAATGGCACGTGATGAGCCTGGCCTACCTGAACAAGGACAAGGACATCGCCGAGGAGTACCGCGAGTTCCTCGAGACCGCGTGGGGCCCGGTCCGGGTCTGCATCGCGGCCGAGCAGGCGCACGGCTCCGAGGTGCTGCTGCCGCTCTACACCGCGATGGGCACCCGTATCCACATCGAGAAGCAGGAGCCGGACAAGGAGATGGCCGTTTCTGCTCTGCAGGACGCCGGCCTGCCGGTCGAGCTTGCCGAGGCCTGGGACGACGCGTCGTACGACGAAGCTGTTGCCAAGTCGCACCACGAGGGCATGGATGCAGTCGGTGACGACGTCGGCACCCCGACGATCCACATCGAGGGCACTGCCTTCTTCGGGCCGGTCATCACCAAGGCTCCTCGTGGCGAAGAGGCCGGCAAGCTCTGGGACGGCTGCGTAGCAGTCGCGTCGTACCCCTTCTTCTTCGAGCTCAAGCGCAGCCGTACGGCAGACCTCGACTTCACCTGACGGATAGTCCGAGACGAATTGGCCCCAGAACACCGCCGAAACGGGGCCAGAACGTCTCGGACTATCGGGATGGTTAGAAGGAGTTGTCGATGAGCAGATGGCCGTTCTTGACGACGAGCTGCAAGGTGACGTCGTCCTGCTTGAGCTTCCCGCCCTTGTAACGGACGTGATAGCTCACGGTCAGCTGGTCGGGATCGGACTGGATGTTGCTGGGGGTTGCTGACTTGATGTGGCCCCAGAAGCTCTCATAGCCCGCGAGCCCACCGCTGCTGCCCTGATATTTGCTGGTGAGCAGCGCGAACCCCTGCGCCGGATCCGCGGCGGCCTCGGCGAGATAGTCCCGTGCGAACGCATCGAGCTCGGCAGCGGTCGGCTTGGTCGACGCGATCGCGCCCGGGTGGGAGCTGCCGGGCGTGTCCGAACCACCGTTGTCGTGCAGGACTGCCCAAGCGCCGAGCGCGATGACGAGTACGCCGACCAGGCCCGCGATCAGGGGCCACACGCGGCGCTGATGCGGCGGTGACGGTGGCGATGGTGGTGGTGGTGCGATCGGGGCCAGCACCCGAGTCGTCTCCGATGGCATGGCCGACGGCCCCCTCTCGAGGAAGTCGCGGACCTGGGCCATCGACCAGCGTGCTTCGGGCTCGGTGGCCATCGTCGCCTCGAGGACGGGCGTGAGCCAGCCAGCATTCGACAGCCGGGGCGGGTCCTCGTGGACGATGCGATAGAGCGCCCCCACGACGTTCTCGCCGACGTCGTACGGCGGTCGACCGCTGAGCGCCTGGAAGAGGGTTGCCCCGAGGGACCACACGTCGCTGGCATCGGTCGCGGTCTTCCCGGACGCGACCTCCGGTGCGAGGTACGCCGGTGAGCCGGTCATGAAGCCCGTCTGGGTCAACGTGGCGTCGGCCCGCATCCGCGCGATCCCGAAGTCGGTGATCTTGGCAGTGCCGTCAGTGGTGATCAGGATGTTCGACGGCTTCACGTCGCGGTGCACGATGCCGGCAGTGTGTGCAGCCGCCAGCGCCTCCGCTGCCTGCCGGATGATCGGTGCCGCCTCGTCGGCGGAGAGTGCGTCAGGCCGCTTGGAGAGGTCGGCAAGAGTCACCCCTTCGACGTACTCCATCACCAGCCACTGGGCATCCCCGTCGCTCACGAAGTCGAAGACCGCGACCACGTGCGGGTGGTTCAGCTTCGCCGCGAGCCTGGCCTCGCGTTCTGCGCGGGCGAGGTCGGGAGTCGATCCGCCCGGGAACAGACCGACGCGCTTGAGAGCGACCTGGCGGCCGAGCACCTCGTCCTTCGCGAGCCAGACAGCCCCCATTCCGCCCCGGCCGATCTCCCGCCCAAGGGTGTACCTGTCCGCGATCACAGTTCGAGGTTAAGGGCGCGGGTAAACCGATGGCCAATGCTCACTAGGATCGGCGCATGAGCAAAGCAAGTCCTGAGCACAGTCGAAGGGTGTTGGCTGCCGTCGCCTGGCCGTATGCAAATGGCCCGCGCCACATCGGCCACGTCGCCGGTTTCGGGGTTCCCTCCGACGTGTTCGCGCGCTACATGCGGATGGCCGGCCACGACGTACTGATGGTCTCGGGCACTGACGAGCACGGCACTCCGATCCTGATCGCAGCCGACGAGGCGGGTTTGTCCCCCCAGGAGCTCGCCGACCAGAACCACCGGATGATCGCGGAGGACCTTGCTGCGCTCGGTGTCTCCTACGACCTCTACACGCGTACGACGACCCGCAACCACACGGCCGTCGTACAGGAGCTGTTCACCGGCGTCTTCAACAACGGCTACTTCATCGAGCAGACCACGTTCGGCGCGATCTCGCCGTCGACCGGCAGGACCCTTCCGGACCGCTACATCGAGGGCACCTGCCCGATTTGCGGCTACCCCGACGCGCGCGGCGACCAGTGCGACAACTGCGGCAACCAGCTGGACCCCCACGATCTGGGCAACCCGCGATCGAAGATCAACGGCGAGACGCCGAAGTTCATCGAGACCCAGCACTTCTTCCTCGACCTGCCCGCGCTGGCTGAGGCCCTCAAGTCCTGGCTCGACGAGCGGGAGGCGAGCGGCACCTGGCGACCCAACGTCATCAAGTTCAGCCAGAACATCCTCAAGGACATCCGGCCACGTCCGATGACCCGCGACATCGACTGGGGCATCCCGATCCCGCTGGACGGCTGGCGCGACAACCCGGCAAAGCGGCTCTACGTGTGGTTCGACGCCGTGATCGGCTACCTGTCCGCGAGCATCGAGTGGGCCCGGCGAGGTGATGACCCGGAGGCATGGCGGGAGTGGTGGAACGATCCCGAGGCGCTCTCGTACTACTTCATGGGCAAGGACAACATCACCTTCCACAGCCAGATCTGGCCGGCCGAGCTGCTGGCCTACTCGGGCCTTGGCTCGAAGGGTGGCGAGCCTGGCCCGTACGGCACGCTCAACCTGCCGACCGAGGTGGTGTCGAGTGAGTTCCTGACCATGGAGGGCAAGAAGTTCTCGTCGTCCAAGCGGGTCGTGATCTATGTCCGCGACCTGCTCTCGCGCTACCAGCCGGACGCGTTCCGCTACTTCGTTGCGGCCGCGGGCCCGGAGAACCAGGATTCCGACTTCACCTGGGCCGAGTTCGTACGTCGCACCAACGACGAGCTCGTCGCCGGCTGGGGCAACCTGGTCAACCGCACCGCCAACCTGATCGCGAAGAACTTCGGCGAGATCCCGCCGATCGGCGCGCTCCAGGCTGACGACCAGAAGCTGCTCGACGACGTCAACGCGGCGTTCGCGACCGTGGGCGACCTGATCGCTCGTCACCGTCAGAAGGCGGCCATCGGCGAGGCGATGAGGGTGGTGGGCGAGGTCAACAAGTACGTGTCCGACTCCGAGCCCTGGAAGATCAAGGACGACCCGGAGCGGCTCGGCACGATCCTTCATGTGGTCGCACAGTGCATTGCCGACCTCAACCTGATCCTGTCGCCGTTCCTGCCGTTCTCGGCAAATGCGGTCGACGCCGTCTTCGGCGGGAGTGGTGAGATCCAGCCGATGCCCGAGCTGCGTGAGGCCGACGATCTCGACGGGGGAGCGGGCTACCCGATCCTGACCGGCGACTACACCGGAGTCCCGGCGTGGGAGCGCAGGGCGATCACCGTCGGCGCCAGGATCGAGAAGCCGACGCCGGTCTTCACCAAGCTCGACACCGCGGTCGTCGACGAGGAGCTGGCCAGGCTGCAGAGCTGAAGCTGGTTCTCAGCTGAGGTCCTTGGCGAGTTCGATCGCGGCTTGGTTGAGGTAGGGCACGCAGTCGCTGATGGCTTTGTGCGACATTCGTTCGGTCGGGCCGGACAGCGAGATGGCCAGTAGTGACTCGACACCGGGTACCGCGACGGCCACGCAGC
>JAOPXK010000071.1 GCA_025965195.1 Marmoricola sp.
GACGTCATCGGGTGGCCGACCCGGAGACGCGCCGATGAGCCTTCTGCTACGCGATGTCGAGGTGGACGGTCACCACGTGGACGTTCGCATCGATGACGGCCACGTTGCCGAGATCGGCACGCTTCACGACGCCGATCAGATCATCGACGGCCGTGGCGGAGCGCTGCTCCCCGGGCTGCACGACCACCACCTGCACCTGTTCGCACTCGCCGCCGCCCGGGCCAGCATCGACGTGGGCTCCGGCCTCGAAGCCCTGCGGGGAGCCGCCGGCACCTGGCTACGGGCCGTCAACGCCCGCGAGTCCGTGGACCGCCACGTCCTCGACGGGCTGGTACCCGACCGGCCTGTACGGGTGCAGCACCGCAGCGGGGGCCTCTGGATGCTCAACTCCGCAGCGCTCGAGCGCGTCGCAGGCATCCTCGACGACTCCCCCGACGTCGAGCGCGATGCCGCCGGCGAGCCGACCGGACGCCTCTGGCGGTACGACGCCCGACTGCGCCCGGCGCTTCCGGCGTCCTCTGCGGACCTCGGCGGCGTCGTCGACGAGCTCCACGGCTACGGCCTCACCTCGGTCACGGATGCAACCCCGGATCTCGACCCGGATGCCGTCAGCGCCCTGCGTGCGCTGCCACTCGAGGTGACGCTGCTCGGCGATCCCACCGGCAGTGCCGCGCGCAAGCTGCTGCTGCGGGACCACGATCTTCCGACCTACGACGAGCTCGTCACGTCCATCGCCGACATTCATGCCCGAGGGCGCCCCGTCGCCGTGCACTGCGTCACGCGAGAATCGCTGCTCCTCACCCTCGCCGTGCTGGACGAAGTCGGCCGCCTGCCCGGCGACCGAATCGAGCACGCAGCGGTGGTCCCTGATCCGACGATGCTGCGCGGTCTGACGGTGGTCACCCAGCCGGCCTTCGTCACGACCCGCGGCGACGACTACGCCCGTGATGTCAGCCCGCACGACCTGCCGCACCTCTACCCCTACGCGAGCCTGCTCGACGCCGGTGTCGACGTCCTGGCAAGCAGCGACGCGCCGTACGGGCCTCTGGACCCCTGGGAGGTCATCCGCGCGGCCCGAGATCGCGATCTGGGCCCGGACGAGCGCGTCTCCGCGGCCGTCAGCCTGGCCGGCTACCTCACCGACAGCGACGGCCGAGCGCGCAAGGTCGAGGTCGGCACACCCGCGCGCTTCTGCCTGCTCCACGTCCCCCTGGCGGAGGCGCTGAGGAATCCCGATGCCGGCCTGGTGCGGCAGGTGGTTGCCTCCGGTGCGGTACCGGGCAGTTGATCGCAGCCGTCAGGCGTCACCTCACGCACCAGGAGGAAGTAGTAGTGCTGGCGTTCGTGGACCATCGTCGCGGTGGGCTCCCCGCGGAGCTCGACGAGCCACAGGCTTGCCGCACCCTTGCCGCCCGTCAGGTTCGGGTAGAGCTTCCCGTCCTCGTCCCGACAGATGAGCGGGTACGCGTCGTCGACCGCCACGAACGTCTTGCCGTGCCAGCCGATCTTCTCGAGCCCGCCGTTCAGCAGGTGGCGGTGTCGAACTCCTCCCACACCGGCGATGCCCCGTGGCGGCGAGCTGACGACGACAGCCGTCACGCCGGCGCGTTCTCGGAGGCGAGCACCTGCTCGAGCACCCGCCGACGAATCAGCTTGCCGGTCTCGGTGCGCGGCAGCTCGGTCCAGAACCAGAAGCGGTCCGGGGTCTTGCTCGACCGGAGCTCGTTGCGCACGAACTCGCGCAGTTCGGAGTCGTCGAGCTGACCTCCGGAGCGGGTCACGACTGCCGCCTCGATCCGCTGACCCCACTCCTCGTCGGGGACGCCGATGACCGCGACATCGAGGACGTCCGGGTGCCGGAGGATGATCTCCTCGATCTCGGCCGGGGCGATGTTCTCTGCGCCACGGATGATGGTGTCGTCGACCCGGCCACCGATGAACAGGTAGCCCTCGTCGTCGAGGAAGCCCTTGTCCCGGGTGTCGAAGAACCCACGTGCGTCCACGGCGCGGCCCACACCGGCGTACTCCGCCGACACCTGCTCACCCCGCACGCAGATCCGACCGGGCATGCCGGCCGGCAGGAGCTGGTCCGCGTCGTCCCGTATCTCGAGCTCCACGGTGGGGAGCACGCGCCCCACCGAGGACAACCGGGCGCGAACCAGAGGGTCGTCGGACGCCACCGCCGCGCGGTGTTCGTCCGGTCCGAGCACCGCGACCGTCGAGCTGGTCTCGGTGAGACCGTAGGCGTTGACGAAGCCGACCTCGGGCCAGGCGTTGAGAGCCTTCTCGATGACCGAGCCGGGCATCGGCGCGCCGCCGTACGCGAGAGACCGGAGGCTCGGCACCGCGCCGTCCGCTCCTGCCGTCACGGCCTCGATGATCCGCGACAGCATCGTCGGGACGACGAGCGCGTTGGTCACTGCCTCGCCGCGAACCGTCTCCAACCACTGCTCGGGCTCGAACTGTTCGAGCACGATCGTGCGACGTCCGCCGTACAGGTTCGAGATCACATTGGCGACCGCGGCGATGTGGTACGGCGGAACGCTGACCAGAGCCGCATCGTCCTCGGCGGCATTCATGAACTCGACCGACCCGAGAACGTACGAGACGAGGTTGCTGTGCCGCAGCAGCACGCCCTTGGGCTCGGAGGTCGTCCCGCTCGTGTAGATGACAACCGCCGGGCCGTCGTCGTAGATCTCCTCGGGTTCCACCCGGGGCGTCTTGGTCAGGGTCAGCCAGTCCTCGGGGGTGTGCCCACCGATGCCTGCCGCGGCAAGGTGCGCCAGTCCGGCCTCGTCCGCGATGCCGATCGCGTTCGGGTGCTTCGCCAGGAGCGCCTGGAGCTGGTCGGTGCCGAGGCGGTAGTTCAGCGGGACCAGCGGAACACCCGCGTAGGCGGCGGCGAACATCGCCACCGGGAACGCTGGTCCGTTGGGTGCCAGGTAGACCACAGCATCGGCGTCGGCACCGTGGATCGAGGCCGCTCCGGAAAGCGCACGCACGCGCAGGTCGGTCGCGGTGAAGCCGGAGGCAAGCCGTCCGACGACCACGCGGTCGCCGAAGGCGTCGCTGGCCATGTCGAGGAGCATGGTGAGGCGCACAGGACAAGCTCTTCTCAGTCGGAGGAGGGAAGGGCCTTGGCCTCGGCGGTCACGAGAGCGACTCCGTTGAGGGCGAGGTTTCCGTCGCCGGGCTTGGTGCAGAGCACCTCGATGGTGTCAGCGGGGTCGACGTAGCGCTTCCCGATCAGGGTGCCGTTCATCTGGGACGGGTCAGCCTCAGCGGCAGGAGCTACGCCGCCCTTGGGAAACATGGCGACTCCGCCGCAGGTCAGCTCGACGTCGCCGTCGGGCACCCTCGTCACGATCACGTTGGTGGTGTCCACCGCGCTGGCCAGGGCCAGGCCGACTCGAAGCTTCACGTTCTCTCCCCTGCCAAGTACCGGTTTGTCGAAACTGTCGCCGACAGAACGACAGTAACACTCGAAATGGTTAGATGAATAGGCGGATTAGGTCGAGTCACGACAGTGACTCGATGAGCATCGTCCGCAGCGGGACCTTCTGGATCTTTCCCGCGGGTGTGCGAGGAAGCACCTCCACCACACGCACCACCTCCGGCGTCTTCTGACGAGCCACTCCGGCGGCACGGAAGTGCTCGCCGATCTCGTCCAGCGACAGGTCGGTCCCCTCACGCAGCACGACGAAGACCGCGACCCGTTCACCGTAACGCTCGTCCGGCGCACCGACGGCGGCGACCTCGGCCACCCGGGCGTGACTGCCCAGGACGTCCTCGATCTCCTTGGAGGAGAAATTCTCGCCTCCTCGCACGATGATGTCCTTCTTGCGGTCCGTGATCGTCAGGTAGCCGTCGGCGTCCAGGCGTCCGATGTCTCCGGTCCGGAACCAGCCGTCGTCGGTGAACGAGGTCTCGTCGAGCCCGGAGTCCCGATAACCGGCGAACAGCTCCGAGCCGCGGCTGACGATCTCGCCGTCCTGGTCACGACCGAGAACGTTGCCGTCGTCGTCGAGGATCCGGACCTCGTTGCCGGGCTGAACGCGGCCGTCGGTGTGCGCCCGCTTGACCAGCGGGTCCGACGCCGTGCTTCCGCTGATGGTGGGGTGTTCGCTGAGCCCGTAGGCCCGGTAGGCGACGATCCCCGCCGCGTCGGCGCGCTCGACCAGCGCCGGCGGCACGCTGGCACCCCCGACGAGGTACTCGCGCAGGCTGGTCAGCCGGATCTCTCCGCGTTCCCGGGCGTCGAGGAACCCGGCCAGGTGGACCGGAGCGCCCGCGGTCACTGTCACCTGGTAGTCGTCGATGAGCTGCGCTGCGCGGTCGGCGCCCCACGCGTCCATCAGCACCGTCGGACTGCCGAGCACCAGGATCCGCAGCAGGCCGTTGACCGCCGCGACGTGCCCCGAGGGGAAGACCGACAGATGGGAGCTGCCCGGACCGGTGCCGGCCATCACCACCGGTGACCAGGTCTCGGCCAGCAGCGAGCGGTGGGTGTGCTGGACGCCCTTGGGGTCGGCCGTGGTGCCCGAGGTGTACACGAGGAGGGTCAGGTCGTCAGGCGAGACGACCGGGGCCTGGTACGTCGCCGGGTCGAGATGAGCCGCGGTCCACGAGACGGACCCGTCGGGCACCTCGTCGCCGACGACCACCGTCGCGACCAGGTCGGGCAGGTCACCGAGGTCGTCCAGCATGCCGGCGAACGCGCGGCCTCGGAAGCCCGAAGGCAGGGCGAAGACCTTGGCCCTCGACTCCCGGAGGATGAACGAGACCTCGCGGGCGCCGTAGACCGGGACGATCGGAAGGATGACCGCACCGGCCAGGGCAGCGGCGGCCTGGAAGACCGCCCCCTCCCACCAGTTGGGGAGCTGGAGGGCGACCACGTCTCCGCGACCGACACCGAGCGACTGCAACCAGGCCGCGACCTCCAGGCCCTCGGCCCCGAGCTCGCCGAGCGTCCCGCGGTGGGGGCGCTCGTCGCTGTCCACGATCAGGTGGCAGCCCGCGTGCTCGGTCGTACCCTGGCGGATCGCCTCCCCCAAGGTCTCGGCGCGCGCCGGGGGCGTCACGCCGAGATGTCCTTGCGCGTGGTTGCCACGATCTGCTCGATCAGGTCGACCCGGCTCACCTTCGAGGACGGCGTGCGGGGCAGGGCGTCGAGTACCGCGATCTGCACCGGGACCTCGTAGGGCATCAGGTGCTCGCGGCACAGCGCGGTCAGCTCGGCCACGAGCTTCGCGTCGTCGTCCCGGCTCGCACCGGGCTCGAGCTCCACCCCGGCGATCGGCACCTGTCCGAGCCGTTCGTCAGGAAGCGGCGCGACCGCGGCCTCGTGGACCGCCGGGTGGCGTTCGAGTGCCTTGCGGACCGTGTCGGGGTGCACCTTGAAGCCACCACGCACGATCGCATCGTCCGCACGCCCGCGGATCCAGAGGAACCCGTCCTCGTCCACAGCAGCCAGGTCGCTGGTGCGCTGCCACTCGTCAGCCCCCAGTGGAGACTGGTGACTCCGGATCTCGAGGTGACCGGCCTGACCAGCCGGCAGCACCTGGCCGTCCGGGTCCGTGACCCGGAGGTCGACCCCGGGAAGCGCGCGACCGGCACTGCCCGC
>JAOPXK010000073.1 GCA_025965195.1 Marmoricola sp.
CTGGTTAGCTACGTTCGGAAGTGATAACCGCTGAAAGCATCTAAGCGGGAAGCACGTTTCAAGATGAGGTTTCCCACCGGGTTAACCGGGTAAGGCCCCCAGTAGACGACTGGGTTGATAGGCCGGAAGTGTACAGCAGTAATGCCTAGCTGACCGGTACTAATAGGCCGAGGGCTTGTCCCTCAAAGATGTTGCGCGTCCACTGTGTGGTTCCCGAGTTACGGTCGGGAACCTAGAGATCAGGGCAGAGAACTCTGTCGTGATCAACCTAGGCTGATTCATAACTCAATAGAGTTTCGGCGGCCATAGCGAACGGGAAACACCCAGCTCCATTCCGAACCTGGAAGTTAAGCCGTTCAGCGCCGATGGTACTGCAACCGGGAGGTTGTGGGAGAGTAGGACGTCGCCGGACATACTTTTTACAAGGGCCGCCCCTTTGGGGCGGCCCTTGTTTCATTTCAGGCCGCATTAGCTCAGCGGCGTGTTTCAATTTCAGAGGTTGTGTGGTGCGCTTGCCGCGCAGCATGCAGACGATTCGCGGCGGTATGCCGGGACAAGGAGCGGGCAGTGCCCGAAGATCGACAGCCCAGAAAGCCCCGCACCGACCGGCCCGTTGGCAGGACAGGTGCGGGCGCACGCTCAGGTGCGGCGGGTGGGCGTTCGGACAAGCCCGCGACAGGCGGACGCGGGCGCGCCTCGGACAAGCCGGCCGGTGCCTCGAGCAGGGGTCCGCGCAGCGCGACGAGTCCGAAGCCCTGGGAGGCGAAGTCCGCTGAGGGGCGCGGCTCCCGTGGCAGCGACCGCTCCACTGACCGCAAGGGTGGGCCTCGCGACGGTGCGGGCTCCCGGACGAGCTTCAGCCGTGCACGGCGTGACGACCGTGACGAGACACCGCGCAGCGATGACCAGCAGCGCTACGACGGCCCGCCGATTCCTGAGGACATCACCGGCAAGGAGCTGGACCGCTCTGTTCTGGCGCAGCTGTCGTCGCTTCCCGAGAAGCTGGGCCAGCGGGTAGCCCGCCATCTGGTGGCGGCCGGGATGCTGGTGGACGAGGACCCGAAGACGGCCTACGAGCACACCCTCGCCGCCCGGGCGCGGGCGAGCCGGCTTGCCGTCGTACGCGAAGCCGTTGGTGAGGCCGCCTACGCAGCTGGCGAGTACGCCGAAGCGCTCTCGGAGCTCCGCGCCGCCAAACGGATGAACGGTGCCCAGGACTACATCGCGATCATGGCCGACTGTGAACGTGCCCTCGGTCGCCCCGATCGCGCGCTCGCGCTGGTGAAGAACGCCAACACCGAGAAGTTCGCGCCGGCTCTGATCGCGGAGCTGACGATCGTGGAGGCCGGTGCCCGGCTCGACCGCAAGGAGATCGACGCCGCGCTCCGGACCCTCGAGAACGCGCACATCAACTCGAAGTCTCGTGAGCCGTGGGTGGCTCGCCTTCGCTACGCGTACGCCGACGCCCTGCTCGTCGCCGGTCGGCCGCAGGATGCGTTGCAGTGGTTCCATCGCACCGACGCCATCGACTCCGAGCACGCCACCGACGCGTCAGAGCGCGCAGCCGAGTTGGAGAAGAAGCTCGGCTGACGCGACCACTTGCTGCGCACATCCGTTGTAGGCAACGGATTTCTCCACAGGTAGATCGTGGCGGGGTGCGCGTGAGGTCGGTCTCTGGCGAGGATCACTGCAGGAGGTGGTCCCATGAAGGCCGCAGAGCAGGATGGTCCGGCCAACACGATTGTGCTGCGCGGACGCATTGGAGCCGAGCCTCAGGAACGCGCGCTGCCGAGTGGCGACACGCTGCTCACGCTTCGCCTGGTGGTGGCGCGGGAGCCGTCGCCGATGACGCGCGCGTCGAAGCAGACCTCGGACTGGGTGGACTGCTCGGTATGGGGCGGTCGGGTGCGAGCGACCGCGTCGACCTGGCATGAAGGCGACTTCGTCGAGGTGCGTGGCGCGCTGCGCCGGCGCTACTTCCGCAGCGCCGCCGGCCCCAGCCCGGGCACCCGGGTCGAGGTCGAGGTGCTCGGCGGCAGGGTCCTGAAGCGTGGGGGTTCGGGCGATGGGCGAGAATCACGACGTGCTCAAAGCGTCTGACCAACCACTGTCCTCGGCGTACGACGTCGCCATCCTCGATCTCGACGGGGTCGTCTACGTCGGACACGACGCCGTCACCCGTGCGCCCGAAGCGCTTGCCGCGGCCAAGGCGGTCGGCATGCACCTCGCGTTCGTGACGAACAACGCGGCGCGACCGCCGTCCGATGTGGGCAACCACCTTCGTGAGATCGGGATCGACGCTGCCGACGCCGATGTCGTGACGAGTGCCCAGGCTGCCGCGCGGCTGCTCGTCGGCACGATCCCCGAAGGCAGCCGGGTCTACGTGATCGGTGGTGAGGGCCTGAGCCAGGCGCTCCGGGAGCGTGGGTTCCAGCCGGTGACCGAGCCCGGTGACGAGCCCGTCGCCGTCGCACAGGGCTATGGACCGCAGATGCCGTGGCGACAGGTGGTCAACGGCGCGATGATCGTCAAGAGTGGCCTGCCCTGGGTGGTGAGCAACACCGACATGACGATCCCGACCGCGCAGGGCGTGGGCCCCGGCAACGGCACGTTGGTGCGACTGGTGGCGGAGTTCGCTGGTCGAGAGCCCGAGGTCGCGGGCAAGCCGCAACCACCGTTGTTCGAAGAGACGCTGGAACGCGTGGGTGGCTCGCATCCGCTGGTGGTCGGAGATCGTCTCGACACCGATATCGAAGGGGCCACCAACGTGGGCTGGGACAGCCTGCTGGTGCTGACCGGTGTGACCGGGCTCGCGGAGCTTGTGTGCGCGGAGCCGCGACTCCGGCCGACCTATATCGGCTCGGACCTGTGCGCCCTGGCGACTCCACATGAGGTTCCGACCCGCCAGGACGACGGCTTCACGCTCGGTGGCTGGACGGTCTCGGTCCGCGATGGCTCGCTCGTCGTGGCCGGCGACGGCCCGGTCGACGACTGGTGGCGCGCGGTCGCGCTGGCGGCGTGGGCACATCTTGATGACACGGGCGCGCCCGTCGATCTCGGTGCCGTCCGGCCACCCCGGTAGCCTGACGACCATGACCGAGCAGTCCCCGGACACCGCAGCCGAGCACACCGAAGACGACGTCGAGCAGTCCGTGGACGAGGTCTCCGCTGAGATCGCCGCGCCCGAGAGCACCGGTCACCCCGCGGTCGACGAGGTGCTGCGCTCCCTCGAACGGCTCGACGACCAGCCCGTGTCCGAGCACGTTGCCGTCTTCGAGCAGGCACACGAGACGTTGCGGCGCACGCTCTCCGACGCCGGCGACGCCCGGGACTGAGCGGTGCCGCCCAGGCGACTGCGGCTGGACGCCGAGCTCGTACGGCGGGGGCTGGCGCGGTCTCGTGAACATGCCAGCGAGCTGATTGCCGCGGGCCGGGTGACGGTGAGCGGAGCTCCGGCCACCAAGCCGGCGACCGGTGTCACGACCGATGTGGCGCTGGTGGTTCGCGACGACCCGGACACGCCTGACTACGTGAGCAGGGGCGGCCACAAGCTCGCTGGAGCACTAGCCGCGTTCATGCCGCTGGGACTGCAGGTCGAAGGCCGGCGGGTGCTCGACGCGGGAGCCTCGACCGGTGGCTTCACCGACGTACTGCTGCGGGCCGGTGCTGCCGAGGTGGTCGCGGTGGATGTCGGCTACGGGCAGCTTGCCTGGTCGCTGCAGTCCGACGACCGGGTTCGGGTCCACGACCGCACCAACATCCGCGAGATCACCCCGGAACTCATCGGTGGGCCTGTTGATGTCGTGGTCGGCGACCTTTCGTTCATCTCCCTCGAGCTCGTGCTGGCTGCGCTGATCGGCGTGACATCCCCCGACGGCGACCTGGCACTGATGGTCAAGCCGCAGTTCGAGATCGGCAAGGAACGGCTCGGCAAGGGCGGGGTGGTCCGCAACCTCGATCACCGGGCCGAGACCGTCATCAAGATCGCCGAGGAGTCCGGCCGTCGCGGTTGGGGTGCGCGCGCCGTGACCACGAGCCCGCTGCCCGGCCCGTCGGGCAATGTCGAGTTCTTCCTCTGGCTCCGCAAGGGCGACGCCGCCATCGGCGCGGGCGAGATTCGTGACGAGGTGAGCCGGTCAGCCGCGCTGGGCGCCTCGGATGAGAGGCTGGAACAGTGACTGAGCCAGCGACGAGCGCCGTACGCCGGATCCTGCTGCTCACCCACACCGGCCGCGACGATGCTCGCGAGGTCGGGTGCGAGTTCGTCAGTGCGCTGCGGGCGCACGGACTGGTCGTGCGGCTGCTGCGCGACGAGGCCCAGGACCTGGGTCTCACCCGCGGGCACGGCATCGAGGTGGTCGAGGAAGCGGACATCGACACCGCCGCTGATGGTTGTGAGCTCGCCGTCGTGATCGGCGGCGACGGGACGATCCTGCGCGCCGCGGAGCTGACGCACCGCTACAGCACGCCGTTGCTCGGCGTGAACCTCGGCCATGTCGGTTTCCTCGCCGAGGCCGAGAGCGACGACATCGACTTCACGATCGACGCGATCGTGCGTCAGCAGTACTCCAGCGAGGAACGTCTGACGATCGACGTGTCGATCTTCCGCGGCAAGGAGCTGGTCGGATCGACGTGGGCGCTCAACGAGGCCAGCGTCGAGAAGGCCGCCCGCCAGCGGATGCTCGAGGTGGTGGTCGAGGTCGACGGCCGCCCGTTGAGCCGCTGGGGCTGCGACGGCGTGGTCTGCGCGACACCCACCGGGTCCACGGCCTACAACTTCAGCGCCGGTGGACCGGTGGTGTGGCCAGGCGTCGAGGCGTTGCTGATGGTGCCGATCAGCGCCCATGCCCTGTTCGCCCGGCCACTCGTGGTCGCGCCCTCCTCCGTGCTGGCCGTCGAGGTCCTGGCCGAGACCCAGGGCGCGGGGGTGCTCTGGTGTGATGGTCGACGGACGTTCGACCTGCCGCCGGGTGCGCGCATCGAGGTCCGCCGTGGTCGTACGCCGGTCCGCCTCGTCCGGCTCCACCAGGCTCCGTTCACCGACCGGCTGGTGGCGAAGTTCGGGCTGTCCGTGCAGGGCTGGCGCGGCGCATCCGAGCGACGGCGCCGCAACCACGAGGCTTCTGGAAACGGGGCGCCCTGATGATCGAAGAGATCCGGATCAGCTCCCTCGGAGTGATCGACGAGTCCGTGCTCGAGCTCGGCCCCGGGCTGAGCGTGATCACCGGTGAGACCGGTGCCGGCAAGACGATGCTCGTCACGGCGCTCGGTCTGCTGCTCGGTGGCAGAGCCGACTCCGGCGCGGTGCGCACCGGTGCCCGCAATGCCCGCGTCGAAGGTGTGGTCCGGGCCGACGACGCGCTCACCGCGCAGGTCGACGAGCTCGGCGGGGAGGTCGAGGACGGTCAGGTGCTGCTGGCCCGGCAGATCTCCTCGGAAGGCCGCTCCCGAGCGTTCATCGGCGGCGCATCGGTGCCCGCCTCTGCGCTGGTGGGCCTCGCCGACCAGCTGGTCGCCGTACACGGACAGTCCGACCAGCACCGGTTGCTCAAGGCCGAAGCCCAGCGGCAGGCGCTCGATGACTTCGCGGGCAAGGCGGTGGCCGACCTGTTGGCGGAGTACGTCTTGCACCACGTCCGGCTGAAGGCGATCGAGTCCGAGCTGCACGAGGTGGTCACGACCGCGCGCCAACGCGCCCGTGAGGGCGACGTGCTCCGGCTCGGGCTGACCGAGATCGAAGGCGTCGCCCCGCAGGCCGGCGAGGACGTCCAGCTCGCGCACGAGGAGTCGCGGCTGTGCTTCGCCGACACGTTGCGCACGGCAGCAGAAGAAGCCCGCGAGGCGCTGACCTCCGACCAGGACGCCGTCGACGCCCTCGGTGTCGTGTCGATTGCGAGACGCGCGCTGGAGAGTGTCCGCGAACACGATGACGAAGCCGGTCTGCTGGCGGACCGGGTCGCCGAGGTGAGCTATCTGCTCTCCGACGTGGCGGCCGATGTCGCGTCCTACGCGACCGGACTCGACACCGATCCGCTCCGGCTGGCCGCCGTCTCCGAGCGACGGGCTGCGTTGACGGCGCTGACCCGGAAGTACGGCGAGACCATCGAGGAGGTGCTTGCCTGGTCCGAGACCTCGGCACGACGGCTGCTCGACCTGGACAACTCCGAGGATCACGCACGTGAGCTAGCCGACCAGCGGGACGCCGAGCGGGTCACCCTTGCCGATCTCGGCGCAAGACTTTCCGCAGCCAGGCAGCAGGCGGCGGGCCAGCTGAGCAAGGCCGTGACCAAGGAGCTGCACTCGCTCGCGATGCCACATGCGGCGGTCACCATCGAGGTGCGCCAGACCGAGGACGCCCACGGCCTCGAGGTCGAGGGCAAGCGGCTGCGCTTCACCTCGACCGGGCTCGACGATGTTGAGCTGCTCCTCGCTGCGAACACCGGGTCCGAGCCGCGGCCGCTGCACAAGGGCGCCTCCGGCGGCGAGCTGTCGCGGGTGATGCTGGCCATCGAGGTCGTGCTGGCCGGGACGAGCCCGGTGCCCACCTTCGTCTTCGACGAGGTCGATGCCGGCGTCGGCGGTGCTGCCGCGGTCGAGATCGGCCGGCGGTTGGCGGCGTTGGCGCGATCGGCACAGGTGCTCGTGGTCACCCACCTCCCACAGGTCGCCGCGTTTGCGGATCGTCATGTCGTGGTCCGCAAGTCCAGCGACGGGACCGTCACCACGTCGGGCCTGACGGTCCTCGACGACGAGGGGCGGGTTCGAGAGCTGTCCCGAATGCTGGCGGGCCTCGAGGAATCCGACACTGCGATGGCGCACGCACAGGAGCTCCTCGACGTCGCCCAACAGGCGCGTACGACAGCGCTCTGAGGTGTGCCCGCGCTCTGAATCCCTTGCAGCACCTGCCAAACTGAGCGAGACATGACGCCCTCAACTCGCCCACAACCCGAGCCGGTGCTGCCCGGCAAGGTCGGAACGGTCCGCTCCGATCGGCGTACGTCGGGCGTGCTGGCCAAGCTCACCGAGGGCGACATCGTGGTCCTCGATCACCTCGACCTCGACGCGGCAACCGCGCGGGCGCTGCTGGACCACAAGCCGCTCGCCGTGGTGAACACCTCGCCCTTCATCTCCGGGCGGTTCGCCAACCTCGGCCCGAAGCTCCTCTCCGACGCGGGCGTCGTCCTCCTCGAGATCGACGCGGAGCAGCGCAAGAAGCTCGGCGACGGGATGCCGCTGCGACTGCATCTGGCCACCCTGTATCACGACGATGCTCCTGTCCTGACGGGACGGATCATCACTGCCGCGAGCATCGAGAGCCAGATGTCGAGGGCCAAGGGCGGCCTGGCGATGCAGCTGGAGACCTTCACGCACAACGCTGCGGAGTATCTCCGCCGCGAAGAGGACATGCTGCTGCACGGCATCGGCACGGCCACGTTGCGCACCCCGGTCAAGGACCGCCCTGTCGTGGTCGTTGCCGGGGGCACGGACCGCTCCGAGCTGCGCGGGCTGCGGCGCTACATCCGCGAGGAACGCCCGGTCCTGATCGGCGTCGACGGGGGAGCGGACGACCTGCTCAGCCTGCGGTTGAACCCCGACATCGTGGTGGTCTCCGAGCAGGCGCTCACCGGGCTGAAGGACAAGTCCACCCGGATCTCCGAGAGCGTCCTGAAGCACGCGGGTGAGGTCGTCCTGCACGCCGGCCGCAACGGCACCGGCCCCGGCTTGCAGCGCCTCGAACGGCTCGGTGTCGTGGCGCAGGCCTTCACCAGTGCCGGCAACACTGCCGACGTGGCGATGCTCCTGGCCCATCAGGCCGGTGCGCGGCTGCTGATCCCGGTCGGGTCTCCGGCGAGTCTCGAGGACTTCATCGACCGCGACCGCGGAGGACAGGCAAGCACCTTCCTGACGCGGCTGGCCCTCGGCAGCAAGGTCGTCGAGGCGACTGCGGTTCCGCAGCTGTACTCCGGCCGGGTTCGTCCCTGGCACCTCGTGGTGATCCTGGTGGCTGCCCTGATCGCCCTCGTCTTCGCCATGAACACCACGCCGCTGGGTCACCAGTGGCTCCACGGGAACTCTGCTGCCCCGACAAGCTCATCAACCTCGACCGCTAGGACTGACAGCACGTGATCTCGTTTCGCTATCACATCGTCTCGATCGTCTCGGTCTTCCTCGCGCTGGCTGTCGGCATCGCCCTGGGCGGCGGTCCGCTGAAGGGCGAGGTCGACACCAGCCTCGTCAAGGAGCTCGCCACCAGGAAGACCGAGCTGGCGGCCCAGGCCAACCAGCTTGCCGCGCTCAGGGCATCGACCAAGTTCGACGACAGCTATGCGGCAACGTCGGCCAACGCGGTCCTTCGCAAGAAGCTGGCCGGCAAGTCGGTTGCTCTCGTCACTCTCCCCGACGCCGATCATGGCGCGGGCGCAGAGATCTCGACGCTGATCCAGAACGCCGGAGGCCGGATCACCGGGTCGTTCTCGATCGGCTCCAAGCTCGGCAAGGTCGCCAACCGTCAGCTCGTCGAGGAGCTCACCAGCCAGATGGCGACGTCGACCAAGGTCGCGGTTGCTTCGGATGCGACCGGCTACGAGCGCCTCGGTGAGCTGATGGGGCGCGCGATCGGTTCGAAGACCGGCGGTTCGGCGTACGACGCCACCGCGGACAGCATCATGTCCGGCCTGAGCACCGCCGGACTCGTGACCGCCGATGGTCAGCCCAGCGGGAGGGCCGACCTGGTGCTCGTGCTGGCGGGCCCTGCCGACCGCAGCGACCTCGGCGGCGCGGCGAACACGATCATCAGCCAGGTCCTGGGATCCCTTGCCACCAGCACCGACGGGTTGGTCCTGACCGGACCGGCAGGCTCGGCGAAGGACGGCGGACTGCTCAAGGTCACCCGGGACGACGTCAGCCTCGAACGGATCATCTCGACCGTCGACTCGGCCGACTCCGGTGCCGGCCAGGTGGTCGCCGTTCTTGCTCTGGTGGAGCGGGCCGGCGGAACGATCGGACAATGGGGCGCGGTGGACGCACAGGACGGCACGATGCCCGGGGCCCCCAAGCCCTGAGGTCTCGACTGCGCCTGCCCACTGAGAAGTGTGAGAACCGCCGCGTTTTCAGGGCGTCGCGTACGCAGAGGTCGATGGTTCTTGATAGGGTCGAATCCCGTGGAGATGTCGCCTTCTGGTGACCTGCCAGCCGGATCCTCACAGTGCAACTTGAGTCCACGGGAGCCCCTTTGGTAACGAGCCAGCCGACCAAGCACGTTTTCGTCACCGGTGGTGTCGCCTCCTCGCTGGGCAAGGGACTCACCGCCTCCAGCCTCGGCAGCCTGCTGAAGTCGCGCGGGCTGCGTGTCACGATGCAGAAGCTCGATCCCTACCTCAATGTCGACCCCGGCACGATGAACCCGTTCCAGCACGGCGAGGTCTTCGTGACGAACGACGGCGCCGAGACCGACCTCGACATCGGCCACTACGAGCGCTTCCTCGACACGGACCTCAACCAGATCGCCAACGTCACCACCGGGCAGGTCTACTCGAGCGTGATCGCGAAGGAACGACGCGGCGACTATCTCGGCGACACCGTTCAGGTGATTCCGCACATCACCAACGAGATCAAGGAACGCATCCTTGCGATGGGCGGCCCGAATGTCATCGCGGGGCAGTCGTCGGTCGACGTCGTGATCACCGAGATCGGCGGCACCGTCGGCGACATCGAGTCGCTGCCCTTCCT
>JAOPXK010000084.1 GCA_025965195.1 Marmoricola sp.
CCGAGAGGATCGCGATGCCGAGCGTTGCAGCCACCAGGCCGACGTACCCGAAGATCGGCTTGCGGCTGAACACCGGCAGGATCTCGGTGATGATGCCGAAGAACGGCAACGCGATGATGTAGACCTCAGGGTGGCCGAAGAACCAGAACAGGTGTTGCCACAGGATCGGGCCACCGTGCACCGCGTCGAAGACGTGGGCGCCGAGTTTCCGGTCGGCCTCCAGGGAGAGCAGCGCGCCGGCGAAGATCGGGAACGCGATCAGCACGAGCAGGCTGGTGACGAGGGCGTTCCAGACGAAGATCGGCATCCGGAACATCGTCATGCCGGGCGCGCGCATGCAGATGATCGTGGTGATGAAGTTGACCGCACCGAGGATGGTGCCGAGACCGGCCATCCACAGGCCCATGATCCACAGGTCACCACCGACGCCTGGCGACCGGACGATGTCGGACAGCGGCGAGTAGGCGAACCAGCCGAAGTCGGCGGCGCCTCCAGGGGTGAGGAAGCCGGACGCGGTGATCAGGCCGCCGAAGAGGAACAGCCAGTAGCTGAACATGTTCAGCCGTGGGAACGCCACATCGGGCGAACCGATCTGCAACGGCATGATCACGTTGCCGAACCCGAAGAACAGCGGCGTCGCGAAGAGCAGCAGCATGATCGTGCCGTGCATCGTGAAGAGCTGGTTGTAGGTCTCGTCGTTGACGATCTGCTGACCCGGGAACGCGAGTTCCGAGCGCATCAGCAGCGCCATGATGCCGCCCACCAGGAACCAGGCGAACGAGGTGATCAGGTAGAGCTTGCCGATCAGCTTGTGGTCGGTGGTGGTGAGTGTGCGGACCACCAGTTGGCCCATCGTGGGCTTCGGCGGCGCGATCCGGGGCGGATCGGAGACGGCGGTCACTCTTGTCCTCCGTTGGTTTCGAGGCCGGGCTGTTCAGAGACCTGCGAGCCGCCCTTGTTCATTCCGACGAAGCCTTGGTCCACAAGGGATTTCAGGTGCGCATCGAACTTTGCCTGAGTGGTCACGTTGACGTTGAAGAGCATCCGCGAGTGATAGACGCCGCAGAGCTCCGCACACCGACCTTCGTAGGTCCCGATCCGGTTCGGAACGAGGCCGAAGTGGTTGTCACGACCCGGGACAACGTCCATCTTGAAGAGGAACGCCGGCACCCAGAACGAGTGGATGACATCGGGCGAGAACAGGTGGAACTCGGTCTTGGCGTCCTTGACCAGCCACAGCGTGGGCGGGTCGGCTGTCGTGCCGGGGTCATAGACGGTCTGCCCACCGATGGCCGGCTCATCGACGTAGTTGAACGTCCACGACCACTGTTGACCAACGACCGTGACGTTCTGGTCGGGATGGTCGAAGTCGTGCAGCGTGGCGTCCTGCGTCTTGATCGTGAAGAAGAAGAAGACGATCACCATCATCACCGGAGCGATGGTGTAGAAGATCTCGATCGGCAGGTTGTAGCGCGTCTGCACGGGCACGTCGCTCTCGCTGCGTCGCCGGTAGCGGATCGCGACGTAGAGGATCAGCCCCCAGACGATGACGCCGGTGATCATCGCGGCCAGCCACGACCACATCCACAGGTCATGGATGTGTGGCGCCTCCCGAGTTGCCGACACGGGTTGAGCAAGACGCTTCAGCTCCGTCGTTTGCTCGCTCGAGCAACCGCTCACAAAGAGGAGCGCGGAAACCGCGAGGCCTCCGACCGCCACGCGACGAACGCGCTTGGGGAGTTCCAGACCCACGAACGAGCCCTTTCTCTTGACCCAGCCAGACCAGACATCCGAAACCCTACTACTCGGCTTGGGGCCCTTGCGGGGGGGCTCGACGGGTAGGTTCCCGGTGTGACATTTCCCGGGTCGAGCCCCCTTCCGAGCGGGTCAACCAGCTACCTCGACAGCGCCTCCGGAGAACCCCTCCACCCCGCCGCTCGCGAGGTGCTGCACCGCGCGCTCGACCAGGCGTACGCCGATCCACGGCGGCTGCACGGTCCGGCCCGCAGCGCCCGGCTGATGCTCGACAACGCCCGCGCCGTGACGGCCGAGTGTCTCGGCGTACGCCCTGACGAGGTGACGTTCACACCGAGCGGCACCCACGCCGTCCACCTCGGTGTGCTCGGTCTTCTCGCAGGGCGGGCCCGGGTCAGCAACCGGCTGCTCGCCAGCGCCGTCGAACACTCGTCCGTGATGCACGCCGGCCAGTGGCACGAGGCCCGGGGCGGCATCTTCGAAACAATGCCGGTCGACTCGATGGGTCGGCTGTCTCCCCAGATCGCCGGGGAGGCTGGGCAGGCAGCTGTGCTCGCCCTGCAGTCCGCGAACCACGAGGTCGGCACCGTTCAGCCGGTCGCCGAGGTGGCCGGTCTCGCCGGCGACACCCCACTGTTCGTCGATGCCTGCGCGTCGGGTGGCCGGCTGCCTCTGCCCGACGGCTGGGCAGCAGCCGCCTTGTCGGCGCACAAATGGGGCGGTCCGGCCGGAGTCGGCGTGCTCCTGGTGCGGAAGGGCTCGCGTTGGCGCAATCCCTTCCCCGGCGATGACCGCGCCGACGAACGCTCGACCGGTTTCGAGAATGTCCCCGGCGCTCTTGCCGCGGCCGCCGCGCTTCAGGCGGTGCTGTCGGAGGCCGACGTGACCGCCCGGCAGTCAAAGCTCGTGGACCGGATCCGCACTGCGGCGGCGGCCATTCCCGACACCGAGGTGGTCGGAGATCCGGACGCCCGACTCCCCCACCTGGTGACCTTCTCCTGTCTGTACGTCGATGGCGAGGCGATCGTCACCGAGCTCGACCGGCTGGGGTTCGGCGTCGCAAGCGGGTCGGCGTGCACGGCGAGCACGCTCGAGCCGAGCCATGTGCTTGCCGCGATGGGAGCCCTCACCCACGGCAACCTGCGAGTCTCGCTCACCCGCGAGACGACGGCCGAAGAGGTCGAGCGGTTCCTTGCGGTGCTGCCCGGGGTGGTCGCGGACATCCGTCGTGAGGTGGGCATGTGATCGAGCTGGACTGTCGCGGCATGCTCTGCCCACGCCCGATCATCGAGCTGGCCCGGCACCTCGAGGATGTGCCCGTGGGTGGCGTCATCAGGGTGGTCGCCGACGACGCCGCTGCTGCCGTGGACGTGCCCGCCTGGTGCCGTATGCGCGGTCAGGAGTACGTCGGGTCGACCGTCGCGGACGACGACGTCCCGGCGTACGACGTACGCCGGCTCAGCTGAGGTAGCTGCGCACCTCGTCGGCCGCAACCTTGCCGTAGGCCTCTTCGAGGCGGTCGGCGAACTCCGGCCGGGTGAAGGAGTACTCCTGAGTGCCGACGGTCTCCACGACGTACGCCGCGAGGACGCAGCCGACCTGGGCGGCCCGCTCGCGGCCGACCCCCCACTCGAGTGCGGCAAGGAAGCCTGCGCGGAAGGCATCGCCGACACCGGTCGGCTCGATGGCCTCGACGTTCGCGACGGCAGCGACCTCGATCGTCTCCTCGCCCTTGGCCATGATGCGTACGCCGGCCGCCCCGAGCGTGCTGACCTGGGTGCCGACGCGGTCGAGGATCT
>JAOPXK010000123.1 GCA_025965195.1 Marmoricola sp.
TCACCCCGGCCTCGTCGAGAACAGCCTTCTCGGACTTCTTGGAGTCGGTCACCGAGGACTGGTCCAGCAGGGCGACGTCCTTGAAGAAGCCGTTCAACCGACCCTCGGCGATCTTCTCGATCGCACCTTCGGGCTTGCCGGCTTCACGAGCGGTGGCAGCACCGATCTCGCGCTCCTTGGCCACGATGTCGGCCGGGACCTCGTCGCGGGTCAGGTACGTCGGCTTCATCGCGGCAACCTGCATCGCAGCACCACGAGCGGCGTCGGCGTTGTCGCCGTCGTACTCGACGATGACGCCGACGGCGGGCGGCAGGTCAGCCGCGCGCTTGTGCAGGTAGACCACCGACTGGCCGCCGAAGAAGGCCACCTTGCCGAGCTCGATCTTCTCGCCGATCGTGACCGCCAGGTCGTGGACGACCTCGCCGACGGTCTTGCCGTCGAGCGCAACTGCCTTGAGGGCCTCGGTGTCGGGCGCCTGGGCACCAGCAGCGGCATCGGCGATCTTCTGGGCAGCGGAGATGAACGCGTCGTTCTTGGCAACGAAGTCGGTCTCGCTCTTCAGCTCGACCAGGGCGCCGCCCGAGTTCGCGATCAGACCGGCAGTCGCCTCGCTCTGCTCACCGCGCTCGGCGGCCTTCTTGCAGAGCTTGATACGCAGCAGCTCCGAAGCCTTCTCGAAGTCGCCCTCGGCCTCCTCGAGCGCCTTCTTGCAGTCCATCATCCCGGCGCCAGTGAGCTCACGGAGCTTCTTGACGTCAGCAGCGGAGATCGACACGCCTCAGGCCTCCTTGGTCTCGGCGGGTGCCTCGTCAGCGGGTGCCTCGTCAGCGACCGGTGCCTCGACGGCCTCGTCGGCAACCGGTGCCTCGACGGCCTCGGCAGCGGCAACTTCCTCGACCACGGCAGCGGCCTCAGCGGCCTCCGACGCAGCACCAGTGGCTTCGGCGGCCGGGGTGTTCTCGACGGCGGCGTCGCCACCGGTGGCCTCGACAGCAGCGTCGACCACGGCTTCGGCGGGCTTGTCCGCACCCAGCAGATCGCGCTCCCAGTCGGCCAGCGGCTCGTCGGCGCCGATCGCCTTCTCGTCACCTTCGGTCTTCAGGCCGGAACGGGCGATCAGGCCCTCGGCGACGGCGTCCGCGATCACGCGGGTCAGCAGGCCGACAGCGCGGATCGCGTCGGCGTTGCCCGGGATCGGGTAGTCGACGACGTCGGGGTCGCAGTTGGAGTCGAGGATCGCGATGATCGGAATCTTGAGCTTGCGCGCCTCTTCGACGGCGAGGTGTTCCTTGTTCGTGTCGACGATCCACACGGCGGACGGCGTACGGCCCATCTCACGGATGCCGCCGAGGGTCTTGTCGAGCTTGATCTGCTCCCGCTTCATCTGAAGCAGTTCCTTCTTGGTGCGACCCGAGCCGGCGACGGTGTCGAAGTCGACCTCGTCGAGCTCCTTGAGGCGGTTGATCCGCTGGTGCATCGTCTGGAAGTTGGTGAGCATGCCACCGAGCCAGCGCTGGTTCACGTAGGGCATCCCGACGCGGGTCGCCTGCTCGGCGATCGCTTCCTGGGCCTGCTTCTTCGTGCCGACGAACATGATGGTGCCGCCCTTGGCCACGGTGTCCTTGATGAACGCGTAGCTGGTGTCGATGTAGGACAGCGACTGCTGCAAGTCGATGATGTAGATGCCATTGCGCTCGGTCATGATGAAGCGCTTCATCTTCGGGTTCCAGCGACGGGTCTGGTGCCCGAAGTGGACGCCGCTCTCAAGGAGCTGGCGCATGGTGACAACGGCCATGCCGGTGTTCCTCCTGGTCAAGATCCCCCGCGCATGCTTGCGCGGCGAACCGATTTTCAGTTCGTCGCAGGTGACGGCGCCACCTGCCCTGACGCCTGCGCGGGGTCCGACCTCATTGCTGAGGACTGAGGACCCTCGCCCACGTTGTCCGTATCCTCAGGAGAACTGCGGCTACGGCGTGGTTTGCGAGCGTGCGAAGTCAACCCATACGGGTTGCTGGGATCACTCTAACGGCGGCCGGCCCGCCTGTCGAAACGGCCCACTTCGCTTCCACAACCGGCTCGACAGCTCCGTCATCCACAATGCGGCGGACCTCCCTCGCGGCACGCCGCACCACCGGGAACCCTCGAGCCCATGGTCGCTTCCGCCGTTGCCGTGCTGTTCTCCCTCATCGGGCTGTTCGTGGTTCCGGCCGCACCCACAGCCAGCTGGCCGCTGGACCCCCGACCCGAGGTCGTGCACGGCTTCGACCCGCCGTCGTCGACGTGGGGCGCGGGCCATCGCGGGGTGGACCTGCTCGGCTTCCCGGGTCAGCGGGTCCACGCCGCCGCCGCAGGCACGGTCACGTTCGCCTCGACGCTGGCGGGCCGAGGAGTCGTGGTCGTCAACCACGGCGCCCTGCGTACGACGTATGAACCCGTTGACGCGTCAGTCCGTCTCGGTGAGCTCGTCTCCGAAGGGCAGCTGATCGGCACCCTTCAGCTCGGGATGAGCCACTGCTTCCCCAGGGCCTGCCTGCACTGGGGGCTGCTCCGGGGTCGCACCTATCTGGACCCGCTCACCCTCGTGGGCGCCGGGCCGATCCGGTTGCTCCCGATCGACGGAGCAGCTCCGGTCGGTCGAGCGCAGTCGAGACCCCCGACCGTCGCGGCCGGCGCACGCTCAGGCGCGTGGGTGGGCGAGGCGGTAGGCCTGTCGCAGCCGCTCGGTGGTGACGTGGGTGTAGATCTGGGTGGTCGCGAGTGACGCGTGGCCCAACAGCTCCTGCACGGTGCGCAGGTCCGCTCCGCCTTCGAGCAGGTGGGTGGCAGCGGTGTGCCTGAGCCCGTGCGGCCCGAGGTCAGGTGCGCCCGGGACGTCCTCGAGGCGCAGGTGCACGAGGGTTCGCACCGCCCGCTGGTCGATTCGCTTGCCCCGAGCGCCGAGGAAGAGCGCCGCACCTGCGCCCGGTGTGAACAGGGTGGGTCGCGCGTCCGCCAGCCAGCGTCCGAGCGCTCGGTCCGCGGGCAGCCCGTAGGGAACGGTCCGCTCCTTGCGCCCCTTGCCGAAGACCCGTAGGACGCGCCGCGAGCGGTCCACGTCGTCGAGGTCGAGCCCGCACAGCTCCCCCACCCGGATGCCGGTGGCGTAGAGCATCTCGAGGATGGCCACGTCGCGAATGCCCACCGGGCTGCCGTCGTCGGAGAGCGTCGCCGCCGCCTCCAGCAGTGCGCGGGCCTCACCGACATCCAACGCGGCCGGCAAGGTCTTGTGCGCCTTGGGAGTGCCGAGCAGGGCGCCGGGATCTGTCGTCGTACGCCCGGTGCGCAGTGCCCACGCGGTGAAGACCCGGACGGCCGTCGCGCGCCTGGCCATCGTCGACCGCGCCTTGCCCATGGTCTGCTGCTTTGCGAGCCAGCTGCGCAGGGACCGAAGGTCGATCGTGGTCAGCTCACTGTGCCCGAGGGCCGCGGCATGCTCGAGCATTCCGGCGACATCGCCCATGTAGGCGCGGACCGAATGCACTGTCAGGTCCCGCTCGGACCTGAGATGTCGCTCGTATGCCGCCAGCGCCTGCGCCATCGGCTCGGGCAGACCGGTGTCCTGGACGGGCTCGATCTCCTGGGCTGCGGACACACCCCCACTGTACGAACGCGCGGCCGACTCACTCGGGAGGCGCGACCGCCAGCGGAAGGCTGTCGCGACGGGGTGCCACGACGGCTACATCCATGACCTGTTCGCGAAGCCAGCCAGCGGCTGGGCCCTCAACCATGAGATCCACCAGCGCGGACGCATCGAGTACGACGTGGGTACGGGTCACGGATTGCTCAGGTCATAGCCAGGCGGAAACTCGTCACCGGCCTCCGCACGTACTGCATCGAGCGCCGCAATGGTGTCCGCGTGGGTGCCACCCAGTGGCGGCAACTCGCGTAGCCGCTCGAGCCAGGCCGTCATGTCCTGCGTTCGAAGCTCTGACTCGAGGTCACGGGCTCGTCAGCGTTTCGTCGGTGACCAACCTCCAGCGCCCACCCGCGTGTTCGACCAGCCCCGCCGCCAGCAACCGGGCGAGTGCCTCCTTGACGCCTTCGGCGCCGAGTCCGGCCGTCCGCGCGATCCGGTGCGCCTCGGCAGCGTTGCGGACCGGAACTGCATCCAGGACCTGTTGGTCCGCGCTGGAGAGCCGGTCCCGGACTCGTGGCTCCTCTCTTGGCTCGACCAGGGTGAAGGTGCCGACCGGACCGACAGCTTCGAGCACCTCCTCGCCACTGGTGACGAGGAGGGCGTCCCGGGACCGGATCAGCTGGTGCACACCGGCCGACGGGGCGCTGGTGACCGGGCCGGGCACGCCCATCACCGTCCGGCCCAGACCTCCGGTCCAGCTCGCGGTGTTCAGCGCACCGCTCCGGATGGCCGCCTCGACGACGACCGTGCCGCGGGCAAGCGCAGCGATCAACCGGTTGCGCGCCAGGAACCTGATCCGTGTCGGAGCGCAGCCCGGTGCGGCCTCGGACACCACCAGCCCTCGCTCGGCGATGTAGTCGAGCAGCGTCTCGTGCGCCGCCGGATACGCACGGTCCACGCCGCAGGCCAGCACCGCGACGGTCAGGCCCTTCGCTGAGAGTGCTCCGCGATGGGCCGCCTGGTCGATCCCGAACGCGGCGCCCGAGACCACGGCGTACGACGACCGGGCGAGCGTTGACGCGATGTCGGCAGCGACCTCGGCGCCGTACGTCGTCGCCGACCGCGAGCCCACGATCGCGACCGCGTGCTCCGCGGCTTCATCGAGTCGCAGCGGGCCCTTGGCCCAGAGCCCGATGGGGATGCCGCCACGCTCGTGCAGGGGCGGGCAATGCTCGAGGTCGTCTATCTCCGAGGGCCATTCGGCGTCGCCGGGCACCACGAAGCGAATGCCCTTCGCGGCAGCCTTCTCGAGCTCCGTCGCCGGGTCGCAACTGCGCAGTCGCTCGGCCAGGTCGTTCTTGAGATCCGCCTCGGCACTCTGCTGGTGCAGGCTGGCAAGGACCTGGCGAGCGCCGAACTCCGCCACCATCCGAGTCAGCCGCAGGTGGCCGGGCTCGCCGACGCGGCTCAGCGCTGCCCGGGCGAGGCGTTCGGACTCGGGAGCACTCGTGGCGTTCACGCCGCACCTCCCTCACGGTAGAGCGATCGCAGCTCGAGCGGTTGGGCGCTGCGAAGTCGCAGGGCAATGTCGAGCTCCTCGGGACCCGGTTGCGCGACGCCGCGCACGTCGGCGACCGACCAGGCGAGTCGGTGCACCCGGACCGAGCCACGATGCGTGAGGCGACCGGAGTAGAGCTCGGAGTCGAGTCGTCGAGCCGCGGGATCCGACAATGGCCAGTGTTCGCTGAGCACCGGTCCGGGCACATGGGCATTGAGGCGCCAGGGCTGACCGACGTACCGGATCGCCTGACGTTCGCGTGCTGCCGTGACCCGCGCCCGGATCACCGCCGAGGACTCCCTGGACCCGAAGGGATCGTCGCGCTGGTGCTGTCGCAACGGCTCGATGAACCGGGTGATGTCGATCCGGTCGGCGATCGGACCGGAGATCTTGTTGCGGTACTGCCGTCGCTTGATCTCGGTGCAGCCGCATCTGTTGTCTCGGTTGTAGGGATGGAATTCCCCACAGGGACAGGGATTGCAGGCGAAGACCACCATTGATCGAGCCGGATAGACGGCTCCCTCGTCCCCCCGCGAGATCGTGATCACGCCGCTCTCCAGCGGTTCGCGCAAGGCTTCGACCACGTCGGAGGGAAACAGCGGGAACTCGTCCAAGAACAGCACGCCGAGGTGGGCCTTGCTGACGTCTCCGGGCCGCACTCGCCCGGTGCCACCACCGAGGATCCCCGACCTGGACGCCGAGTGATGGGGCGCCCGGAACGGCGGTCTGGTCAACATCGGTGCGCCGGGCGGCAACCCCCCAGACAGGGAATGGATCGCGGTGAGCTCGAGCGACTCGTCGGCAGCGAGGTCCGGCAGGATTGTCGGCACCCGCTCCGCCAGCGTGGTCTTGCCCGCACCCTTCGGCCCACTCAGCAGCACGTGGTGCCCGCCGGCCGCCGCAACCTCGAGGGAGAACCGCGCGTCCGCCATCCCGAGCACGTCGGACATGTCGACGTCCTCGAGGCGCTCCTCGCCCCGCCAGGACAACAACGGATCGCCGGTCAGCGGCTCGACGGCCGGAGCCTCGGGGATCTCCTCGGCGCCGGTGAGCAGCGCGACGACCTGGTTGAGTGAGCGGACCCCGAAGACCTGCATCCCCGGGACCAGCGCCGCCTCGGCGGCCTGCGGCTCGGGGACGTAGACCCGGTCGACGCCGCGGGTCGAGGCCGCCATCGTCATCGGCAGCACCCCGGGCACGCTGCGCACCCGGCCGTCGAGGGTGAGCTCGCCGATCAGCACGGCATTCGCCAACGCGGCCACGGGAAAGTCCTTCTCGCTGGCCGCGAGGACGCCGATCGCGATGGCCAGGTCGAAGTGTGGCCCGCGTTTCGGCAGGTCGGCCGGAGACAACAGGATCGTGATCCGCCGGGTCACCGGCCACTCGTGGCCACTGTTGGTGATCGCGGCTCGGCAGCGGTCTCGCGCCTCGTTGATGGAGAGGTCGGGCCGGCCGACGAGCGCGGTCGCGATCAGCCCTTGACTGACGTCGACCTGGACATCGATGACATGACCGGTCGCGCCCTGCAGCGAGACAGTCCGGGTCGTGGCCCACATCAGCCGACGCCCTTGATGTGCTCCACGATGGACGCGCCGCGGTCCTGCCGCAGGACCCCGACCAAGTCGATCCGGATCTCCCCCGGGTGCACGTCGTGCTCGGCGACCCAGCGGGCCGCGAGGCGCCGGAGCCGGTCGCCCTTGGGTGGGGTCACCGCCTCGAGCGGGTGCCCGTACGACGAACTGCTCCGCGTCTTGACCTCACAGACGACGAGCACGTCACCGTCGCGCAGGACGAGGTCGATCTCCCCCGCATCGCAACGCCAGTTGCGGTCGAGCAGCACCATCCCACCCGCCACCAG
>JAOPXK010000124.1 GCA_025965195.1 Marmoricola sp.
GCCGCAGGTCCAACGCATCGGCCATCAGGTTCCGCGCCGCCATCGGATGCATCCCCCGCATCACCCCGAACTCCGCAGCCGCGAACTCCTCAACCTCCGGAGTACCCACACCACCGAGCCCGAGCAACACCTCCGCACCAGGAACCACCCGCCGCTGGTCATCAAAGCCCACCCCACCATGCAGATCACACCAATGCGCCGCCAACGCGAGCAGCTCGGCCTGAGCGTCCATCACCCGGCGACGGTTCTCCTCCACAGCCAGCAGCACCTCTGTGGCGCCCAGCTCGTCAAGTCCCGCGATCATCCATCAAGTATATCGAACATACGTTCGACTGACAAGCAAAGTGCCGCACGAATTGTCGGCGGATTCCGCTCGCTGTTGCAACGAGTCTCTTGTTGAGGACCTTGGCTGGAGCCTTCCAGTCCAGGGTCGTGCGGGGGTGGGTGTCGAGCCCAAGGCGACGTCGTCGCAGTCGGTCTGGGCCAGACCGCGGAGGTCAGATCCCTTTGCCAGTACTGACGCACCAGCTCGTTGGTGCCGCATTGCCGGGGCGAGCAGGTCACCGAAGCAGATCGGGATCGCGCCGTCGGTCTTGAACTGTGCGTACTCGGCCATCTCCTTGCCGCGGTCCCAGGTGATCGATGTCCGCAAGCTCAGCGGCAGCGTCACGATGGCGGACCGGCACAAAAAGTGCTATCAATGTGATATCACTTTATTTGTGCAAAGGAGCACGCCATGAGCACCATCGAGGCATCGGGCCCGTCGGGGAACGTCGGGCCCGTCGGGCACCAGGGAGCCCGGGTTGAGATCACCCAGCGCCCGGCCATCGCCGTCACCGGCTGGCTGGGGGTTGTCGTTGCCGCGGCAGCTGCCGAAGGGATCTATCTCGCCAGCAACCACAAAACCGGACTGCTGTGGCTGCCGATCCTGATCTTCGCCCTGGTCGTCACGTCGCTCGTGATCGTGCCCCCGGGCCAGACCTCAGTGGTCCAGTTCTTCGGCCGCTACGTCGGCACGGTCGGGCGCCCGGGATTCTGGTGGGTGCTGCCCCTCACGGTCCGCCGCAGGGTCAGCATCCGGGTCCGCAACTTCGAGACCAACCACCTCAAGGTCAACGACGCCGACGGCAACCCGGTTGAGATCGCCGCGATCGTGGTCTGGCAGGTCTCCGACACCGCCAAGTCGACGTACGCCGTCGACAGCTACCTGGACTTCGTCTCGGTGCAGGCCGAGTCGGCGTTGCGTCACGTCGCCACCACGCACCCCTATGACAACAACGACGGACCCGGAACCTCGCTGCGCGGATCGACCGACATCGTGGCCGGCGAGCTCGCCCACGAGGTCGCAGAGCGAGTGATCCTCGCCGGGGTGGAGATCGTGGAGGTCCGGATCTCCCACCTGGCCTACGCGCAGGAGATCGCTCAGGCGATGCTGCGCCGGCAGCAGGCCAACGCCGTCGTCGCAGCCCGGAGCCGGATCGTCGAAGGCGCCGTCGGCATGGTGGAACTCGCGCTGACCCGGCTCGCCGAGAACGGCGTGGTCGAGCTCGATGAGGAGCGCAAGGCCAGCATGGTGAGCAACCTGATGGTCGTGCTCTGCGGCGATCAGCCGCCCTCGCCGGTCGTGAACGTCGGATCCCTGTATTCGTGACCGCCCGTCGCCAGGTTCTGCTCCGGGTCGACCCGGCGGTGCACGACGCCCTGATGCGCTGGGCCGAGGACGAGTTCCGCAGCCTCAACGCACATGTCGAGATGCTGCTGCGTCGGGCGCTCGTGGACGCCGGCCGGATGCCGAAAAAGGCGGCACCGCTCCCCAGGCGTGGCCGACCCAGAGCCACGGAGGACTGAGGGGCGGCTCTGCCCCGGCGGTCAGGCCACTCGGTTGTACGCCGCGAGGCGGCGCTGTCCACTCCCCGATTCGGTCACGATCGCCCAGCCGCAGTTGTCGATCCCCCGGAGCGACTGGGCCTGGTCCACCGGCCAGCCGAGCAGTCCGGCGAGCCCGACCTTCAACGCCGCACCGTGCGTCACGACGACTCCGGCGCCGCCTGGATCCAGCGAGGCGAGCATCTCCTCGAGGGCCGGGTTGAGTCGCTCCCTGACATCGGCAGTGATCTCCGCACCCGGGACGATCCGGCGTTCCTGAAGGTCCAGCTCCGTGATCACGCCCGAGCCGTAGCGCTCGGTGGCCTCGGGGATCGTGAGTCCCTGCCGCTCCCCCATGTCGTACTCACGCAGGCGCTTGTCCAGTACGGCGACGAGCCCGGTTGCTCGTTCGAGATAGCCAGCGGTCTCGACGGTCCGACCCAGGTCGGAGGTCCAGATCGCAGCCGGGGGCAACTCGGCCAGCCGTGACGCAGCCGCAAGTGCCTGTGTGTGGCCGGTTTCGTCGAGGGGAATGTCGGCATGCCCCTGGGCTCGACCGGCCGCATTCCACGATGTGCGGCCATGGCGCCACAGGACGAGCGTCTTCATCCGCGGCCGGAGGTCACGTCCGCCGGCAGCTCGATGACCGGGCAGTCCCGCCAGAGCCGCTCGAGGGCGTAGAAGGACCGCTCCTCGTCGTGCTGGACGTGGACGACGATGTCGGCATAGTCGATGAGCACCCAGCGGCCGTCGCGTTCACCCTCACGGCGTACGGGCTTGGCGCCGAGCTCGCGCAGCTTGTGCTCGACCTCGTCGACGATCGACTTGACCTGACGCTCGTTGCCGGCCGAGCACACGACGAAGGCGTCGGTGATCACCAGCTGCTCGCTGACGTCGAAGGCGACGATGTTCTCGGCCAGCTTGTCCGAGGCCGCGCGGGCGGCTGCGTGGACGAGCTCGATCGCGCGGGCGGTGGCGCTCACGCGAGGTCCCAGCGGGAGCTAGGCGAGTGGTTTCGTGGGGTGCTCATGAGGCTCCGGATGCATAGAGGTTGTGTTTGGCGATGTACTGGACGACACCGTCGGGCACCAGGTACCAGACGGGTTCACCCTTGGCGCGTCGCTCGCGGCACTCGGTCGAGGAGATGGCGAGCGCCGGGATCTCCAGGATCGTGAGCCGGTCGGTCGGGATCCCGTCGAGCGTGGACTTGTCCATCTCATAACCGGGACGGGTGACGCCCACGAAGTGCGCGAGCGCGAACAGCTCCGACGCGTCGCGCCAGGTGAAGATCTCCGCCAGCGCGTCGGCGCCGGTGATGAAGTAGAGGTCGGCGTCCGGCTCGGCCGCGGCCAGGTCGCGCAACGTGTCGCTCGTGTACGTCGGACCGGCACGGTCGATGTCCACCCGCGAGACCGTGAACCTGGGGTTCGATGCGGTCGCGATCACGGTCATCAGGTAGCGATGCTCGGCCGGCGAGACCTCCCGGTCGGACTTCTGCCAGGGCTGGCCGGTCGGCACGAAGATGACCTCATCGAGGTCGAACCACGACTGGACCTCGCTCGCCGCCACGAGGTGACCGTGGTGGATGGGGTCGAATGTCCCGCCCATCACACCGACCCGCCGTCGAGCGCCGGGGCGGGCCACGTCAGATCCGACGTCGCTCAGGAGTGCTCGCGTCCCTTGCCGAAGGCCAGCAGGCTGAGCAGCAGCCCCAGAAGGATGACCAGGGCCAGACCGCCGACTTCGTAGGGCGCGGCACCCGCGCCCTTTTCGACGGCCAGCGGGAGGACAGACAGGATCGACATGGCGCTTACCCTACCGGTCGACCTGTCCGCGACGGATCAGTGGCCGAACAGTCCGGGAAACAGGTGTTTGAGCCAGTCCACGCCGGCCAGCACGATCCAGAACCTGATCGTCCGTCCGACGAAGCAGGTGATCGCGAACATCACGAAGTTCAGCCGCAGCGACCCGGCAAGAACGGCGACGATCGCCAGCGGCGGGAAGCCTGTGACCGCCGAGGCGAAGCAGATCCCGGCACCCACCATCGGACGTCCAGCGATCCGGGCGCTCCACTTCTCGTAGGAGTTCTTCCACTTGGGAGTCTCCATCTTCTTCTGCATCCACTTGAACTTCAGCGAGTGGTAGCCGGCGTAGTACCAGATGATCTTGCCGACGATCTGGCCGGCGCCACCGACCGCGGCGAGCTCGACCGCGGAGACGTTCTGGAGCTTGGCCGCGACGACGGCGAGGTAGGCCTCGGCGTTCAGGATCGGGAGGAGAGCGGACGCGACGGAGAAGAAGAACGTCCCCAGGATCAGCTTCACGCGGCGGGACTCTCGGCCACACTTCCCAGCGGCTCCCGATTGGTCGGTACCGGCAGCCCGAGCCTCAGCAGCCGCGCCAGCGAGACGATCTTCATCACGATCAGGGCAGAGGCGATCACGATGCCGAGCCACGGCATCTTCGTGACCAGCAGCAACACCGCGAAGAGGGAGGAGTTGACCGCCTTCGCCGGCTTCGACCAGTTCCAGTTGTAGATGGTCCGGTCGATCACATAGAAGTAGTTCGGGCTGCGGACGTTCCAGGCCAGGAACGCGATCGACAAGAAGCAGTCGACGACCATGAACTCGAAGAGGTAGAGCAGCACCGGGGCGGCGTACTGGTGGTGGATCCAGGCCAGCCCGAAGTAGAACCCGGCGGCACAGAAGCGGTCGGACATGATGTCGAGTACGGCGCCGATGCGGGTCTCACACCCGCGGATGCGTGCGACGAAGCCGTCGAGCGAGTCGCCAGCCCAGTAGACAGCCAGCGCGATCACCAGCAGCTTGAGGCTGTGGTGCTCGATCGCGAAACCGGACAGGGTCACCGAGGCGATCGTCCGGACGAAGGTGATGATCGTCGCGGAGGTGTTCAGGCGTTCGTTCGCGGGGTCGGTCCAGACGTCGAGCGTGTCCGGGTCGACGCCCTCAGCGAGTCTGGCCATCGCCGGTCACGATGTACTTGGTCGAGGTCATTTCCTGCAGTCCCATCGGGCCCCTTGCGTGAAGCTTCTGTGTGGAGATGCCGATTTCCGCACCGAAACCGAACTCCCCTCCGTCCGTGAACCGCGTAGATGCATTCACGATCACAGCAGCAGAGTCGACCGCGGCGGTGAATCGCCGCGCCGCCGACTGCGAACCGGTGACAATCGCGTCGGTGTGGGCCGAGGAGTACCTGCGGATGTGGCGGATCGCCGCCTCGATGTCGGGTACGACGGCAGCGGACATCTCCAGGCCGAGATATTCGGCCGCGTAGTCCTCGTCGGTCGCAGCCACCACATCGGCGTACGCCGCGAAGTGCTGGTCGCCGTGGATCAACACACCGGACTCCTGCAGCGCGGCCACGACGGTCGGCAGGAACTTGTCCGCGACCGCCTCGTGCACCAGCAGCGACTCGGCCGAGTTGCAGACCGAGGTGCGGTGCGTCTTGGAGTTCAGCACGATCCGCAGCGCCATCTCGAGGTCGGCGGCCGCATCGACGTAGACGTGGCAGTTGCCGACACCGGTCTCGATCACCGGGACGGTCGACTCCTCCACGACCGAGCGGATCAGGCCGGCGCCTCCGCGCGGAATGAGCACATCGACCAGACCACGGGCGCGCATCAGTGACCGAGCGGCCTCGTGTCCCTCGCCGGGCACGAGCTGGACGACATCCTCGGGCAGCCCCGATGAGGCGGCCGCCCGTCGCAGCGAATCGATGATCGCGGTGTTGGAGCGGAGCGCACTCGACGAGCCGCGGAGCAGCACGGCGTTGCCGCTCTTGAGGCAGATGCCGGCCGCATCGGCGGTGACGTTGGGACGAGCCTCGTAGATGATCCCGACGACGCCGAACGGCACCCGGATCTGCCGCAGCTCGAGGCCATTGGCCAGGGTCGAACCGCGGACGACCTCGCCGACCGGGTCCGGCAGCCCGGCCACGTCGCGCAGGCCTTGGGCCATCTCCTCCACGCGGCCCTGGTCGAGCCGCAGCCGGTCGATCATGTGGTCGGGAACACCCGCCGCCTGAGCGGCATCGACGTCTCCGGCGTTGGCAGCCAGGATCGCGACCGCGTCAGTGATCAGGGAGTCCGCCATCGCCTCGAGCGCGGCGTCCTTGGTGGCTCGGGTGGCCAGCGCCAGATCCGTGCTCGCGTCGCGGGCGCGGCCCGCCACGTCGGCAATCAGATCGGACATGGCGCAAGCGTATCGGGCCGCCGCCGGTCGAGCTCAGCCGAGACCTCAGAAGGTGAGGGAGGACTTGACGTTCGTCTCGAACGTCACCGGCTTGCCGCCGCCTCGCGCGTCCCGGACCGCCTTCTCGACGACCTCGAGGCCGACGACCTCCCAGGCTGGCAGGCTCGCGGATTCGCGGTGTTCGGACCAGAGCCGGAGCGCGAGTGAGGCGACGTCGAGCATGGTCGCGCCCTCGTCCCAGAAGCGGAGCTCGGCGCCGGTTCCGGTGAAGTTCATCGAGTCGACGAACGGGCGCTCTTCGCTGAGCCGCTGCAGCGCTGCACGGACCAGCAGGGGCTCGACAGCCTCACCGGCCAGCGTCAGCGTGACGTGCCAATGACGAGTTTCCTTGCTCACGCTCACCTCGTTCCACGGCCGTCGTCCGATGCGGTTGCCCATGCAGTGCCTTGGCGGAAAGTGTGGCCGATCCGCCAAGTGCTTGGGCCGAAATGCCGGAATTGCTACAACAGGACTAGATCGTCGCGGTGCACGACTTCACGTTCGTACGCCGCGCCGAGCTCACGGGCCAGCTCACGGGTCGACCTGCCGATCAGACCGGGCAGCTCGGCGGCGTCGTAGTTGACCAGGCCGCGCGCAACCACACAGCCGGACGTGTCGACCATGTCGACCGGATCGCCGGCCACGAACTCGCCACCGACGGCCGTGATCCCGGCCGGCAGCAGCGAAGCCCGCCGCTCGGTCAGCGCGCGGACAGCGCCGTCGTCCAGGACCAGCTGACCCTTCGCCTCGGTCGCATGCGCGAGCCAGAGCTTCCGCGTGGTGCTGCGACGACCGGTCGGGTGGAACAGCGTCCCGACCTCCTCGCCGGTCAGCGCCGAGGCGGCCAGCGACGCGGAGGTGAGCACCACCGGGATGCCGGCTCCCGTTGCGATCCGGGCGGCGTCCAGCTTGGTGTGCATGCCGCCCTTGCTGATGCCGCTCAAGACCTTGCCGACGCGCACCTCGGCCAGGTCGGCCTCGCCCCGAATGTCGCGGATCAGCGTGGCCCCCTCGACACCCGGTGGCCCGTCGTACAGGCCATCGACGTCGGAGAGCAGCACCAACAGGTCGGCGTGCACCAGATGGGCGACCAGGGCAGCGAGCCGGTCGTTGTCGCCGAAGCGGATCTCGGAGGTCGCGACGGTGTCGTTCTCGTTGACGATCGGCACCACCCCGAGCTCGAGCAGGGTGGCAAAGGTGCGCTGGGCGTTGCGGTAGTGGCTGCGCCGGGTCACGTCGTCCGCGGTCAGCAGTACCTGGCCGGTGACCTGCTGGTGGCGGGCGAACTCCTCGGTGTACCTGTGCGCCAGGATGCCCTGACCGACCGAGGCCGCCGCCTGCTGACGGGCGAGGTCGCGCGGGCGCTTGGCGAAGGACAGCGGCGCCAGACCGGCGGCGATCGCACCCGACGAGACCAGCACGAGCTCGGCTCCCCTGGCGCGGACGCCGGCGAGCGAGTCGACCAGGATCCGGACCCGGTCAGGGTCAATGCCACCTGCGGCCGTGGTCAGGGAGGACGAGCCAACCTTCACCACAACGCGCTTGGCGGCAGTGACCTCGAGCCTCACTCGCCATCGTTCCAGTCGTTCGCGTCCCAGTCGTTGTCCTCGGCGTCGAGGCGCCTGGCGACGTCGGCACGTGTCTCGAACTCGGCCCGGTCGGGCATGGCCGCGTCGATCGCGCGCCGACGGTTGGCGGCCGCCCGTTGCTCCATGAAGCGCTGGTCCTCGCCACGGCGGCTGAGCATCTCGGCGCCCGCTGCGTCGAAGCCGGGCTTGAAGTCGAAGACGACCGCGTTCGTCGGATCGCCGATGAGCACGGTGTCACCCTCGACGGCACCGGACGCGAGCAGCTTGGTCTCGACGCCGAGCCGGTTGAGCCGGTCGGCGAGGAAGCCGACGGCCTCATCGTTGCCGAAGTCGGTCTGCCGGATCCAGCGCTCGGGCTTCTCGCCGCGCACGCGCCAGCCCTCGCCGGTCTCCGTGACCGTGAACTCGTCGCCACCGGTGGCGTGCGAATGCGGCCGGAGCACGATGCGGGTCGGTTCGGCAGCCGGCTTGTCCCGGCGGCTCTCCGCCACGATCTCGGCCATCGCGAACGACAACTCGCGCAGGCCCTCGTGGCTCGCCGCGCTGACGGGCAGGACCTTCCAGCCGCGCGCCGTGATGTCGTCCATCACCAGACCGACCATCTCGCGGCCGTCGGGAACGTCGATCTTGTTCAGGGCCACCAGCCGGGGACGGTCCTCAAGACCGCCGTACGTCGCGAGCTCGTTCTCGATCACGTCGAGGTCGCCCATCGGGTCGCGCCCGGGCTCCATCGTGACCATGTCGACGACGTGCACGATCGCGGCGCAGCGCTCGATGTGGCGCAGGAAGTCATGTCCGAGGCCACGGCCTTCGCTGGCGCCCTCGATCAGGCCGGGTACGTCGGCGACGGTGAAGGTCGTGTCACCGGCGGACACCACGCCGAGGTTGGGCACGAGTGTGGTGAACGGGTAGTCCGCGATCTTCGGCCGCGCCCGCGAGAGTGCGGCGATCAGGCTGGACTTGCCGGCGCTCGGGAAACCGACCAGGCCGATGTCGGCGACGACCTTGAGCTCGAGGCCGATCGTGACGTCTCCGCCGGGCTCACCGAGCAGGGCGAAGCCGGGGGCCTTCCGCTTGGAGGAGGCCAGCGCCGCGTTGCCGAGGCCGCCGCGGCCACCTTCGGCGATCACCATCTCGGTGCCCGCACCGACCATGTCGGCGAGGACCGTGCCGGTCTCGTCGGTGACGACGGTGCCGTCGGGCACGGGCAGGACCAGATCGGAGCCGTGCGCACCGTTGCGGTGCGCGCCGGCACCCATCGTGCCGTGCTCGGCCTTCCGCTTCGGGTTGTGGTGATAGTCGATCAGCGTGGTCATGTCGGGATCGACCCGCAGGATCACCGAACCGCCCGGACCGCCGTTGCCGCCGTCGGGGCCACCGAGCGGCTTGAACTTCTCGCGGTGCACCGAGGCGACGCCGTGTCCGCCGCGCCCGGCAGTGACCTGCAAGGTCACCCGGTCCACGAACGTGGGGACTGCCATCGGTGCTCCTTTCTCGAACATCGGGTCTCGACGCTGCTCGACCAGTCGGTCGGTCGAGCGCAGTCGGGACCAAGAATGACGAAGGGCGTCCCTGGCAGATCAGGAACGCCCCTCGTGGGTACTTGGTGCACGTCCGGTCAGGCGGCTGGAACCCCTGCCGGGACGATGTTGATGACACGACGACCACGCTTGGTGCCGAACTCCACGTTGCCCGCAACGAGCGCGAACAGGGTGTCGTCACCGCCGCGGCCGACGCCGGCGCCCGGGTGGAAGTGCGTGCCCCGCTGGCGAACGATGATCTCGCCGGCGTTGACCAGCTGACCGCCGTAGCGCTTCACGCCGAGGCGCTGCGAGTTGGAATCCCGACCGTTCTTGGTCGAGGCCGCTCCCTTTTTATGTGCCATGTCTAAGTCCTAAAGGAAAGAGTTTGAGAGATCAGACTCTGCCGGATGTCCGACTTCGTCAGACGGTGATGTCGGTGACCTTGACCTGGGTGTACTTCTGACGGTGCCCCTGGCGCTTCTTGTAACCGGTCTTGTTCTTGTACTTCTGGATGATGATCTTGGGACCCTTGGTGGCACCGAGGACCTCGACGGTCACGCCGGCCTTGCCGAGCTTGGCGGCGTCGGAGGTGACGGTCTCGCCGTCGACAACCATCAACACGGGCAGGGTGATCGAGTCACCGACCGATCCGTCGGTCTTGTCGATCTCGATGACGTCGCCAACAGCAACCTTCTGCTGCTTGCTGCCACTGCGCACGATCGCGTACACGGCTGACTCTCCTCGGCTGAAAAAACTCTGTGAAAAAACTCTAGTTCCGACCACGGCACGCAACCACCTGTCAGGTACGACAGGGGCGCGGTTGGCGCAGAAGGGGCGCACCATGAGAGGCACGCCGAGGATCAACTTTACGGGTCAGGACCTTCCCGGGTCAAAACGGCTGCACCCAGGACACCTGGACCAGACCCGAACGTGAGCAGTCACACAGCGCACATCGCGTGCGCGAGGACGGTGTTACGAGTATGTTAGTTGCGTGCGACAACTATCTACGATGAGCCCTGAACCGAAGAAGCGAGCCCCCAGGAGCCGTAAGAGCAAGCTGAGCCGATTCGACCGCGAGCACCCGCACTACCGCTGGATCGCGCTGTCGAACACCACGCTCGGCATGCTGATGGCGACGATCAACTCCTCGATCGTGATCATCTCGCTGCCGGCGATCTTCCGTGGCATCAAGCTCGACCCGCTCCAGGCCGGCAATGTCAGCTACCTGCTCTGGATCATCATGGGTTTCCTGGTGGTTTCCGCCGTACTCGTCGTGACGCTCGGGCGGCTCGGCGACATGTATGGCCGGGTCAAGATGTACAACCTCGGATTCGCGGTCTTCTCCGTCTTCTCCGTGCTCCTCTCCGTTGACCCGTTCCACGGTGGACAGGGCGCGATGTGGCTGATCGTGATGCGCGTGGGCCAGGGCGTCGGCGGCGCGATGCTCTTCGCCAACTCGACCGCGATCCTCACCGACGCGTTCCCGGCCGACCAGCGCGGGATGGCGCTCGGCATCAACCAGGTCTCGGCGATCGCCGGATCGTTCCTCGGCCTGATCATCGGCGGTGTGCTGTCCGAGTGGGACTGGCGCGCGGTCTTCTGGGTCAGCGTCCCGATCGGCATCTTCGGCACGGTGTGGGGCTACAAGTCGCTCGTCGAGCTCGGCGAGAAGCGCAAGACCAAGCTCGACATCCCTGGCAACCTCAGCTTCGCCGTCGGGCTGACCGCACTGCTCGTTGCGATCACCTACGGCATCCAGCCGTATGGCAGCCACTCCACCGGCTGGACGAACCCGTGGGTGCTGTCCGGCCTGATCGGTGGCGTCGTACTCCTGATCGCGTTCGTGGTGATCGAGAACCATGTCGAGCACCCGATGGTCTCGATCAGCCTGTTCCGGATCCGGGCCTTCACGATGGGCAACGTTGCCGGCCTGATGGCCTCCATCGGTCGAGGCGGCCTGCAGTTCATGCTGATCATCTGGCTGCAGGGGATCTGGCTTCCGCTGCATGGCTACAGCTATGAGTCCACTCCCCTGTGGGCGGGCATCTACATGCTGCCGCTGACCGTCGGGTTCCTTGTCGCAGGCCCGGTCTCGGGCTGGCTCTCTGACAAGTTCGGAGCCCGGCTGTTCGCCACGGGTGGATCGCTCGTCGTGGCCGCCAGCTTCGTCGCCCTGCTGATCGTCCCGGTGAACTTCAGCTACTGGGTCTTCGCGCTGATCCTGCTGTTCAACGGCATCGGCTCGGGACTGTTCACGGCGCCGAACGCCACCGCGATCATGAACTCGGTCCCGGCCCACGAGCGTGGCTCGGCGTCCGGCGTACGCGGCACCGTCTTCAACTCCGGGTCCTCGCTCTCGATCGGGGTGTTCTTCTCACTGATGATCATCGGCCTGGCCAACGTGCTGCCGGCGACTCTCACCGGGGGGCTGGAAGCGCAGGGTGTGTCGACCAAGGTCGCGACCGACATCGGCAACCTGCCGCCGGTCGGATCGCTGTTCGCCTCGTTCCTTGGCTACAACCCGATCGGCGCGCTGCTCGGCCCGACCGGCGCGCTCGACAAGCTGCCCAAGGCCAACGTCGACACCCTTACCGGCAAGGAGTTCTTCCCGCACCTGATGTCGGCACCGTTCCACCACGGCCTGGTGATCGTCTTCCTCACCGCGGCGCTGATGATGGTCATCGCCTCCATCGCCTCGTGGGCGGCCGGTGGCAAGTACGTCCACGACGACTCCTCGGGCGAGGCGCTGGGACGCGACTAGCTCACAGGGCGTGTCTAAGCGTTCGCTGAGGATCTCCGCGGCGTTACAACCTTTGAAAAGTGGGCCGCGTCGTACGGGTGAGTGGGTGAGATCCACCCACCACCCGGATGAGGGGGAACCATGTTCAACTCGATCACGAAGCCGGTCCTGGGCGCCGCTGTTGCCGGAGCCCTCAGCTCGCTGGCCTTCGCCGCACCGGCACTCGCCACCGCCGGTGCAACCGCGACCCCGCAGTGCTCCAACGCGATGCTGAAGGCGAGCTACGCGTCCTCGGACTCCGGAATGGGCCATCACTACGGCTGGATCCGGTTGAGGAACGTTTCGAAGCACGCGTGCGTGACTGGCGGCTTCGGCGGCCTCTCCTACGTCGGTGACGGGAACGGCACCCAGATCGGTGCAGCCGCGACGCGCGACGGGAGCGCGGCCACGACGTACGTCCTCAAGCCAGGGCAGCGAGTGGAGAGCCAGCTCAACGAGGTCACCGCGCTCAACTACCCCGCCTCGACGTGCCATCGCGCGAAGGTCGACGGTATTCGCGTCTACGTCCCGAACGCGACGAAGTCGCAGTACATCGCGCACCGGACGACCGGCTGCACGAATGCGGCCGTCCACCTGATGTCGCACCGCGCCTACAAGCGCGGCTGACTCCTCAGCTGACGGGTTCGGGAACCAGCGCCCGTGCCGCTTCCAGGAGCCGGGCGGCCTGCTCGGGGTCAACCCCCGTGAGGTCGGCCGGCACCTGGGCGAACACCTTGGCGATGGCCTGGACCAGGTCGACCGCGGTCGCCGCGGAGAGCTCGACGGCGACCCGCGACGATGCGCCCCTGGTGGGGTTGGCGAAGTCGATGTTCAGGGTGTGGCCGTCCTCGGCGTGCACCGGGTGGTCGAAGTAGACGGCCAGGCCAGTCAGTGGGAACCATCCCGCAGCTCCCTTGCCGGAGCCGCGCGCCGGTGCCTGCTCGGTCACGTAGGTGCACATCAGGCGTCGCCCCCCAGGTGACGGCCGAGGAACTCGCGCACCAGCCGCCAGCCCTCGGCAGCGGCAGGCTGGCGGTACGCCGGCCGGTCGACGGCGAAGAACGCGTGGCCAGCGTCCTCGAAGGTGTGGAACTCGTGCTCCTTGCCGAGCTCGGTCAGCATCGCGTCGAGGCGGGCGACCTCCTCGGGAGCGGGGTACTGGTCCTCGGCGCCGAACAGCCCGAGGACGGGGGCAGCGAGATTCGGGAGCCGGTCCTCCAGCGAGGTCACGCTCATCCCGCTCTCGGGCGCCGGTCGGGACAGCACGAACGCGCCGTAGCAGTCGACGACGGCCTCCAGCGGGACCGCCGTGCCGGCGAGGACGGACTGCCGGCCGCCCGAGCAGAAGCCGATCGTGGCCACCTTGCCGTTCGAGTCCGACTGCTCGCGCAGGTACGTCGCGGCAGCCGCGACGTCACCGATGAGCCGGTCGTCGGGCACCCCGCCGGCGGCGCGGCTCGCTGCCGCGGCATCGTCGGAATCGGCACCCGGGGCGTCCCGGAAGTGCAGGTTGGGACAGATCGCCGACCAGCCCCACGAGGCGAACTTGCGGACGATCTCCTTGCTGGCCTCGTCGTAGCCGGGCATGTGGTGGATGACCACCACTCCCCCGTGCTTTCCTGCCTGCGTCGTGGGCGAGTCGCCGTCGACCGGGTAGGCGGCGTAGGCCTCGATCTCGGCGCCGTCCGCGCCCTTCAACGTGACCGTGCCTGCCTGTAAACCGTTGCGCATTGCATCCTCCTCGGGGGTCGACCACAGACTAGGGAGTGTCCCCTAATCCGCGGCCGCCGCGAGGTTCGGGTCAGCGCTTGCGGGTGCCCTTGCGCTTGACCGGGACGTGGACCAGCGACTGCTCGTCGTCCGGGTCGATCTCCGGGTCCATCTCCGGGTCGATCCCCGGGCCCGGAGTCTCGGCCTGGACCGCCTTGACGCCGACCCGCTCTGTCAGGACCGGCGTAGCGGTGGTCTCGACGGTCGTCGGGGCACCGGCCTCCAGGCTGACGGGCTTGCCCGCCGCACCGGCCGGGCGGCTCACGCCGCGACGACGGGTGGTCGTCACGACGCGGGGTGCTGCCGGCTCTGCGGTGGGTGCAGGAGTGGTCTCGACAGGCTCGACCACCGGTTCCGGCGCGACCACCGGCTGAGGCTGGCGGTCGAACGCGGTGTCGGTAATCTCGACGGCGGCGGGTTCGGCCTGGCTGGACTCGTCGGGCTTCGACTCTGCGGTCATGGCGGGTTCAACGCTCTCGACCTCGACACCGTCGATGACCGGGAGCTCGTCCTCGGGATGCGGGCGAGTTCCGGCCAGCACCTTGGGAGACGGGGTCAAAGGCTCCTCGACACTCTGGTCGTTGCCAGTGCCGTTGCCACCGGAGCGGTTGCGGTTGCGGCCACCGCGGGCGCGTCGACCGCTCGGGCCGTCGTCGCCACCCATGCCGCCGCCGGCACCGACGCTGCGGGTACTCGGCTCGATCGGGGTCTCGTGCACGATCACGCCGCGGCCCTTGCAGTGCTCGCAGTCCTCGCTGAAGGCCTCGAGGAGGCCGGTGCCGATCCGCTTGCGGGTCATCTGCACCAGACCGAGGGAGGTGACCTCGGCGACCTGGTGGCGGGTGCGGTCACGGCCGAGGCACTCGACCAGTCGACGGAGCACGAGGTCGCGGTTGACCTCGAGCACCATGTCGATGAAGTCGATGACGATGATGCCGCCGATGTCGCGCAGCCGGAGCTGGCGGACCATCTCCTCAGCCGCTTCGAGGTTGTTCTTGGTGACGGTCTCCTCGAGGTTGCCACCCGAGCCGGTGAACTTGCCGGTGTTGACGTCGACGACGGTCATCGCTTCGGTGCGGTCGATGACCAGCGAGCCGCCCGAAGGCAGCCAGACCTTGCGGTCGAGGCCCTTGGCGATCTGCTCGTCCACGCGGTACGCCGTGAACAGGTCAACGCCGCCCTTGCCCCCATGTGCACTTGGGTCGTACTTCTCGAGCCGCTCGCGCAGGTCGGGGGCGACGTGCGAGACGTAGCCGTCGACCAGGTCCCACGCGTCGTCGCCCTGGATGAGCAGCTTGGCGAAGTCCTCGGTGAACAGGTCACGGACGACCTTGAGGGTGAGGTCGGGCTCGCCGTACAGCAGATCCGGCGACTTGCCGATCTCGACCTTCTTCTCGATGTCGGCCCAGCGCGCGGTGAGCCGCTCGACGTCGTGGGTCAGCTCCTCCTCGGTCGCTCCTTCGGCAGCCGTGCGCACGATCACGCCGGCGGTGTCGGGAACGATCTCCTTGAGGAGCGTCTTGAGGCGGTTGCGCTCGGTGTCTGGAAGCTTGCGGGAGATCCCGCTGGTGTTGCCGTCGGGGACGTAGACCAGGAACCGGCCCGGCAGGCTGACCTGACTGGTCAGTCGGGCGCCCTTGTGGCCGACCGGATCCTTGGTGACCTGCACCAGGATCGTCTGGCCGGACTTGAGCACCGACTCGATCTTGCGGGCCTGGCCGTCCTTGTGGCCGAGCGCGGACCAGTTCACCTCACCGGCGTACAGCACGGCGTTGCGGCCCTTGCCGATGTCGATGAACGCGGCCTCCATCGAGGGCAGCACGTTCTGCACCCGGCCGAGGTAGACGTTGCCGATCAGCGAGGTCTGCGACTCACGGGCGACGTAGTGCTCGACGAGCACCTTGTCCTCGAGTACGCCGATCTGGGTGAGGTCGTCCCGCTGCCGGATGACCATCACGCGTTCGACCGACTCGCGACGCGCCAGGAACTCGGCCTCGCTGACGATCGGAGCGCGACGGCGGCCGGCCTCGCGGCCTTCCTGGCGGCGGGCCTTCTTGGCGGCCAGTCGAGTCGAGCCCTGGACGCTGGTGATCTCGTCCTCGGGGTTGCGGACCTTGCGGACCCGTACGACGGTGTTCTCCGGGTCGTCGGACGTGCCGTCCGGACCATCGCCCGGGCGTCGCCGGCGCCGGCGACGACGCGTGCCGCCGCCCTCGCCGGACTCGTTGTCCGCGTTGTTGTCGCCGTCCTCGGAGCCGTTCTCGTCATCCGAGTCGTCGTCGGCCGAGGACCCGGAGTCGGAGCCCTCGACGCCATCGCCGTCCTCGCCACCGGGCTTGCGGCGACGACGACCCCCGCGGCGGCGCGGACGACGCTTGGCCGTCCCGTCGCCGTCGATGTCGTCGTCATGGCTCTCGAAGCCACCGGTTTCGGCCTCTGCGTCGGAGGAGCCGGTTGACTCCTCCTCGGCGGCAGCCGGAGCAGTCTTCTTGGCAGCCCGGCCCTGGGCCGTCTTCTTCGCCGTCTTCTGGGCCGCCCTCTTCGCGGCGGGCTTCCGCTCGCCATCGGCCTCGGTGCCCTGGTCGGGCCCATCAGCCGCGCCGTCCTGGTCGGAGGGAGCCGGCAGCTCCTCGGCCTTCCGGGCAGCGGCGGCCCGCTTGCGCGGTGGAGCAGCAGTGGTGTCGGGGGCCTTGAAGAGCACCATCGGGGCCAGCGGCGCCTTCTTCGCGGCGGGTGCGGGCGCCTCGAGCAGCACCTCGGTGCCCTCGAGCGTGCTGTCGGCGGGGCTGTCGAGCAGCGGCTTGGCCGCGGCCTTCTTGGTGGTCTTCCTCTTCGGCTTCTCGGCCGGAGCATCACCGTCCGGCGCGGCGACGGTCTTCTTCGCAGCGGCCTTCTTCGCGGGCGCCTTCTTGGCTACGGCCTTCTTGGCCGGAGACTTCTTCGCCGCCTTCTTGGCGGGTGCAGGAGCGGCGGTGTCCGCGGCTCCCGAGTCCGAGCCAGTGCTGTTCACGGTGCTGTCTTCGGTGTTGCTGGTGCTGTTCTCGTCAGCGTCGAGCATTGGTGAGCTCCTAGAGCTCCGCCGCGTGCGGTTTTCAGTCGAACGCAACGGTGCGGGTCGCGGTCATACGGCGCTGGGGCGTCGTATGACGAAAGCCTTCGGTGGCGACGACCCCCTCCGTGGAGTCACGTCATGTGGAGTGGCCGGGTCACCAACCGCGGTCGCAAGGCCGAAAAACGCTGAGGAGCTGTCACTTTCCTCAGCCGGCCGCGTCGCGGTCGGGTGACAACGGATCACCCACCGTGCCGTTCCGCGGATCCAGAGGACCTTGCGCCAGTCGCTGCTGCAACGCAGCAGCTGAGGCGCTCAATCCCGAGATCTCGCGGAGTGCGGCGAGAACGTCGTCGGGTCTCACGGACGGTGTTCCGTGTCGCAAGACCACGTCGAGTATCGCACACGATTCGGCTGACACGTCCGTGTCCGGAATCGGCGCGCTGGCGACCATCGATGCAATGGCGGCCCTGGCGTCGAAGGTGCGCAGCCCCTTCTTGGTCATTCGCTCGACCATCACCTCGTCGGTGGCGAGCATCTTCTCGACGGCTCCGGCCGCTGCCGCAGGCGTGGTTCCCGGCAGGGTGATCCGCCAGTGCGAGGCCTCGAGCAGGTCGGCCAGGGAGCCACCGGCGCTCGCCACCACCTCGATCAGGTCGAGGCCGGGCGGCAGGGCCGCGTCGAGCTCGGCGTGGACCTTCGCAGGGTCGAGGACCTCGGCCAGACCGATCTCGAGGTACTCCGCCTCGCTGGCAGAGCCGGTCGGTGCGGCTCCGGCGTACGAGATGCGCGGATGCGGGTTGAAGCCCGAGGAGTAGGCCATCGGGATCCGGGCCCGGAACACCGCCCGCTCGAAGGCGCGGCTGAAGTCGCGGTGGCTGGTGAAGCGGAGCCGACCACGCTTTGCGTAGCGGATCCGCAGTCGCTGGACCGGAGGAGCCTGTTGTTCGGGTTGCTCACGCACGGGTGAACCCTACGTGCGCTTCCGGAGCTCCCTGATCAGCGGCGTCTGATAGATCGTGTTCACCACGTCGCCGGCCAGCCACCTGGTCAGCCTGGCCGCCTCGACGTCGAGCGCGCTGCTGCCGTCGGCACCGATGTCATCGATCAGCTCGACCACCACCTCACCGTCGTCGCGCTGGTGCCAGCCGCCGACGATCCGACCATCCCACCAGGCCGTCGGGCCGCCGTTGCCGTTGCTGTCGAAGACGTGCGCAGTGTGCGGGCCGAGGTAGAACGCGCGCTCCTTCCAGCCCATCGTGGTCGGGTCGAGCGCGGGCAGCAGGGCACCCCACGGCTCGATCCCGGCGACGCCGTCCGTGTCGTCGGCGTGCACCCAGCCGGTCGTGCCGCCCTCGAGCGACACCTCGACTGCGCCGACATCCACGATCGCCTGTCGTACGGCGGCCTTGGTTGCCCCGAGCCACCAGACGATGTCGGCCTCGGTGCCCGGTCCGAAAGTGCGTAGCCAGGACGAGACCAGCGCGGCGTACCCCTCGTCGGGCTTCAACGGCGTTGCAGGCTCGCCGAGCCAGGTCTCGGTCGTCGTCCAGAGCGGACGTGAGGTCTTCCAGCCGCCGTCATTGGCACCACGGAGGATCACCCCCTCGGCCGCCAGCGTGGTCAGCACCCGCGGGGCGATCGGCACCGTGGCGGTGTACGCCTTGCCACCGGCGACGGTGTGCCGGGCGTCGAGCGACGGGATCTCGCCGCGGAGCTGCATCGTGGTCATCGGCCCCCGCGAAGTCAGCATGGCGAGTACGTCGGAGGTGGTGGCCTCGACCCAGCCCGGACCGTCGTCCGCGATGCCACCCTTGACCACGTCCTTCGCCAGCTGCGCCCGCTGTTGTCCGGCCACCCGGTCGGCCGCACTCCCCCAGACCGCCGGCAGCAGGGACCGCGGGAAGGCGAAGACCGTCCGTCGCATCGCGAGCTGCTTGACGACCGAGCGCTCGTCGTACAACGCCTTGTCGATGTCGGTTCGGGACACCTCTGCCCGCGCGAATGCAGACAGGTAGACCGACGCCGGCTCGGTGGCGTGCAGGCAGGTCATCGCCTCCACGGCCGACACCACATCGCCGACGCGGCGTGCCGGGACGAGTGCGTGGCGGAGCGCCAGCCGGGCTCGTCGTTCGTCGTCCGAGATCGATCGCATGCCCCCATCGTCGCCCCAACCGTCGCGCAATGTCGTCTCGTGGGTCGATCGTCGGTGCCAGACTTCCGGGCAGTGATCTTGCGAAGAGGGTGCAGTCGATCTGGCTGGGCTGGGCCCACTGCGCTGACCTGCGGGCCGCCTTGCCACAATCACCGGGTGACCGTCGCCCGCCCTGCTCGTGTGCCGGGTCCGGAAAGCCGGGCGGCCCGGATCCTGGTGCTCATCGGCATCGTGGTCCTGGGCTTCAACCTCCGTCCGGCGGCCGTCAGCGTCGGGCCGGTGCTTGACGAGATCACCGGTTCGCTGCGGATGTCGGCCACCGTGGCCGGCGTACTCACCACGCTCCCGGTCTTTGCCTTCGCATGCTTCGGCGCCCTCGCCCCGAAGCTGGCCGCCCGCTTCGGGGCGCATCGCCTCACCTTCGTCGCCCTGCTTGCCGTGACCGTCGGCCTGGCCACCCGGCCCTGGCTGACGAACGTTCCTCTCTTCCTGGTGTTCTCGCTGGTTGCCCTTGCGGGAATGGCCACCGCCAACGTGTTGCTGCCGTCGCTGGTCAAGCTGCACTTCCCCGATCGCGTCGGCCAGATCACCTCGCTGTACACCACGGCCCTTGCCATCGGCCTGACCATGTCGTCGGTGCTGACGGTGCCGATCTCGGAGCAGTTCAGCCCCCGCGGCTGGCGCTTCGGCCTCGCAGCGTGGGCCCTCACCGCATTGATAGCGGCGCTGCCGTGGCTCGGCCTGATCCGGCACGACCGCCCGGTCGACGATGACACTCCCCGCGTCTGGGGTCTCGGCGACGTGGCGCGCACTCGCCTGGGCTGGGCGATGGCCGTGCTCTTCGGCCTGCAGTCGCTGCAGGCGTACTCCATCTTCGGCTGGTTCGCACAGGTCTATCGCGACGCCGGCTTCTCGCGCGGCACGGCCGGTTTGCTGCTCGGCGTGATCACCGGGGTGACCATCCCACTGTCATTCGTGATCCCGTCGTTGACCGCCCGTTTGACCAACCCACGTTGGCTGTTGGGCGCGATCATGGCCTGCTATCCGGTGGGGTACGTCGGCCTGATCATCGCTCCGCACGGGGGCGCCTGGCTGTGGGCAGTGACCATCGGAATCGGCGGCTGCACCTTCCCGCTGGTGCTGACCCTCATCGGCCTGCGAGCTCGCACGCCGGCCGGCACAGCTGCCCTGTCCGGCTTCACCCAGTCCGTCGGCTACCTGATTGCGGTGGTCGGCCCGTTCGGCGTCGGGGCCTTGCACGGAGCAACGAACGGCTGGACCGTCCCGCTGGTCGTCCTCATTGCGGTCAACGTGCCGCAGCTCGTGGTCGGGATGTACGCGAGTCGGCCGGCCTCCATCGAGGATCAGCTCGGTTCGCGGACCAGCAACGACGTGGCCGGCTCGAAGCCGACGCGCGCATAGAGCGCCGTCCGCTCCCACCGGCGAGAGTCCGCGGCTGCACCTCAGCCCCAGCGAGGATCTCGTCCAGCGAACCCGAGTGCACGGTCGAAGGCGGTTGCTTCTTCGGGCACCTGCACGACCGGACCGAAGAGCCCCACTCGCGAGTCGGCTGTCCCCGGTTCCGACATCGCCGCAGTGAAGGCCAGCACGGCCTGGGTGCTCTCGTCGTCGCACGAGAACGGCTGGCCTGTGCTCCGCGCCAGGTCCCACCCGTGCAGCACGAGTTCATCCAGCGCAACGACACCCATCTGCTCAGCCGGCATCGAGACCTCACCGACCACCGCAATCCCCTCCCACGCCGACGGCTCATCCCAGGCGGCAACGAGCTCCTGGAGCCTGCGGGGCAGGACGGTCCGCCAATCCGGATTCAGGTGCTCCGCGTCGGGAAGGCCACCGGTGTCTTCGGTCGGTTGCACCTTGCGCGCACCACAGGTGAAGGCGTGGGTAAGGCTCATGAAGTGGTCCAGAAGTCCGGCCACCGAAGTGCCTTCACAGGGCGTCGGCGCGTTCAGCTGCTCGTCGGTGACGCCCTCCACCAGGCGGATGGATTCCCGCGCGGCGGGCCCTAGGTCGATCATGATGTGTTCCTGACATCGGGAGACATGGGGAACAAGTACACGCC
>JAOPXK010000127.1 GCA_025965195.1 Marmoricola sp.
GCGGTACAGCGCCGCATACACCCCCCCGCGCGCGACCAGCTCGGGCCCCGCGCCGACTTCGACCACGCCGCCTTTGCCCAGCACTACGATCTTCTTCACCCCATGCACGGTGGCGATGCGGTGGGTGATGATGAGCGTCGTGCGCCCGTGCATCAGTTCCTCGATCGTCGACATGATGGCCGCCTCGGTCGTCGGGTCGAGCGCGGAGGTCGGCTCGTCGAGCACGAGCACCCGTGGGTGCGTGGTGAGCACCGAGCCGATCGCCACTCGCTGCTGCTGACCACCGGAGAGGTCACGCAGTGGTGCATCGCGAAGGTCCGCAATCCCCAACAGGTCAAGGGTTTCCTCGACTCGCTTGCGCATCACGGCGGACGGGAGACCGAGCTGTTCCATGCCGTAGGCGAGCTCCTCCTCGACCGTGTCGGTGACGAAGCCGGCCAGTGGGTCCTGGCCGACGACGCCGACCAGGTCGGCCAGGTCGCGGGGCCGGTGTGCACGGGTGTCGCGTCCGTGCACCAGCACCCGGCCGCCGAGCCGGCCACCGGTGAAGTGCGGGACGAGACCGTTGACCGCGCCGAGCAGGGTGCTCTTGCCGGAGCCCGTGCGGCCCACGACCAGGACGAGCTCGCCCTCCTCGACGGTCAGGTCGACGTCACGCAGGACAGGGGCATCGGCTCCGTCGTACGCCATGGAGACGGAGTCGAAGACGATCGCGCTCATCGGCTCCCCCTTCGCGCGGCGCGCTGCACCGGCGGAGGAGTGAGTACGGCGGGCAGGGCCGCGACCAGGATGCCGAGCGTCGCCCAGACCGGCAGCACCGGCGCGGCCAGCGGCTGCAGCGGCATGTCGAGGGCGATCGCGTCGGTATGTCTGGTCGCGAACATTCCGAGCGAGGCCGCCACTCCGCACAGCACGGTGACGGTCTCGACCAGTCCCCATGGGTCGGGCCGGTAGCTGCTGATGTTGACCGACCTGCCACCGAGCCAGAGCCCGAAGAGCACCAGGGCCAGCCCGACCAGCAAGGCGGGCAGCCCCATCCAGGTCGGGCTGTGGTCGGTGTCGAGGATCCCGTACATCGCCAGCGCCAGCACCAGCAGCCCTGTCAGCGTGGCGGCGCCCGTCAGCAGTCGGTGGCGTGATTCGGTGTTCCGGCCGTAGCCGCGAGACTCCATCGCCGCCGCCAGCAACAACGACCGGTCGAGGGTGTCCTGCAGGACGGGGAGCGCGACCCGTGGGAACGCCCGGACACCGCGGCTCGTGTCACCACGCAGCAACCGGGCGCGGAGCACCCGCTGGACGCTCTCGGCGAGCTGGGGGGCGACGCTGACCGAGACGATCACCGCGGTGCCGATCTCATGGAGCGCGCCGGGCAGGGTGCGGAGCAGCCGTTTCGGGTTGGCGAGCGCGTTGGCGGCGCCGATCGCGATGATGAGTACGCCGAGGCGAGCACCCAGCAGCGCCGCCGCCAGCAGTCCCTCGAGATAGACGTTGCCGAGCAGGTTGATCCCGGCGGCCCAGCTCGGGAGTCCGATGCTCGGAAGGGGCAGGATCTCGATCTCGCCGTACTTCAGGCCGACCAGCACGTGCAGCACGACCCGCACCACCACGATCACGACCGCCAGCCCGACGTACAGGTTGAACGCGCGCGCCCAAGGCGAGTCACCACGCCGCGACACCACCACCAGCCAGACCGCCGCGATCATCAGCGCCAGCAGCAACGGGTTGGTGGTCAGGTTCGCGGCCACGGCGACACCGATCGCCCACCCCCACCATGCCAGCGGGTGCAGGGATCGCGGCAGCCGCGGGGTCGTCACGTCCTCAGGCTCTGCGTCGTAGCAGGGCGGTCACGCCACCGGCGGCCCCGAGCGCGACGACCAGCAGCAGGCCCCAGACCCAGGAGATGCTGCCGCCGCTGGTGTCAGCCGCAGCGGGCGTCGGAGTGTCGGTCGGTGAGGTCGTCGGACTCGCCGAGACAGCTCCGCCGGCCAGCGGCGTTGCTGTTGCGACCGGTGCCTGCGTCGGTTTGGCCGGCTTCGGCGCCCGACTGGACGCGGTTGCCGTCGGCGACGCAGATCCCAGCGCGGCAGTCGCGGCAGTCGCTCGTGTCGCCGTCAAGGTCGGGCTTGCCTGGTGCGTGGCAGCCGGCGGCTTGTGGGTCGGCGCGTGCGTCGGGGTGGGCTTCGGGGTCGACGCGGGAGTGCCGGGCGCGGGTGTGCTCGGTCCGGCCGACCCGGACTCGAACCGCCAGCCCTCGACCGAACCCGGAGCGGGGTTGTAGCTGTCGGGACCCACCGAGCTGAAGTGCCACGCTCCGCCGGGGCTGGCGTGGAAGTACACCCAGTAGCTCGGGTTGGCGTGGCAGGCGGCCGGGTTCGAGGGAGTGTTGTTGAGCTGACAGATGATGCCGTTCGGGGCGTGTTCCGGGGCGAAGCCGGCAGTCTCCAGGGCGCTCGTCCCCGATGACGGGTCGCCGCTCGCGCAGCCGACGCTGGTGTGGTCGGGGAACTGGACGACCACGGTCACCCCACTGGTCCCGGAACACGCCGCGGCAGCGGCCGGCTGGGCGGGAGCGACCACGAAGGTCGCTCCCGCCAGCACGGCGAGCGAACAGAGGACGCGTTTGAACAAGGTCAGCCGCACTTGATCGCGACTGCGGTCTTCTTCGCGCCGGCGTTGCTGATGTCGATGAGCGGCGTGCCGGTGAGGCCGAGGACTGCCTGCGTGGTCGAGCGGCGGTCCTGGTCGACCGGCCGGGCCGAGGCGCCTCCGGCGGCGGCCTCCGCCTTCGCGGCCGCCTTGTAGGCAACCGCGCCGACGAACGCCGACGGGAACGCGCAGCCATACTGCATCCGGAGCAGGTACGCCCGGGCGCTGCTGATCACGCGGGGACGACCGGAGTTGGCCAGCGCGATGATCGCCAGCGAGGTGCTGTTGGAGTTGACGGCCGGCGTCGTCGGGCCGCCGTGGAAGCCGCCATTGCCGGCGCGGTCCTTGACCAGGAACGCCTGCGCTGCCGTGACGGCCTTGCGACTGGCGGTGGTCGGGTGGACCGCGTTGAGGGCCTGGATCGCCATCGACGTCGCATCCGGGTCGGCGGTCGTCCGGTCGGTGCACTTGGGGTTGACCTCGTTGAGGCGGAAGCCTCCGCCCGGGCACTGCTGCCTGAGCAGGAACGAGATCGCCTTGGCGTCGACGCCGCGGCCGGCCTTCTTGATGCCAATGATCGAGAAGGCCTGGCTGAACGTGTTGGAGAAGTCACCGAACGCCGACTGGTCCGCGAACCGGCCGTGGTCGTTCATCAGGTGGATCACCCGGGCCGTCAGGTTCACGCCACCGAGGTGGCCGGGGTTGGCCCGGCGCTGGGCGAGCGCGACGACCAGGGCCTTCGCGGAGGCGCCGGCGTACTTCTCGGCGCCTGCACCGATGTAGTCGGTGATGTGGGATCCGAGGTACGACGTGGAGCGGACGGCCTCGCGCTGGCTGGTCTTGGCCGCGTCGAGGGCCAGGATCGCGTCGGCCGTGAGGCCGTAGTCGGGGTACGCCGTCCCGGAAAAGGTCGTCGTCAGGTGGTGACCGGTCCTGACCAGCTCGCGGGCGAGGAATGCGCTCGCGCCGGTGCCGGGAGTGGCGCTGGCAGCGTCGGCAGCGGGCGATGCCGCGATCAGGGCGATGGCCGTCAGCCCGACCGCGGCTGCGGTGCGGGTACGGCGGGAGAACATGGACATGTGATGCCTCTCAGCGGTTCGTGACAGGACCTGGGCTGAGAGGCGTGAACCTGACCCAGGCTCCGCCCCGTTGACCTCGACGGTGGTGTGGAGCCGCTCGTGACACCCGGGCATTCCGGCTCACCACCCAGAAGGTGGCCTACGGCTGCGGGTCAGCGCCGGACTTGGACCGGCTTTCCCCAGGGTTCACGCGTTGCTGAAGCCGTATGGCTTCCCGTTGATGCTACCGCTCCGCTACTTCTTGGCGGGCCCGCGACCGGCCCAGGTCCAGGCGTACGACGGGTCCTCGGTGTCAACGGCGAGCTCACCCAGCTCGAGCGGCCGGAACGTGTCAACCATGACCGCGAGCTCATCGAAGTACTCGGCGCCGATGGAGGCTTCGACTGCGCTCGGCTGTGGGCCATGGGCATAGCCACCGGGGTGCAGCGAGATCGAACCGATGCCGATACCGCTGCCCTTGCGAGCCTCGTAGTCACCGGCGACGTAGAACATCACCTCATCGGAGTCGACGTTCGAGTGGTAGTACGGCACCGGGATCGACTGCGGGTGGTAGTCCACCTTGCGCGGACAGAAGTTGCAGATCACGAAGTTGGTGCCCTCGAAGACCTGGTGGACCGGCGGCGGCTGGTGCACCTTGCCAGTGATCGGCATGAAGTCCTCGACGTTGAACGTGTAGGGATAAAGACAGCCGTCCCAGCCCACGACATCGAACGGATGTGTCGCGTAGGTCATCCGGGTCCCGACGATGCCGCTGGCCACGCGGTGCTTGACCAGCACCTCGAATCCGGTGGTCGAGCTGCCGTCGGTGGTCGAGCTTGTCGAGACCACGAAGGTCTCGCCTGGCCCGTGCAGATCGCGTTCGCAGTACGGCGCATGCTCGAGGAACTGGCCGAAACGGGAGAGGTACCTCTTCGGCGCAGAGATGTGCGAGTTCGACTCGATTGCGTACAGGCGAGAGACTCCACCCTGCTGATTGCTGGGCTCACTACTGGGCTCACTACTGGGCTCGTGACTGGGTACCCAACGATGCGTCGTCGATCGCGGGATCAGGACGTAATCGCCTTGCCGGTAAGGGAGCACTCCGAAAATCGTCTCGACCGTACCGCTACCGGCCTCGACATACACGCACTCGTCGCCGATCGCGTTGCGGTACAACGGTGAGGCCGCCGAGGCGACCACATAGGAGATCCGGACGTCGGCGTTGCCCAGCATCAGCCGTCGCCCCTCGACAGCGTTGACCGGTTGATCCGGCACAGGGATCTCGTGCAGCCGCAGGTGACGCGGCTTCAGCGGATGGTTGGGCTTCGTGGAGAGGTCGGGCAGCTCCCACACCTGGCTGTCGACGATCGCGGACGGCACGCCCGAGTGATACAGCAACGCGGAGTCGGAGGAGAAGCCCTCCTCTCCCATCAGCTCTTCGTATCGCAGGTGGCCATCCGGATCGCGGAAAGCGGTGTGCCGTGTGGGCGGGATCTCGCCGACGGCTCGGTAGTACGCCATCCCTCCACCCTGCCGCGCGTGTTCTAACGTGGCAACCGTGACCGCCCTCCCAGCCTTCCTGGAGCACTTCGTCGACGACGCCGCGATCTTCCCGCCCGGCAACGTCCCCCTCGAACAGGCTGTCATCGAGCATCGCGAACACCTTGCCTCGGCGTACGCCGGCCTGGTCGGCGGGTTCGTGGTCAGCGACGTGAAGCTGCCCGACCTGCTGGAGGTGGTCTCGACCCCGCTCGCGATCAACCTCGTCGTCACCGGCGGCGCCGGTGCGATCGAGCCGGCGGTCCGCTGGGCGACCCGCTCCCCTGCGCTCTCGCTGCGAGCCCTGGAGTTCGCGCTGCGTGACGAGGAAGACCTTGCGCACAACGCCCAGCGGGTGATCGCGGCCGTCGACAGTCTCGAGGACGACCTCAGCGGCGTGGAGTTGTACGTCGAACCGCCGCGTCTCCACGGCGGACCGGGCCACGGCTGGCTCGCTGCGCTGGACGAGCTGGCGGCTCGCGAGATCCGGCTGAAGTTCCGCACCGGCGGCGTCACCGCCGATGCCTTCCCGACCGCGGCCGAGGTCGCCGCCTGCATCGACGCCGCGCTCGACCGCGAGCTGCCGTTCAAGTGCACGGCAGGTCTGCACAACGCGGTCCGGCACATGAATCGAACGGACTTCGAACGCCCCGTCGAGATGCACGGCTTCCTGAACATCCTGCTGGCCACCAGGGCCACCCTCGACGGTGACGACCCCGTCGAGGTGCTCACCGCGACGGATCTCACCGAGCGGCTGGACGCTGCGGACTTCGATCTGCTGGCCAGCACCCGCAAGTGGTTCACGTCGTTCGGGAGCTGCAGCGTCCTCGAGCCGCACGAAGACCTGGTCGAGCTCGGTCTGGTCTCGCCGTGACGTGCTGGGTCCCGGGTGCCGCCGGATCGCCGTACGGCCTCGACAACCTGCCCTACGGGGTCTTCACCAACGCCGACCAACCGGCCCGCGTCGGCGTGCGGATCGGCGACTTCGTCCTCCCTCTCTGCGCGGTCGCGGAGTCCGCGGCATTCGCGCAACCGAGCCTCAACGCGTTCCTCGCTCTGGGACGAGAGGTCTGGCACGAGACGCGTGCGTGGCTGATCTCCCTGTTCGGCAACGAGGAGCACCGCGCCCTCGTCGAGCCACTTCTCGTGCCGGTCGACGACGTGACACTGCAGCTCCCGTTCGAAGTTGCCGACTACGTCGACTTCTACTGCTCGCTCCAGCACGCCACCAACGTCGGCAAGATGTTCCGGCCCGACAGCGACGCGCTGACCCCAAACTGGCGTCACCTCCCGATCGGGTACCACGGCCGCGCGGGCACCGTCGTGGTCAGCGGTACGCCGGTCCGGCGACCGTCCGGCCAACGGCTGGCAGCAGGCTCGAGCACCTCCGGACCGATTCCGACGTACGGTCCCAGCGCGCGGCTCGACATCGAGTGCGAGCTCGGTTTCGTGGTCGGCACCCCAACCCTGCTTGGCGAAAGTGTCCGCACTGCCGACTTCGAGGAGCACGTCTTCGGGGTACTCCCCCTCAATGACTGGTCGGCCCGCGACATCCAGAGCTGGGAGTACGTCCCGCTCGGCCCGTTCCTCGGCAAGTCGTTCGCCACCTCGGTCGCGGGCTGGGTGACCCCGCTCGAGGCCCTCGAGGCGGCCCGTGTCGACCTGCCGGGCCAGGACCCGAAGCCGCTGGACTACCTGTCGGTCGGGGCCCGATCGGGGTACGACATCGACTTCGAGGTGCTGCTCAACGGTGAGGTCGTCAGCCGGCCGCCGTACGCCGCGTTGTACTGGTCGCCCGCGCAGATGCTTGCCCACCTGACCGTCAACGGAGCTTCGCTGCGCACCGGCGACCTGTTCGGCAGCGGCACGATCAGCGGTGACGACAAGGCGCAGCGCGGCTCGTTCCTCGAGCTGTCCTGGGGTGGCAAGGAGCCGTTCCGGGCCGGCGGAATGGACCGGACCTTCCTCGAAGATGGCGACGAGGTGACCCTCCGTGCGAGCGCAACGGGAGTGGCGGGTGGGCGCATTGCGCTTGGTGAGGTGACCGGCCGCATCGTCGCCTGATTCGTGTCCGGGATCCGAGACCCATTCGAGATCTGACGCCGGTGATCTGTGACACGTCAGCCACTAGGGTCGGCGCATGACCACCACTCGCGTACTCAAGGCACTCGCGCTCAGCGGTGCGGTTGCACTCTCGGTCACTGCATGCGGAAACACCAATGACAGCAAGGACAACGGGGCGACCACGACCACAACCACCAAGGTCGACAAGGCCCTGGCGGCGAAGGTCCCGGCGAGCGTGGCGGCAGACGGGGTCATCTCCGTCGGCTCAGACGCGAGCTACGCCCCATCGGAGTTCCTCGCGGCTGACAACAAGACAGTCCAGGGTTTCGACGTCGACCTCTTCAAGGCGGTTGCCGGCACCCTCGGCCTCAAGGCGACCTTCGCCAACGCCAAGTTCGACTCGCTCATCCCGGCCGTCGGCTCAGGCAAGTACGAAGTCGGAGTGTCCTCCTTCACGGTCAACGCCGACCGGATGAAGGTCGCCAACATGATCAGCTACTTCTCGGCCGGCACCCAGTGGTTCACCAAGAAGGGCAACCCGAACAAGGTCGACCCAGCCAATGCGTGCGGCATGAAGATCGCCGTCCAGACCGGCACCGTGCAGCTCGACGACCTCAACGTCCGCAGCAAGGCCTGCAAGGACGCCGGCAACCCCGCGATCACGATCGACTCCTACCAGGGCCAGGACCAGGCCACTGCGGCGATCGTGTCCGGCAAGGACGCAGCCGGACTCGCGGACTCGCCGGTCGGCGCCTACGCCGTACAGAAGACGAATGGCCAGCTCGAGCTCCTCGGTGACATCTACGACTCAGCGCCCTACGGCTATGTCGTCCCCAAGGACCAGACCGCGCTCGCCCAGGCCATCTCCGGGGCGGTGAACGACCTGATCCAGGACGGCAGCTACGCCAAGATCCTCAAGAAGTGGGGCGTTGACCAGGGCGCGATCACGAGCTCGGCGGTCAACCCGGCCGCCGGATGACCTCGGACTCCGCGTCAACAGACGTGGCGAAAGGCGCACCGGAGGCCATCAAGGCCATCCCGGTGCGCCACCCCGGGCGCTGGGTGGCGATGGCCGTCATCGCGGTCCTGGTCGCGATGTTCGTGCACATGCTCATCACGAACCCCCAGTTCCACTGGAGCTTCATCTGGGACAACCTGTTCACTCCCCCGGTACTCGCCGGCGCACGTACGACGATCCTGCTGACTGTCGGCGCAATGGTTGTGGGTGTGGTGCTGGGCATCATCGCGGCGGTGATGAGGTTGTCGCCCAACCGGGTGCTGTCGACGGTTGCCTTCCTCTACACCTGGTTCTTCCGCGCAGTCCCGCGCCTGCTGCTCTGCGTCATGTTCGGCACCGCCGGGATCCTCTACCAACACCTGACGCTCGGGTTCCCGTTCGACAAGCAGCTCGGCGACCTGTTCGGGCTCAATGTGGACTCGACGATCCTGACGGTCGACATGAACACCTTGTTGTCCGGTTTCATGGCAGGCCTGCTCGCGCTCGGGCTCTCCGAAGGCGCCTACATGGCCGAGATCGTCCGGGCCGGCATCCTCTCGGTCGGCGACGGCCAGGCTGAGGCGGCGACCGCGCTCGGGATGAGCCGCGGACTGACCATGCGCCGGGTGGTGCTGCCCCAGGCCATGCGCGTGATCGTGCCGCCCACCGGCAACGAGGTGATCGCGATGCTCAAGGACACCTCACTGGTCGCCTACGTCCCCTACGCCGAGCTGTTCTTCAACTACGAAGCGATCGGCTCCCGGACCTTCCAGATCTTCCCGGCACTCATCGGAGCTCTACTGTGGTACCTCGCGATGAGCAGCGTGCTTCTCGTCATTCAGTACTTCGTCGAGAAGCGGTTCAGCCGCGGGCGAACCGTGACGGGGACCGGCATCCGGTTGGCGTTCCTCAACCGCGGAAAACCCAGCACAGTTGGAGGCGCCGATGTCTGACGACGTGATGGTGCTCGCCGAAGCCGTGCACAAGAGCTTCGGCAGGACCGAGGTCCTCAAGGGCATCGACCTGTCCGTACGGCGCGGCCAGGTGGTCTGCATCCTGGGCCCCTCGGGCTCCGGCAAGTCGACCTTCCTGCGCTGCATCAACCACCTCGAGAAGATCAATGCCGGACGGCTCTCGGTCGACGGACAGCTGGTCGGCTACACCGAACGCGGGGGTCGGCTGCACGAGTGCAAGGACTCCGAGATCGCCGCCCAGCGTCGCGAGATCGGGATGGTCTTCCAGCAGTTCAACCTGTTCCCGCACATGACCGCCCTGGAGAACGTCTGCCTGGCACCGATCAAGGTCAGGGGTCTCTCCGGAGCCGACGCTCGGAAGCGTGGCGGTGAGCTGCTCACCCAGGTCGGGCTCTCGGACCGGATGGACAGCTACCCGAGCCAGCTCTCCGGTGGCCAACAGCAGCGGGTCGCGATCGCCCGTGCCCTGGCGATGGACCCGAAGCTGATGCTCTTCGACGAGCCGACGTCCGCGCTCGACCCGGAGCTGGTCGGAGACGTCCTTGACGTGATGAAGGACCTGGCCCGCAGCGGCATGACGATGGTGGTGGTCACCCACGAGATCGGCTTCGCCCGGGAGGTCGGCGACGACCTGGTCTTCATGGACGACGGCGTGATCGTCGAACAGGGCGATCCTCGCGAGGTGCTGGCCAACCCCAGGAACGAGCGGACGAAGCAGTTCCTCTCGAAGGTGCTCTGACCGACCTTTCCGTCCGGCTTATCTGTAACCTCTGGTAACAGTTATTCTGCTAATCTCGGTCACATGGCACGCCAAGGCAAGGGTCCCGCTCCGACGGCTGATGGCCGCAGCACCCGTTGGGACTCGCACCGCGAAGCCCGCCGCGAGGAACTCGTCGAGGCGGCGATCCGCGCGATCGACGAACACGGGCAGAACGCCGGCATCGCCGAGGTCGCCGCAGCCGCGGGCGTGAGCAAGCCGGTCCTCTACCGCTACTTCACCGGCAAGGACGACCTCTACCGGGCAGTCGGCCAGTGGGGTGCGCAGCACGTGCTCGACGGCCTGATCCCCGCCCTGCTCAGTGACCTGCCCATCCGCGAACGCGTCCGCGCTGCCATGGATGCCTATCTGACCTTCATCGACGACCATCAGGCCGTCTTCCTGCTGCTCGTCGACCACCGGCCCGACACTGCCGGCGACCCGCTCGAGGAGGGCAAGGAGATGATCGCCGCCGCGATCGCGCGCACCTTCGGCGACATGTTGCGCCGCCTCGGTGTGGACGCAGCGGGTGCCGAGCCGTGGGCGCACGGAATGGTCGGCTTCGGGATGACCTCGGGCGAGTGGTGGCTCCGGCGCCGGACGATGTCCAAGTCCGCGATGGGCACCTACCTCAGCGACTTCATCTGGTACGCGTTCCACGGCATCGCCAAGTCCTACGGCGTCGACGTCGACGAGCAGGGCCAGCTGCACCTCTCGGTCGTCGAGCCGGTTGCGATCACGCCGTCGAGGCGATCGCGGAAGGACGCCTGATGGCGACGCACGAGCCCGCCGAGCAGTACGACGGACCGGCAACCCTGCGCGACGGCAGTGATCCGGTCGAGGTCGACGTCCGGCTGAGGGGTCACTTCGAGCCGATCGACGGACGCTTCCACTGGTATGGCCGGATCGCCCGCAACGACGTACTCCCCCAGGAGCGGTCGGGGTCAAGGGTGACGATCGAGACTCCGCACGGCTCGGCCGACGGACGGCTCAGCGATGTCGACCCCTGGGGCCGGTTCAGAGTGACCGGGACCGGACGCCCGCCCTTCTGAGGAGTCAGGAGACCGGGCAGCGCTGGTCCTTCAGATCGGTCGCGGTCATCTGCAGGTTGCCGGCAGGAGCCGCGATCGCCGTACCGTCGCTGTCGGGCTTGATCACGAAGTGCACCTCGGACCTCGCCAGTCCGTTCACGGCAGGCGCGCCGTCCTTCTTCAGCTGGGCGGCCAGCTTCGAGCCGTCGACGAGCCCTTCGAGAACCCCCTTCGCCAGGCCGAGCTGCACGGCCACGTCGCCGGTCACGTCCTTGCGGAGCGACGCCTCGGCCATCTTGCCCGGGAAGAGCCTGAGCGCGAGCTTGACCGAGACCGTCGCAGCTGCCGTACCCGTCTCGAGAGGCCCGACGTCATGCAGTCCGCGCACGAACGCAAGGATCGCGGGCGAACCGATGCCACCGGCCGTCCCGGTCTGCTTCGCCAGCGCTGCCTGGGAGATCCGCAACCAGCACGAGCTCGCCGGCGCGCCCCAGGACGGCAGCTGCAGGTAGCCGAAGGCGCCGACCGAGCGCAGGTTCACCTGGACCGGCTCGCCCTTCGCTCCGAGCACAGCGGACTGCTGGTCGAAGTCGTTCGTCTTCCGCGAGTAGCGACCCTGGGTCGCGAGCAGTGCGGTGGTGTCCCCGGTCGCCGTCAGCTGCTGGACGAACGAGATGACCTCCGCCTCGCCGACCTGGCTGATCGCGCCCGTCACGGTCGCCGGCACCTCAGTCACGGGTTTCGCTGCCCGCTCGGCCGGCGCGCCACATCCGGCGGCCAGGGCCACCAGCAGGACGAGCCCGGTGAGGCCTGCCGTACGCAGCACGGCGTCACCGTGGCCGAGGCCGGTTGACCTCACCGGCGATGTACCACGACGTTGGTCCTGGCGAGCTTGTCGTGCAACGCCTGCCGATTCTTGTCCCACAACGGCCAGAGCGAGTCGATCAACGTGTAGAGGCCGGCGATCGAACCGATGAACGGAACGAGCCCCAGCGCGGACACGGCGTACTGCCCCACCCAGTGACGCAGCACGGTCCCCCACGACAGCGGCCCGGGTGCCTCACGCAGCCGGACCCTGAGCCCGAGCGCGAGCTTGCCGACCGTGGCCTGCTTCCACTTGAGGAAGCCGATGCTGTAGACCGCCAGCACGACGAACTGGATCGCCGCGATCGCGACGAGCGTGCCGATGATGTGGCCCTCGAAGGTGAACGCCGACGGCTGCGTCGTGCCGTTGTCGACGGCGGTCTGGACCTGGTCGAAGTAGATCCGGAACTCATGGACCAGGTGCGGGTAGAACGGGGACGCCAGCACCAACCAGACCGGCAGGATCACGAAGTAGTCGATGACGGACGCACCGGCCCGGGCCCACCAGCTGGCGAGTGGCTGACCGTCCGGTGTGGTGGTGGCCTTCGCCGGTGCGCCGTACATCGGGGCCTGAGTCTGGGGGTACGCCGGAGCCTGCGGATAGCTCTGCTGAACAGGCGCATGGGTGTGCTCGGTCCAGCGGGTGCCGTCCCAGTAACGGCTCTGCGGAGGCAGCCCGGGTTGCTGGGGTGCGGGATCGGGATACCAGCCTGCGGGAACCTGCGTCATGTCGGGCATCATCACACGTCGGAAACCCGTCGACTGAACGGTCGTGTGCTCGAGTGGTCGTCCTGACCGCCACTTGAGCACACGACCGGCGTCAGAGGTTGCCGCGGAGGTCCTGCTCGCGCTCGATCGCCTCGAAGAGCGCCTTGAAGTTGCCCTTCCCGAAGCCGAGGGAGCCGTGCCGCTCGATGAGCTCGAAGAAGACCGTCGGCCGGTCGCCCAGCGGCTTGGTGAAGATCTGCAGGAGGTAGCCGTCCTCGTCGCGGTCGACCAGGATCGCGCGCTTCTGCAGCTCCTCGATCGGGACCCGGACGTTGCCGATCCTCGAGCGCAGCTCGGGGTCCTCGTAGTAGGAGTCCGGCGTGGCAAGGAACTCGACGCCGTTGGCCCGCAGCGCATCGACGCTGGCCAGGATGTCGTTGGTGGCCACGGCGAGGTGCTGGGCGCCGGCGCCACGGTAGAACTCGAGGTACTCATCGATCTGCGACCTCTTCTTCGCGATGGCAGGCTCGTTGAGGGGGAACTTGACCCGGTGGTTTCCGTTCGCGACGACCTTGCTCATCAGCGCGGAGTAGTCGGTCGCGATGTCGTCGCCGATGAACTCCGCCATGTTCACGAAGCCCATCACCGAGTTGTAGTACGTCACCCACTCATCCATCTGACCGAGCTCGACGTTGCCGACGATGTGGTCCAGCGCCTGGAACAGCCGCTTCGGCTCCCCTTCGCGCTTGACGAAGGTGCTCTCGGCGGCGACATATCCCGGAAGGTACGGACCGTCGTACCTCGACCGGTCGACGAGGGTGTGCCGGGTCTCGCCGTACGTCGCGATCGCGGCAATCCGGATCGTGCCGTGCTCGTCGGTGATGTCCTCGGGCTCGCGTACGACGGTCGCTCCGGCCTTGATCGCCTGGGCGATGCACTTGTCCACGTCGGGCACCTCGAGGGCGATGTCCACGACGCCGTCGCCGTGCCGCCGGTGGTGGTCGGCCAGCGTGCTGTCGGGGTCGACGGCTCCGTTGATCACGAACCGGATCGAGCCCGACTTCAGCACGAACGACTTGTGGTCGCGGTTGCCGTGCTCCGGACCCGAGTACGCAACGAGCTCCATGCCCCACGCCGACTGGTAGTAGTGCGCGGTCTGGGTCGCGTTGCCGACCACGAAGACGATCGCGTCCCAGCCGGTGACCGGGAAGACGTCAGCGTCCTCGTCGTACTCGACCAGGCCGACCAGCTGCTTGAGCTGCTCGAGGGTGAGGTCGGCACGGATCTCGTCGGTGGTCAGCGCGCCGCCGGTGCTGGCCGTGGTTGAGCCTGTCGAAACGGTCGAAGTCATGGGCCGAGCATGGTGGTCATGGACATCCTGTGCAACAGTACGACGAAACCATGCACAACTTGTCCAGAGGAGCAGTCACGATGGACGTAATTGACGGCAAAGTGATCGAACTCTTCGCAGCCGAGCCGCGGATCGGCGTCCTCGAGGCATCCCGGCGTCTGGGCGTTGCCCGGGGCACGGTCCAGGCCCGGCTCGACCGGCTGCAGCGGGACGGGGTGATCGCCGACTGGGGTCCCAACCTCGACCCGGCTGCGCTCGACCATCCGGTGACGGCGTTCCTGACGCTCGAGATCCGCCAGGGCGCCGGCCACGACACCATCGGGGCGCACCTCTCCGCGATCCCGGAGGTGCTGGAGGTCTGCACGATCACGGGCCCCGGAGACATGTGGTGCCGGGTCGTCGCGCGCAGCAACGCGGACCTGCAACGGGTCATCGACAGTGTGCTGTCCCACGAGGGCATCGTGCGGTCCTCGACGGTGATCGCCCTTGCGACCCAGGTCCCGCACCGGGTGCTTCCGCTGCTGACCCGCATCGTCGGCAGCTGAGGGAGCCGCCGAGGTTCTCCACAGCAACCTCGGATCCCGTTGCTGACTGTCGGCGGCGTTCGCTACGGTCGTGGTCGGTTCGAACGATGCCCCGGTTCGCGACGTACAGCCCAACTGATCGACCGAATCTCGGGACCACACATGCGAAACAACTGCGCGTTCACCGTCTCCACCATCGCCGCCGCCCTGGCTCTCACCGTCGCGGCTCCCGGCGTCGCAACGACACCCTCCCAACGACCAGCGCGACCGGCGCCGACTGGCGCCGCCCCGGTTGCGCTCACCGGTCGGGTCGCCGGGGTGTCCGATCTTCGACCCTCCGACATCGAGGTCCATGTGAACCCGACGTCGGCCACAGCCGCCCGGGTGCAGCCGGGCGTCGCCCTGGCGTCGTGGCGCGTTCCTGCCGGCAGCATCGTCACTCGCCAAGGCAGCTACGAGGTCCATCTCGCTGCGACCTCGGTGCCTCGAGCGAACATCAGCCCGGAAGGCCTGGTCAACTTCGAGGTCATCGCCCGGGATCCTCACGGATCCCGGTACGGCGTGACGATGTCGTCCGCACGACTCGTGCGCGATGCGGCGGGCGCGCCGCGATGGACGCAGCCACTCGCGGCGACGAGCACGACAGCCGGGCGCGCCGGTTTGTCGACCTGGCCAACCTTGCCGACCTTGCCGAGAGCGGCGGTCGCTCCCCGACCGGTCGTCGCCGACGTCTCCGCACTGCACAGCGGGGCCGTGCCGTCGTCGAAGTTCGCGCGGCGGTCCTGCTCCCCCGGCGATGTCGGAGCCGGAGACGTCTACGGCACCACGAAGACCGTCTGGGCCACGATCGGCACCAGCTATCCGATCAACGGCGACCAGTCCTGGATGACCCATCAGATCGGCTCGCGCACTGACTTCAGCTCCAGCTTCGGGATCGGGACCCAGATCGGAGATGGTCGCTTCTACGAGACGGGGTCGCGCTCGGTCGACAAGGGTGCGGGGTTCGTCTGGGCGAAGCGTCCCTACATGCGGTCCTATCGGGTCAGCGTGACGTATCGAAAGGTCGCGCAGTACTTCGACCGCTGCCCGGGCAACGGGCTCGGACCGTACGACGTCTACTGGACACCGATCACCCTGAGTGGCGGTCACATCCAGCATCGTCAGGGACTCTCGCGACCCCACTGGAAGAACTGCCGGAGGGAGTCTGCTGGAATCTTCTCGCGGTACCTCAGCAACGGGAAGTCCTACGAGCAGGGCGAGGGGGTCAAGATCTTCGGTCTGATCAGCGTCAACCTCAGCTCCACCCGCGCGTACAACGCCGAGGCGAAGCTGAACTACGTGCTGTCCCGTGCCGCGTACATGTGCGGCAACAATGCCGACCCCGCGCACGCGGGCAAAGTGATGGAAAGCAGGACGAGACTCCGTTGAGGCGATCCCACATCCCGAAGACGTCGGCGTCCTTGTGCCTGGGCCTCGCCCTCATCCTCTCGATGACCGCGTGCCTGGGCAGGGGTGGCGGCAGCGTGACGACCTATGCCGACGGGCGAGGCGCGCTGATCGCGGGCGGTAGCGGCGGTTTCGCGATGGCGGCGCCCGGTGGCGTGCCGTGGACGGGCTCGTTCGGGGAGTTCGCGCTCTGCTCGCAGAAGCCCGGAGCCAAGATCACGCTCGACAGCGTCAGCTACGAGACCGAGAACCTGACGCACGTCAAGGTCCTGTTGCACACCTACGCGCTGAGCGACCTCAAGGGCCTGTCGCCGTCGAAGATCAGCAGGTACACGTCCCTCGGGAGCTCGGTGGGTCAGCCGCCCGACTTCGTGGGCGGTGAAGCCGATCATCAGCTCGGCAGCTACACCTCAAACCTGAAGGGTGTCGCTGTCTCCCAGACGTGTGACGACGAGCGCAAGTCCGACGAGGACGTCAGCGGCGGCGCGGTGCCCGACCAGCCGGTCCAGGATCTGATCTTCGTCGCCCAGACCAACGCCCTGGGCGGCCAGTTCAAGAACGTCTACATCAACTACACGGTCGACGGGCAGCGGGCGCGGATCAAGAACCAGTGGCAGATGACGATGTGCGGCAGCGCCCCCGCGATTCGACGACAGTGCAGCTGACGCTCAGCTCACCGTGATCGGCTGGCCGCCGGAGACCAGCCGCCAGTCCACCGAGGCGAACAGGGCCGGGTCGATCGTCTTGTTCGTGGTGACCCAGTCGATGAGCAGCTGGGTGATCGCGACCTGGCGGTTGTAGAGCACCGGGGCGGTCGTCACGTGCGGGAAGCCTCCGCCTCCGGACTGGCGGTAGTTGTTGATCGCCATCGCGAACTGCTGATCGGCCGCGACTGGCGTGCCGCCGTACGCCAGGTTCAGGATCCGCGAGCCGACCGCCTGCGAGATGTCGATGTCGTAGGTCAGGGGCGCGTCCAGCCCGGCCACGGCGTCGTAGTTGTAGTCCGGGGTGCCGGTCGGAGCGGTTGGCGTCACCGCGTTCGTGACCTCGGCAAGGGTGAACGGACCGGTACCGGTGATCTGCTGGAAGTATGCCGCCGAGAACTCCAGGTAGTCCTTCAGCTCGGCGCCGGCGATCTGGATGCCGAGCAGGGTGTTGTCGTAGATGTAGAGACCCGCGACGTCGCGCAACGTCACGTCTCCGGCCGGGAAGCTCGCTGACCGGTTGAACGGTGCCGCGATGCTCAGCACCGGCAGTGAGCCCGCCAACGCCGTCTTCACCGCATCGGCTTGCACGTAGTTGACGAAGTCGATGATCGGCACGTCCTCGACGACACCACGCGCCGCGAGGAGCTCCTCGGTAGACGTGCCGATCACCGAGTTCACGTAGGCGACGACGGTGTCGTGCTGCTTGCGTACGGCGGCCGCGACGTGCGGGTCCTCGGAGACGACGTTGGAGTTGAGGTTCTGCGAGGACGCGGACGCGACCTTCCAGCGGCCGTGCTTCAGCTCCATGTCGAGGTCCATCACCGCAAGGCGCATGCCCCAGTAGTCCGGCTCGCACAGCAGCACCGCACGCCCGGTCTTCTCGTTGGTGACGAACCGCTGCGGAATGTCCACATGGGCGTGCCCGACCAGGATCGCGTCGATGTCGGGCACCTGCTGGGCCAGCAGCGTGGAGGCGTTCTCGGGGTAGGGCAGCGCATCGCCGTACGACGAGCTGGTGTCCGCGCCCGAGTGCGCAGCGACGACCACGAGGTCGCAGCCGTGCCGCTTGAGCTGCGGGACGAAGATCGTCGCCTGCTCGACCAGGCCGGGGAACTCGATCTTGCCCTCGACGTTGGCCTTGTCCCAGATCGCGATGCCGGGGTTCGTCAGCCCGAGGATGCCGACCTTGAGCCGCGGCCGGTGCCGGCCCATGTCATAGCTCTTGATGAGGTACGGCGGGAACACCGGCCGCTTCGTCGACGGGTCCACCGCGTTCGCGCCGAGCAGAGGGAAGTTGACCTGGGACTCGAAGGTCCGCAACAGCTCGATGCCGTAGTTGAACTCGTGGTTGCCGAGCGCGGCAGCGTCGTACCCCATCAGGTTCATCGCGTTGGCCATCGGGTGCACGTGGTGCCGGCTGATCGGATCGACGATCGCGTAGTAGTACGCCAGCGGAGTGCCCTGGATCGTGTCTCCAGCATCGAGCGTGAGGATCGCCTCGCCCTTGCGCTGCGCCCGCATCGCCTGGATCAGGGTCGCAACCTTCGCCACGCCGACGTCGTTGTGCGCGGTGTCGTCGTACTCGAGGTTCTTGTAGTAGTCCCAGTTGTAGACGTGCCCATGCAGGTCTGTGCTGCCCAGCACGGTGAGCCGTCCGCGATCCGGGTGCTGGTGATGTCCGCGTCCGGCGGCATCGGCGGGACCGGGCAGGAAGCCCGCGGCGGCAAGGGCGGCGCCGCCCGCGATGACGGTGCGGCGAGTGGTTGCGCGCGCAGGCGCAGGGTCAGGCAGGCTCATGAGGATCCCCGAGATCTCGCGAGTGTGACCGGCGAACCGGCTGGCCCCACCTTCCTATCAGCCCGACTTGCGTGTCGCCCATCCCCGAAGCGTGTCGATTCGGTGAACGAGCTGGTCGGTGGTCGCGATCGCGGCCGCCGGTCCTCCGCACTCCTTGCGCAGTGCGGCATGCGTGACGCCGTGTGGCTGACCGGTCCGGTGGTTCCAGGCGGCGACCAGGCTGTTGAGCTCGCGCCGCAGGATCGCGAGCTGTTCGTGGGTGGAGACGTCGCGGACCATCTCGTCGGCGGCCACGGGCTTGCGCTTCCTGGCCCGCTCGGTCTGCCTCGACTGCAGCAGGTTGCGCACCTGGTCGGGCTCGAGCAGGCCGGGGATGCCGAGGAAGTCCATCTCCTCGTCGGAACCGACATGGACCTCACCGGCGTGGCCGAACTCGCCACCGTCGTAGAGCACCCGGTCGAAGGTCGCGTTGGAGCCGAGCGCCTGGAAGGGCACCAGCTCGTCGGCACCACCGCCCTCGGCAGCGTTCGCCTGGTTGAGCAGGTCGTCCTCGGCCGCAAAGATGTCGGCGTCGTCGTTGACCTTGCGCTTCAGCACGTGGTCGCGCTCGACCTCCATCTCGGAGGCATGACCGAGCAGGTGCGGCACCGACGGCAGGAAGATCGACGCGGTCTCGCCTCGTCGGCGCGCACGCACGAAACGACCGACGGCCTGGGCGAAGAACAGCTGCGTGGAGATCGTCGTCGCATAGACGCCGACTGCCAGGCGCGGCACGTCGACGCCTTCGGACACCATCCGGACGGCCACCATCCAGCGTGCGTCACTGTCGGTGAACTTCGAGATCTTCTTCGAGGAAGCCTTCTCATCCGAGAGCACCAGTGTCGGTTTTTCCCCCGAGATGGTGGCCAGCACCTGGGCGTAGGCGCGAGCCGAGTCCTGGTCGGAGGCGATGACCAGTCCGCCGGCATCGGGAACGTGCCGGCGCACCTCGGAGAGCCGGCGGTCGGCGGCCGCGAGCACCGAGGGGATCCAGGCGCCGTCGGGGGCAAGCGCCGTGCGCAGCGCCTGGGCCGTCAGGTCCTTGGTCAGCGGCTCACCCAGCCGGGCGGCGATCTCGTCGCCGGCGCGGGTCCGCCACTGCATCTCGCCGCTGTAGGCCATGAACAGCACCGGGCGTACGACGTGGTCGGCGAGGGCATGGCCGTAGCCATAGGTGAAGTCGGCCACCGACCGCCCGACACCCTCTGCATCAGGTGCATAGGTGACGAACGGGATCGGGTTGATGTCGGAGCGGAAGGGGGTGCCGGTCAGCGCGAGACGGCGGCGGGCCGGCTCGAACGCCTCCTTCACCGCGTCGCCCCACGAGAGCGCGTCTCCAGCGTGATGCACCTCGTCGAGGATCACCAAGGTCTTGAAGCGCTCGGTGCGGACACGATGCGCGAGGGGGTTGGCGGCGACACCGGCGTAGGTGACCGCGACGCCGACGAAGTCACTGCTGGTCCGGCCCTTGCGCCCGGCGTACGCCGGATCGAGCTGGATGCCGATCCTCGCGGCGGCCTCCGCCCACTGGGTCTTGAGGTGCTCGGTCGGCGCAACGACGGTGATCCGGTCGATGATCCGGCGTGAGAGCAGCTCGGAGGCGACGGTCAGCGCAAAGGTCGTCTTGCCGGCGCCGGGCGTCGCGACCGCGAGGAAGTCCCGCGGGCTCTCCTCGAAGTACGCCGTCAGGGCAGCGGTCTGCCAGGCGCGGAGCTTGGTGGCCGTGCCCCAGGCGGCACGGTCGGGATAAGCGGGTGGAAGTTCGATCGGGACAGGCGGCTCGAGCCCACCTGTCATCGAGGCCGCCGTTCAGTGGACGGCCCCGTGGATGACCCCGTGAATGACTCTGTGAAGACGGTGCTCACTTGTCCTCATCACCTGCGCGCATGCTCTCCCAGATCTCCTTGCACTCCGGACAGACCGGGAACTTCTCCGGGTCCCGGCTCGGGATCCAGACCTTGCCGCACAGCGCCACACAGGGCGTGCCGTTGACCATCGCGTCCATCAGCTTGTCCTTGGGAACGTAATGGGACAGCTTCTCGTGGTCTCCCGGCTCATGGGTCCGGGTGTCCTCGACGATGCGGGTGTCCTCGAGGGTGTCGACCCCGAATCCCGTGGTCCTCGGCTGCGTGCTCATCTCGCCATGTTAACTCTCAGTTCAGGGTGGGGTCGGCAGGCATGGTGATCATGAGCGCGAGTTCTGCGCCCTGGCGGCGGAGCACCTGGCGCCACAACAGGTCGGGGTCAGGACTGAAGAGATCACTGCGTTCGGCGGGCACGACGTACCAGGCGCCCTCGTCGATCTCGTCCTCCAGCTGACCCGCGGACCAGCCGGCGTACCCGGCATAGATCCGCATCGCGGCCGTCGCGGATCCAATGACCTCCGTCGGCGCGTCGAGATCGACCAGACCGGTGTCCGCGAAGAGCCGGCTCCAGCCGATGGGCTCGTCCTCACCACCGACCAGCGTGGCCACCCCGAGTGCCGAGTCGGTGTCGACCGGTCCACCCCGGAAGATCACCTCAGGGGTGGCGACCACCGGCCCCCAGCCACCGAGCACCTCTCCGACCGCGACGTGCGACGGCCGGTTGAGCACGACGCCGAGTGAACCGTCAGCGTCGACGTTGAGCAGCAGGATGATCGTCCGCGCAAACGGTGGCTCCACCAGGATCGCGGACGAGATCAGCAGCCAGCCGGCGGCAGGTGCACCCGTCATACCCCCATCCTGACGCTCTGGACTGCGCTCGACCAGCCGACGACCCAAACTCGACCACCGGGCAAGACGAAACCCCGGGTTGGCCAGAAGGGAGGGATGCGGAGGGAGGTCCGCGGTGGTCAGCCCGGGGTACGTCGGCGTGCAGGGATCAGGCTGCCAGAACAGCCTTGATCCGGTCTACGAAGGAAGTCTGCTCTACGACCTTCTCGGCCTCGACCTCGGCCACCTCGCTCAAGCGAGCCCTGGTCTCGAGTCGGTGTCCCGCGTCGGCAGCGGCGGGGCTCTCGTCATTGGACAGACCGGCTGCCGCGGCGAGCCTCATCCATTCCTTCTCGTGCACCTTGACCAGCACATCGGCCATCGCGGCATCGGTCGGGAACTCGGAGTAGTGGTCGATGATCATCCGGATCCCCGGGAGATCGTCCGTGGCGGCACGCCAGGCGCGCATCACAGCCATCTCGAGGTCCATCGGCTGGGACATCATCTCCCGTTCGATGTGGCCGGAGAGTCTGGCGTGCCACTTGAGGGTGAGGGCAGCTATCAGGTCGAGCTCGTCGCGAAAGGTCGCAGTGACGCCGGGGACATCCATCGGCAGCTGGCCGTCACGTCGCTCATCGGCGGTTTCTATCACGGTGCGGAGGATCTCTCCGCGATGATGGAAGGCATTCCAGGTCATGGTTGGCATCCTTTCTTGTTCACATACCGCTGGTACGTACTTAGAGTATGGGAACGCTCCGCGACCCAGCAACTTCCGCGGGCGTGATGCCGCCCACACATACCGTCGGTCGGTCATAGACTGCCGGAATGGCCAGCCGCTCACCAGCAGAGAAGCTCCTCACCAAGGTCCATGGCACGACCAGCCGCCGACAGCAGTACTCCGCCTCCACCAAGCGGGCGCTGATCGACGTCGCCGGCGGCCTCTTCACGACCCAGGGCTACGCCGGCACGAGCCTGGACTCGATCGTCTCGGGTGCCCGCGTCACGAAGGGCGCGCTCTACCACCACTTCAGTGGCAAGCAGGCCGTCTTCGAGGCGGTCTTCGAGAAGGTCGAGAGCGACGCCAACAGGTCCATCCAGAACGCCCTCAAGGGCTCGAAGGACCCCTGGGCCAAGGCAGTGGCCGGACTGCGCGCGTTCCTGGCCGTCGTACAGCAGCCCGCCTACCAGCGGATCGTGATCCAGGAAGGCCCGGCGATCCTCGGCTACGAGCGCTTCCGTGAGCAGGAGGAGCGCTCCAGCTACGCCATCGTGCAGGAGATCGTGCGGGCGGTGCTCAAGGCGGGCGACTTCGAGCTGGACGACGAGATGACCCACGTCTTCAGCCGGATCTTCTTCGGCGCGATGTCGGCCGCCGGCGAGACGGTGACCAGTTCCGATGACCCCGCGCTCGCGGTGGCACGGGTGGAGACCGCGATGTCGTTCATCCTCTCGGGCCTGCGCTCGCTGTCCGACCTCGGCGTCGAGCTGCCCGACCCCGAGGACATCGTCGACCGCGATGACGGCATCCGCAGTCGCGGGACGGAGCAGGCGTCCGGCAGGGACTGAGTTCGCCGCTCTCCGAGCGGCCCAGCGACAGGCCCAGCGACAGGCCCAGCGACAGGCTCGGGCAACCGAAACCGGTGACCGAGCCTGTCGACGTCGCTACTTCGTCCAGGTGACGTTGCCGCCGGCGTTCTTGTCCGGGACCAGCTCGATCCAGACATGGCCGGCCGGGACCTTCAACGACCCGGCGGCGGTGCGCAGCGCCAGCGGGCTGGCGAGCTTCTTCTTGCTCCAGGTCCCCCGGACGAGCTGGCCGTTGTGGAACAGCATCAGTGCGCCCTTCCCGGTGAACAGCGTCTCGGGAACGTGGTTGCCGGCCGGGTCGAGATAACCCGCGTCGCCCTCACGCACGCGCAGCACCAGCACGGTGTCGGGGTGCAACTGGCTGCCGGCGGCCGCGTTGCTGTTGGTGTTGGTGTACTTGCCACCGGCGTACGTCCAGTCGGTCGTGTGGGTGGCGCTGAACGAGGCTGCGATCGTGCGCGCCTTCTGGCCGCCGGCGAAGTCGGCTTCCTTGCCCCAGGGCAGGTAGCTGGCCGGAACGACTGCCTGACGCTTCAGCGTCTTGGCCAGCTCGGGGAGCCGCACCATCAGGTTGTACGGCGCGTGTCGCGAGGAGTCCCGGTAGAAGCCGGGAGCACCTTCGGTGTAGTAGCGGACCTTCGCCCGGTTGAGGCGACCGATGGTCTGCCCGGCCGCGCCACTCGCGACGAGTACGGCGTGCGCCGGCTTGACCACTCCGATGTCGGAAGCGCGCATCGAACGCACCGGGCCAACCAGGTCAGGGACCTTTGAGTAGAAGAAGACCGCGAGCCTGGTGATGCCACCCTCGACCAGCTCCTCGGTGATCAGGTCGGCCTTGGCGAGCCCGAGCTGCGGCTGACTGCTCGTGGTGTTGTCGATCTTCACGATCATCACCGGATGCTTCGGAGTCTGCCCGGAGGAAGGCAGGCCGGTCAGCGGCCAGAGGGCCGCCAGGTTCTTGCCACCTTCGGTCGGCTGGGAGGCAGGCGTCTTGTCAGCGGCGGCCTTGTCGCTCGAGCCACCACACGCCGAGAGCCCAAGGCTCAACGCCGCGACGATGGCGAGCGCGGCGTACGCCGGCTTGCGACGGACTCGTTGCATGGGGGAATAACTCATGCGGCCAAGCATGACCGAGGGGCCCCCGCGATAAACGCAGGGGCCCCTCGTGTTGCCCAGATGATTGCCGAGAATCGGCTCAGATCTTCGCGCCGCCGTCGACGTACAGCGTCTGTCCGGTGATGTAGGACGCCTCGTCGCTGCACAGGAATGCCGCCGCGGCAGCGATGTCCTCGGGCTGGCCGACCCGGCGCACCGGGTTGGCCTCGGCGTTGAGGCGACGGAACTCGTCGACGTCCATCCTCAGGCGCCTGGCGGTGTCGTCAGTCATCTCGGTGGCGATGAAGCCCGGCGCGATCGCGTTGACGTTGACCCCGAACGGGCCGAGCTCGAGGGCGAGCGTGCGTGTGAAGCCCTGCACGCCGGCCTTCGCGGCCGAGTAGTTCGCCTGGCCACGGTTGCCGTTCGCCGAGACGCTGGAGAGGTTGAGGATCTTGCCGTACTTCTGCGCGACGAAGGTCTTCTGCGCGGCCTGAGACATCAGGAAGGCGCCCTTGAGGTGCACGCCCATGACCAGGTCCCAGTCCTCCTCGGTGAGCTTGAAGAGCAGGTTGTCGCGGGTGATGCCAGCGTTGTTGACCAGGATGTGCCAGCCACCGAGCTCGGCGAGAACCCGCTCCGCGGCGGCAGCGACGGAAGCGCCGTCAGAGACGTTGCAGCCGATGCCGATCGCCGAGCCGTCGAGGCCGGCCGCAGTCGCCTGGGCCTTCTCCTCGTTGAGGTCGAGGATCGCCACGGCTGCGCCTTCCTCGGCGAAGCGCTTCGCGGTGCCTGCACCGATGCCCTGTGCAGCACCGGTGATCACTGCAACGCGTCCGTCAAAACGACCCATGTTCACTTCTCCTCTTGCGTACGGCGGGCGCCAGCTGAGCCCGAGCGATGTCGGCCTCACTCTAGTGTCCGGTCACGGCGGACCGACGGGGCGTGTCGGGGCCCAGCGCCCGTCAGAACAGCAGGCCCACTAATCTGATCGAGTGGGCAAGGCCAACTTCAAGTTTGCGGGCGCAGCTGCCGTGTTGCTTGCGATCGCGACGCTGTTCGTGGCATGGCACTACGACCTACCCATTCGCGATCCCGATGGCGTCGTCGTACCGATGTATGTGCAGTTGCCCATCATCGTGTTGCTGGCATTCCTGATCGACGTACTCCCCCGCTCGGTGTACCGCACCTGGCGAGCCCCGCGGGAGCTTCCGGCCCGCTTCATGGACGTCGTGCACGAACGCTGGCAGCGGTCGCACGTCGCGTTCGCGATCGCCGGACTCGCCGCCTGGTATCTCAGCTATGCGGCGTTCCGGAACCTGAAGAGCTACGTGCCCTTCGTGAACAAGTCGCTCTACGACCACCAGTTGCACGACCTCGACCGCGCCATCTGGTTCGGCCACGATCCGGCCGCAGTCCTGCACTCCCTCTTCGGCACCGGCATCGCCGCGCAGTTCTTCTCGCTCGTCTACGTCGCCTGGATCGCAATGGTCCCGGTGACGCTGGCGGTGGCCCTCGTCTGGACGCGCCACACGACCGCGGGATCGTGGTACGTGACGGCCGTCGTCCTCGACTGGGTGCTCGGCGTCGCGATCTACTTCCTGGTGCCGACCTGGGGACCGATCTACTCCGACAAGAGTCAGTTCGCCGCACTCCCCCACACCTATGTCTCGACCCTTCAGTCCGACATGTGGAGCGATCGACTCACCGTGCTCCACGATCCGTGGGCGACCCATGCCGTGCAGACGATTGCCGCCTTCGCGTCCTTGCACGTCGGGGTGATGGTGACCGTCTGCCTGATGGTCGAGCTGATCAAGCTGAAACGCTGGATCCGCATCTCTGCCTGGGTCTTCCTCGTGCTGACGGAGATCGCGACCATCTACCTCGGCTGGCACTTCTTCGTCGACACGATCGGTGGCGCGGCGCTCGGCGCGGCGGCTGTCTGGCTCGCAGCGATTGGCACCGGCAACCACGTCGGGCTCCGACCACGCCTGCACCAGGAGACCGGCGCACCCGCGACTTCCCCTTCGGCTGGCCTCGCTGCTCCCGCCGTACGACGAGCGAACTGAGCCCTCTCAGTCCAGGACTTCGGTGAGCCTCCGGGCATAGTCCGCCTGCTCGGCATCATCGGCGTACTTGGTGCGTGGCCAGAAGAAGCCGCGCAGACCATCCCCCTTGGTGCGAGGTACGACGTGCAGATGCAGGTGCGCGACGCTCTGCGACACGGTGTTGTTGATCGCCACGAAGGAACCCTGGGCGCCGAGCCCGTCGACCATCGCGCTGGCCAGTCGCTGACCTGCCGCCAGAAACGGGTCACGCAGCTCGGCCGGAAGATCCGGCAGCGTGACGTGGTGGACCCGCGGCACGAGCAAGGTGTGGCCCTTGAAGACCGGACGGATGTCGAGGAACGCGACCAGGTCGGCGTCCGACCAGACGATCTCGGCCGGGACCTCCCCGGATGCGATCTGGCAGAACAGGCAGGTCGCATCCATGCGCGAAGCCTAGCGACGCAGACCGGTCAGATCGCGATGTTCTCCAGGGACTCCTCGATCGTCTCGGCCGTGGATGCGATGCTGTCGCGGAGCTTGACCTCCTTGATGAACCAGGCAAGGACGAATCCCATAGCGGCGACGATCGCGCTGACCAGGAAGATGGCATCGGTCCCGTTCGTCACCGCCTGCTTGAACAGCGCCTGAGCGGCTTCCGGCAACTTGTGGAAGACAGCCGGGGTCAGGGTCGAGTCGCTGGCCGAACCCGCGGCGCCCGCTCCCCCGAGCGTCGAGGTCAGCTGGCTGGCGTAGATCGCGCCGAGGATCGAGACTCCCAGCGAACCACCCATGTTGCGCGTGAACGTGGACGCACCCGTTGCGGCGCCGATGTCGCTGATCGCCACACTGTTCTGGGCGATCAGGCTGGTTGTCTGCATCAGGCAGCCCATCCCGGCACCGAGCACCGCCATGTAGACGCCGGTCTGGAACGTCGAGGTGTCCACACTCATCGTTGAGAACAGCCACAGACCCGCGGTCAGCAACACCGTGCCGACGATCGGGAAGACCCGGTAGCGACCCGTCTTGCTGATCACCAGTCCGCCGAGCATCGAGACGCTCATGGCCGCGATCATCATCGGGAGCAGCAGCAGTCCGCTGTTGGTTGCCGACTTGCCCTGGACGAACTGCTGGAACTGCGGCAGGAAGGTGATTCCGCCGAACATCGCGAAGCCTGCGACGAAACCGAGCGCACTGGCGAGCGAGAAGTTCAGGTTGGAGAAGAGGCGCAGCGGCATGATCGGCTCAGCGGCTCGCCTCTCGATCAGCACGAAGGCGATGAACCCGACGACGGCGATCACGCCGAGGCTGATCGTCTGCCACGAACCCCAGGCATACTGGCTGCCGCCCCAGGTGACCATCAGCACCAGTGATGTGATCCAGACGCTGAGGGTGCTCGCGCCCCACCAGTCGATGACGACCTTGCCCGCGGGCTTGACCTCGGCCGGGAGCTTCAGAGTCAGCCAGACCACGACGAGCGAGATGATGCCGAGCGGCAGGTTGACGTAGAACGCCCAGCGCCAAGAGGCATTGTCGGTGATCCAGCCACCGATCAGCGGCCCACCGATCATCGCTGCGGGCATGATCGCCATCATCACGCCCATGTACTTGCCACGCTCTCGCGGCGAGACCATCATCCCGATCACCGACATGATGCCGACCATCAGGCCACCGGCGCCGAGGCCCTGGAACGCCCGGAAGAGGACCAGCTCGGTCATGCTCTGGCTCGCGCCGCACATTGCCGATCCGATCAGGAACATCACGATCGAGACCATGAACGTCAGCTTGTGACCGAACAGGTCACCGAGCTTTCCCCAGATCGGCGTCGCCACCGTCGAGGCGACGATGTAGCCCGTCACCACCCAGGAGAGGTGGTCCAGGCCGCCGAGGTCACCGACGATCGTCGGCAGCGCGGGGGCAACGATCATGTTGTCCAGCTGGGCCAGCAGCATCGCGATGATCAGGCCGCTCATGGCGGTGATGATCTGTCGCGGCGTCAGCCGGACAGCAGTTGCCTCAGACATGTGAGGTCCTCCGAAACGTAGTCAGTGAATGCTCTCGGTAGGGTTGACACACTTCCTGACCGATCGGTAAGTAAGGTACTACCTGACCGCTCGGTAAGCAAGTTGTTACTGTGGGGACCGTGAACACCGAAGCGGGCGGCTCCCACGCCAAGACGCGCGAGCTGATCCCCGTTGTCGCGCTGAAGCTGTTCGCGGACAAGGGGTACGACGCAACGTCGATGCGCGAGATCGCGGAGCAGCTGAACATCTCCAAGGCGGCGCTCTACTACCACTTCGACAGCAAGGAAGCGATCGTCTCCGAGCTCGTCACGACGATGCTCGACCAGGTCGCTGAGCTGGTCAGCTGGGCGAAGAAGCAGCGCTCGAGTGCGGACCTGCGGACCGAAGTACTCACCCGCTGGAGCGACATCATGCAGGCGCACGGACTGGCGATGTTCCGCTTCGTGATCGCCAACCGCAACGTGATGCACAACGTCCGCCCGGACCACGGCGGGATGGCCGGCCAGCTCACCGACCTCTATGCCCTTCTCAGTCCCCCGGACGCCTCGGTCGAGGAACAGCTGCGGGTCCGGATGGCGCTGATGTCGATCAACATGGCCGGGCTCGCAGGCTCCGACATCTTGGCCAGCGATGCCGAGATCCTCCAGGCAGCCCGCAAGATCGCTGCGGAGCTCCTTCCGCGGTAGCACTCGTTCGCGCCGCCCTCCCATCTCGAAGCACAGGAAGTCTGGACACCGATGTCATCAGCCAGCCACGCAGCAAGACCCACACCTGGCCCGTCAGGTGGCCCGTCGAATGGACCGTCGAATGGATACTGAATCGCTACCGGACGGTTGGGTCCAGGACCACGCCACCGACGAGGAGATCGCGCGCGACCGTTCGGTGTGGGAGCCCTTCACCCAGAGCCTGCGAGAGCTCGTCGACCTGACGATCCGCAGCGAGGCCGACCTCGAGACCGTTCGTGCGGCCCATGCGCAGCTCCTCGCGATCAACGAGCGGCTCGGCGCCCGGGTCATCCCTGGCACGTACGGCGTACGGCTCGGTGAGTCCAGTGGGCGCAACTGGGGCAACGCGATCATGGGGGTCCGCAATGCGATCGCACCCCCGCTCGACATCGCGACGGACGGCGTCGGCCGGGCCTGGGTCGATTTCACGCTGGGCGCTGCCTACGAAGGTCCGCCGAGCCTGGTCCACGGCGGAGTCACAGCGCTCGTGCTCGACCACGTCTTTGGTGCCGCGGCCGGCGCAGACCGCAAGCCGCGGCTGACGGGCACGCTGACAATGCGCTACCTGCGCGGCACGAAGCTCGGCGTCCCCCTGCGAGCCGAGGCCCACGTGGATCGAGTGGAGGGCTGGAAGTCGTTCGTCGTCGGCCACCTCGCCGATGACGAAGGCACGACGGTCGAGGCTGACGGGGTCTTCATCCTGCCGCGCTGGGCCCGCCCGGCGTAGCCGTCGAACTGCCTCGGTTCAGTCGGGAAGCACGAGCTCCAGATCGAGCCAGCGAGCCAGATCCCTGATCTCGGAGTCGATCGCCGCCGTCATCGCCTTGCTGAACGGCACGTCGCGGTGGACCGCGGTGATGCGGAGCTCGCCGGCGTCACGGTCAGCCTTGGCGTCCAGCTTCCCGACCAGCCGGTCGCCGTACAGGATCGGCAGGGCGTAGTAGCCCCACATCCTCGCGGTCGCGGGCTTGTACATCTCGAGGATGTAGTCGAACTCAAAGACCTCGCTGATCCGCTTCCGGTCGGCGAGCAGCCGATCGAACGGCGAGAGCAGGGCCGCGCGTCCGGCGAAGGGCTGACCGAGCTGGGCCGGGTCAACGCGCCACTGGCCGCGGGTCCCCTCGACCACCGCTACCTCCCCGATCTCGCCGACATCGACCGGCTCGAAGGGAAGCTTGGTGCTGGCGACCCGGGCGATGCCGAGGGAGCGGAGGCGGCGCTCGTCACGCAGTCGTTGCGCCTCCTCGACCGAGGGCACGGGGTCGTCGGGGTAGACCCGGGAGGCGAGATCCCAGAGCCGGCCACGGCCGGTGCCACCGGCGGCGGCCACCTCGCCGCGCTGCACGAGCCTGTCGAGCATCATCCGGAGGTTCCGGTTGTTGTTCCAGCCGCTGGACTGCCACGGCACCACGCACGTGTCAGGCAGCTCGCTGGCTGGCAGCGGCCCGTCGGCGCGGAGCCGCTCGAGGATGTCTCGTCGGCAGGCGTTGTTGGCAACTACCCAGTCGCGCGCCTCCTTCTGCCACCCCCGTAGCTCACCCGGGCCCGGCCACTCGGCCATCTCGGCGCGGAAGAGCGCGATGTCATCGGCCACCCGCAGCGCCTGGCGCAGCTCGATCAACCGCTGCTCGTCGACGGCACCCCACAGCTCCCGCGGGTCGAATGCCGACCCGAGCCGGCTCCACAGCACCAGCTCGGCACTGGGCGCGATCGCGTTGGTCGGCTCGAGCTGCAGCAGCGAGAGCTGTCGCACCGTCTCGAGCAGGTCGGTCGGCCGCTGTTTCGTCAGCAGCTGGGCGCGCACCGCAATGCGGCGGGCGTCGGTGCGGCTGAGCTCGTGGACCGCGGCCATGCCGCGAGCCTAGACGCGCGCACCGACACTCCCGGATGCGCCGGACCGGCGCTGCAGGAAGCGTTGCGGGTACGACAACCCGATTTTGTACCTAGCCGTCGTCGTCCACGTCGTCGGCGCCAAGGCCGAGATCGGCGGCGAGCGTCGTGCGGCGGATCTTTCCAGCGCTGGTCGTCGGGAGGACGGCCACCTGGTGGTATTCCTTCGGTCGGCTGGCCGGAAGCAGCCGCGCCATGGCCCAGCTCTTCAGGTCATCGCCGGCCGCGGTTCCGACGTACGCCGCACACACGCGCTGGCCCCAACGGTCATCGGCCCGGCCGAAGACGGCGATCTCAGCCACGCCTGGACACGAGGCGAAGGCTTGCTCGACCTCGAGCGGATAGACATTGACACCTCCGCTCAACAGCAGGTCGTCCCTGCGGCCGTCCAGATACAGAAAGCCCTCGTCGTCAAGCCGTCCGAGATCGCCGACGGTGAATGCGTCTTGGCGCCAGCTCCGTTGCGTCTTCTCCGGATCGCGCCAATAGCTGAATCGAGCGTATGGCGGCGCCGCGCACCAAATTGTGCCATCGGCATCGACCGTGATCGCTCGACCGGGACGCGCTCGTCCGACGGTGCCGGGATGGCTGATCCAGTCGGCGGCTGAGCACGCAGTGAACTGCCCCTCGGTCGATCCGTAGAACTCCCAGACCGATCCATCGGGGAACGTGTCGATCAGCCGTCGTTTCAAGGGCTCTGGGCAAGGCGCGCCGGCGTGCGCAACGAGACGTACGCCGGACAGGTCGGGCAGCGGTGCACCCTCGTCGACTTCGGCGAACAGCCTCTGCAAGTGAGCCGGTGCACAGAAGATGCTCGTCGGGCGCACTTGCGCGAGCGCGGCAATGAAGGCCTGGCCGTCGAAACGGGGGACGACGGCTATCTGGCCACCGGCAAGCAGCGTCCCGGCCGCAAACCGAAGCGGCGCGGAGTGATGAAGGGGAGATACGACGAGGTGCCGATCCTCGGGCCGGAATCCCCACAACACCTGCTCTTCGGCAACGAGTGAACGGGCGCCTTCGTCATCGAGGAGCCCGGACCAGACACCCTTGCGGCGCCCAGTCGTCCCGGAGGTGTAGTGCATCGGCCGGGCCAGCGGGAATTCGGACAGCTCGACGGGATCCCCTTCGATCAGGGCCTCCAACGCCGACTGGCTTTCCACGACCAAGGCGGGATCCGCGTCGGCGAGCATCGCGGCACGTTCGAGTGAGGGCAGAGCTGGGTCGAACATGACCGGAACGACCCCCGTCCGTAGTGCACCGAGGGTCGCGCTGACGAGGGCGGTCGACCCGGTCAGCACGAAGGCCACCCGATCACCCGCGCGCAGGCCCGCGCTACGCAATGAGCCCGCGAAACCACGCTGTTGACGTTCGCTGTCCCCAGCGCTCAGAACCTGCACGTTGTCAGCCGCCGGCCCGAAGAGCCACCAAGGCTTCGGTCCGGGCCATCTCGTTACCCACGATCATCATTCCCTCGTCGACCCCCATGCCGGGCTTGGCGAGCACCTGTGTGGCCCCGCAGGCCATCGCAAGGTGGGCCGTGACCTGGGCCGAGCGATCGGTCTCGTTGCACGACCCGCCGCAGTAGGCAGCGATGCCCGACCTTCGCACGTGCAGGAGCGCTTCGATGGTTTGGGACACGCAGCCGAGGTCGGGTGTCTTCACGTGGATCACATCCGCGGCGCCGGCATCGACGAAAGCCTCGATGTCCGCACGCGAGTTGCACCATTCATCGACCACCAGCTGCACTGCTGACCCTCGCTCCGCGAGTGCTGAACGCAACGCCGCCATCGCGGCAATCTGCGCGTTCGTGCTGCCAGCGTCCAAAGGCTGCTCGACTCTCAGCCCGAACGGCTCCGAAATCTCGCCGAGCCGCGCCAGATAGTCGGCGATACGAGTGGTGCTGCCTCCAAACGCCGCCCCAGGCGTTCCGTAGACGTCCACGTGCAGGACGGGAAGGTAGTCCTCTCGGACCCGCAGAGCCAGGATCCGGTCGCGGACCCACGCCAGGTACTCCGCCAGTAGCTCGCCGTCACTTCCAAGCTTGCTGTGCACCTCGTTGACAAGGCCGTGTGGCAGCGCGCCAGCCTCTTTGAGGATCATCTTGTCGACGTTGTCGTAACGGTCATCGCCGGACTGGACGAACATGGGTACGGCGGCTATGGCAACCCCAGTCCGGTAGTCGTCTCGGACGACCTCCGCCATCGTCCGTCGGCGGGCCAAGGCCGACGCATCCAGCAGCGCCTGGCCGACTCCGTATCGAATAGCGGTGTGCAGCCGTGTCCCACTGACCGCAATGTCCTCGATGCGGGCCGCCAACCCGCGGAAGTCCGAAGCATCGGCACCAACCAATGCCGGTGCTATTTCCGAGTTGACCACCATCGCGGCCCGCCGGGCGTCGAACAAGGGATCGCGGCCGCCGACCCCGGAGTACTGGACAGCCGCGCAGTCGCCGTGCGCGACCTGTCCGTCTTCCAGAACCAGTAGCACTGACAGCGCCTCGCCGGGCTCTCTGATCTGGCGGAAGCCAGGCGTCCTGGGCTCACCCACATAGCTGAACCCATCGTGACGGGCACCGGCTGCAATGGCTGCGGCGTCGTCGGCAAAGAATCCGGAGCGACCGGGCACGCAAACGACACGACTGATCTTCAACGCTTTGCCCCCCACTGGACAACGAACGAATGCGACCCTGCTTGCCCTGGACCGAGCAGGTTCCGATATCCGCTCAAGGACGACCCGCAGCCCAGGCGTCGGCGATCTGCTCGGACTCGGCCAGGTCGAAGCGGTGACGCATCAAGCTCATCGAGGCGTCGTGCTGCGCCTTGTCGTCACTCCCCACACAGTCGGTCGCGATGACGACGTAGTAGTCGCTGAAGAGCGCGTCTCGAGCTGTCGACTCCACACAGCCCTCGGTGGTGCATCCGGTAACCACCACGGACTTGATGCCGTTGCTACCCAGGATCAGGTTCAGGTTCGTACCCCAGAAACCACTCGACCGGTACTTCCTGACGACCAGCTCTGTCCCGACGGGTTCGAAATCTTCGGAGAAACCATGGCCGGGGGTCCCCTCCACGGTGTAGCGAAGTGGCGGCCCTTCGCCTCGCGCGGCTTCATGCATTCGGAGATTGAACCGAATTTGGGCTGGGGAGTCGCTGCGGCCCTCTGGCAGTGCCGTGTTCTGCACGTGGACCACCAGGACGTTGTTCTTGCGCGCTGCGGCCAGCAGGTTGAGAAGCGGGGGCCGCGTCTGGTCGTACATGGAGAGATCGATGCCCAGCGATCCGAAAAATCCGTCGGTATCGACGAAATCGCGCTGCATGTCCACCACAACCAACGCTGTGTGCTCCGGCTGGACGATCTCCGCAAGCTCGGTGAACACCTCCTTGCCGTCGACCTCGATCATCGTTCTAGCTCCTCTCTCCGATTCGAAATAGCGCACCCAGAAGCGTCCCTATGCAACGCCTCGACTTTCAGCGACACAGCCTGTGGACGCAGTGCCACCGCCCACCCCGGCCCGATCACAGCATCACGTCGCCGCTGTTCGGTCCCAGGGTCTGTCCGGTGTAGAGGTTCCCGCCGGGATCGCTGGCCAGCAGGACCGCGGTTGGCGCCACTTCAGCTGCAACTCCGAACCGCCCGAGGGGCAAGCCGGCCGAGACACTCGCGATCCACTCCTTTGAAAGGCCGGCCGAGAGAGCAGTGTGGATCGGGCCAGGCGCAATGCAATTGGCCGTGATTCCCTGGGTGGCTACTTCGCGCGCCAGGGCACGGGTGAATCCGATGACTCCGGCCTTGGCCGCGCTGTAGTGCGCCAGACCCGCCCCGCCCCTCTGGCCCAGCTGAGAGGAGACGTTGATGATGCGGCCGAATCCGTTTCTCTCCATTGCCGGGAGTGCCGCGCGGCAACACAGGAAGACGCTGCGCAGGTCGATCGCGATCATCTCGTCGAACATCGCAACGGACATGTCCGCAACACGGCACTCAGTCAGTATTCCCGCGTTGTTGACCAGAATGTCGATGTCGCCCAAGGCCGCCTCGGCCTCGGAGAAGAGCCGCGCAACGTCCAGCTCGTCTGCGACATCAGCACGCACGGAACAGACGTTCACCCCCTGCTCCTCGCAACGACGTGCCACCTCCGCCAGATCAACCCCGGTCGTCTTGTCGGCCAAGCAGAGGTCGGCACCTTCAACGGCGAAGGCCTCCGCGATCGCGGCACCGATTCCGCTGCCTGCACCCGTCACCAGAGCCTTACGTCCTGCAAGCAGACCAGTCATGACTGCCCACCTGAGCTCAATACCTTCACACCAGACATGAATCCTCCGCCAGAAATTTCCCGCTCAACCAACAAGGGCTCGGCTCAATTCGGACATGGTCCGGTCAGCCCAGGCCAGATCAATGACACGTCCGCGCCGCACCACGTGCAGTGGACGTCGAAGGGCGGTCACATCCGCGGAAGGGTCACCGGCTACCACCATCAGGTCCGCCGGCCGTCCCGGTTCGATGATGCCCGCCCGCCCGCCGATGAGACCGCTGGCACCCGTGGTCGCCGTAGCCAGTGCCTGCAATGCAGTCATTCCGGCGTCGCAGTACATCGCCAGCTCGTCAACCAGCCCGCCGATCGGGTTCAACGCCGTACCGGCGTCGGTGCCTGCAGCGATATGCACTCCTGCCGACACGGCCTTGCGCACGCTCTGCAGATATGGCTCCCGCGCCTCCAGACTCTTTCGCACCGTCTCGGCCGGAATTCCTCGACCCGGGAGCACATTGTTCAGCGCACTCACCGTGGGAACGAGCGTCGCATGGTGCGACGCCATCACCTCGAATGTCGCGTCGTCACCGAACGCGGCGTGCTCGATTGAGTCGACGCCGGCGGACAGCGCCGCAACCACGCCCGCGTGGGTGTGGGCGTGCGCTGCCACCTGCAGGCCAGCCTGGTGGGCCTCTGTCACGGCCGCGGCCAGTTCTTCCGGGGTCAGCTGGATCGACTCCGGATTCCCTGAAGTGGAAATGCCTCCGGTCGCCATCAGCTTGATGACTCGAGCCCCTGCGGCAATTTGCTCGCGCACGGCATCGCGAACGTCACTCGGCCCATTTGCGACTCGTGCGTACTGTGAGAAATGCCCGTCGGACACGGTGATCGGGCGTCCAGCCGCGATCACCCGCGGACCGATCAGAAGATCGCGCCGAACCAGGCTTGCGTAGTCAAGAACCGTGTGATCAGCCGATCCGAGATCTCGAACGCTGGTGATCCCATTGCGCAGCGCGGCGAGCCCGTTGTGAAAACACGTCAGCGAACGAAGCAGCACAGACGCGTCGTAATGTTCATACGCAGCAGGATGCCCCGCCAGATCGAAATGAACGTGGCTGTCGATCAGCCCGGGGACGACGAACGCCCCCTCCAGGTCGAGGATCAGGTCGTCGCTGTGCGTCCTGGTTGCGCCGCCTCGCGGCCCGAATGACTCAATCTGCCCAGCCACGATGCGAAGCATCCCGAACTCGCGGTGCTCGAGCTCGGATCCAACCAGGGCAATGCCATTTGTCAAGACAAGCGGCTGGCCCGGCTCACCAAGTTGAGCACTGCCTAGTGCCTCTGCGCTGACCACTGTGAACCCTCCAAGTTGAGATCAATAGCGAACGTTTCGGGCTGGCCACCGCACACCGTCGGTCGCAAACAAAACGAGTGGTTTGCCAGGCCGGAAAACATGAAGACGTACCTAACGCCGCGACCGCCTGGCGAACGCATCGATGCCAACGGCAACCAGGATGATCGTGCCTTGGAAAATCTGCTGATACGTCGGATTCACGTCGAGCAGATTGAAGCCATTTCCAATCATCGTGATGAGAAGTACGCCAAGGACCGTGCGCCAGACCGCGCCTTCGCCGCCGAGAATCGAGGTGCCACCGATGACGATGGCCGCAATGGCCGACAACTCGAGCCCTACGCCCGTGTCCGCCTGACCGGTGGACACCCGAGAAGCCGCGACGATTCCGGCGAGTCCGGCCGCAAGCCCCGAAAGGGCGAAGGTGGCACCCCTGACAAGACCCACGCGGACACCCGACAGTCGGGCAGCCTCGGCGTTGCCGCCGACAGCGTAGACATAACGCCCGAAGGTGGTCCGCCCGAGGATGTACGCGAGTATGCAGCCGAACACGAGCCATACGATCACTGCATATCGGACCGTGAAGACAGTGCCTTGACCCAGCGTGGCGAAGGAGGTGTTCGTGACCGATATCAAGGCGCCTCCGGTCAGGACCAGAGCGAATCCACGGATCATGATCTGTGACGCCAGTGTCCCGATGAACGGATTGATCCGACCGACGGTCACGATCGCTCCGTTGGCAAGTCCGAATCCAAGGCCCACCAGTACGCCGGCCAACAGACTGCCGAAGACCCCGATGTGGGGCGTGAGCTGTGCGGCTACCACACCACCCACTGCATAGGTCGCACCGACGGACAGGTCGAACCCTCCCGCGATAACGACCAGCGTCCCTGCGACCGCGATGATTCCGACATCGGACGACTGGTTGAGAACGTTCAAGAGGTTGGCCGATGTGAGGAATACCGGACTCGTCACACTCAGCGTCACAAACATCGCGGCGAATGCGAAGACGATCCCATATTCACGGACCGCAGAGATACGCAGTCGCGACGTGCCGGACAGTCGGATCCGCTCGATCATTCCGACCGGTTCGACCTCGACGGCGGGGTGATCGTCGGTCCTGGTCACGAGCTCGTACCCGAAGTCGATGATTGATCCGTGGCAAAAATGCTGTGCATCACGCGCTCCTCGCTCATTTCTTCGTGGTCGTATTCCGCAACCAGGCGTCCACTCCGTAGAACCAACACCCGGTGGGCGAGCCCGAGAACTTCCTCGAGCTCGGATGAGATCACCAGGACGCTCACACCCTCTGCGGCAAGGGAGTGAATCAACTCGTAGATGGCACGTTTCGCGCCTACGTCGACGCCCCTGGTTGGCTCATCGGCTATCAACAGCCGTGGCCCGCCGAAGAGCCATTTCGCGAACAGCACTTTCTGCTGGTTGCCACCAGAAAGCGTGCTGACGGCCGCCATCGGTCCACTCGCCCGGATCCCGATGCGTGAAATGAGATCGAGCGCCGCACGACGCTCCCTGCCTCGAGACACCACTCCCGCCCGACTGACCCGACCAAGGTGCGGGAGCGTGATGTTGTGCAGGATCGAGCGCTGCATGAGCAGCCCCTGATCTTTTCGATCTTCGGGAAGAAGCGCTATACCCGCCCGGACTCCATCACGCGGGCTCCGCACATCGATGCGATCACCACCGATCGAGACATCCCCGCTGCTTTTCGTATCTGCGCCGAACAGTGCCCGCGCAATTTCCGAACGTCCGCTGCCAACCAGGCCCGCGAGGCCGACGATCTCACCTGCGCGGACATCGAAAGAGACATCCTCCACCAGGCCTGAAGCAGACAAGTCGCGTACCGACAACACCACCGGCGCCGACGGTGCGGGTGGGACCTTGGGCGGAAAGCTGGTGTCAAGGGAACGACCCAGCATGCCGGTGACCAGGCTTTCAGACGTTTCCTCGACTGCTGGGCGCGTCCGCACGAGCTTTCCATCGCGCATGATCGAAACGGTGTCGACCAGGCTCAGTACCTCGTCGAGAAAGTGCGACACGAAAACGATTGAGGTGCCACGATCGCGGAGTCCTCGGACCACCTCGAAGAGCCGAGCGGTCTCTTCTGCCGTCAATGCCGCGGTCGGCTCGTCCATCACAATCAGGCGGGCTTCCCGGGCGAGCGCCTTGAGGATTTCCACCTTCTGCTGATCCGCTACCCGAAGCGACGATATGCGCACATCCGGTGGCACCGCATAGCCTGCAAGGTCCTGCAGTTCGCCGTATCTTCGCCGCTGGTCACGCAGGCTGCCCGCGGACTTGGCCACGCCGGCATTGCCAAGGAAGACGTTCTCGATCACTGATCGCTGCGGCACCAGCGCAAGTTCCTGAGCGATGATGGTGACGCCATCAGCGAGGGCCTCTCGTGGAGACGAGTAACGCACCAGCCGACCATCCACCCGCATCTCGCCGGCATCCGGTCGGTGCACCCCGGCGATCATCTTGCCGAGCGTGGACTTTCCCGCACCGTTCTCGCCGACAAGGGCATGAATCGTTCCTCGTTCAATTCGGAGCGACACGCCAGAGACTGCCTGCACTCCGCCGAAGCGCTTTCCGACGTCACGGAGCTCGATGTGTGGTTGCGACGTAGTCATACCTCAAGCAACTCCCTGGTAGCCGCGGTCCTCAGAAACGGTGAACTCTTCGATTCGGTCGGTCGAAGAGCAGATGGCGGCTCGGCAGGAGGTATGACCTCTCCGAGCCGCCCGTGCCCGAAATGTGGATCAGCCGGACCACTGCGGCGTGAAGTTCTTCCACGCGTCGATGTTCGAGGCGGTGAGAATGGCCGGGTACAACTTGCTGTTGGAAGCGTTGTCGACTCCCTTTTCGGCCACGGTCTGGCCCTGCGCACCCTTGATCGCGAGGGACATCGCGGAGACGCCGTCATCGATCGGGAGGGTCAACGTGGTTCCGAACCAGCGGCCGGCCCGAACTGCGGCGACTCCGATCGCGCTGGCACCCCCGCCGAGGATCTTCACCTTGCCCACGAGCTGAGCGGACTTCACCGCGTCCTCAGCTCCGAGCGCCATCTGGTCACCGTGGGCATCGATCACGGTCACGTCGGGATGGGCTTCCAGCAGGTTCTGTACCGCCGTCAGCGAAGGAGTCCGCGAGAAGTCGCCCTCGACTTCCTGCACGAAGTGAATGTTCGGGTGTGTCTTGAGGTCGGCCTTGATCAGCGCCATGGTCGCTACGTCGAACGCTCCGGAGATTGCCCCGGCGACGTAGGCGACATTGCACGTCGCGACGCCGGCACATGCAGAGTTGATCATCTCGACGTGGTGCGCACCGTCCACCGTTGCCGGGGTCAGGACGGAACCGGACATGCCCGCCACCTGGGGCTCAACGGTATCCAGGGCATTTCCGATCGGCCAGTTCTCGGTAACCACCTTGATGCCGCTCTTGATTGCCAGCTTTGTGGGCGCGACCATCGACGCGTAATTGATCGGTTGAATGATGAAGGCGTCGAATTGGTTGGTAGTGATTGCGTCCTCTACCTGGTTCAGCTGGGTGCTCGCATCGAACTTCGCGTCGAAGACCGTGATCTTGACGTTTCCCTGCTTCTTCGCCTCGCTCTGCATGCCGCCATAGATCGCGGCGATAAAGGTGTTTGCCTGAACGGCGGAGAAGAAGGCGACCCGGATTTCCTTGCCCGATCCACCGCTCGCGCTCGAGCCAGCCTGACTTGAGCAACCAGCGATCAGGCAGAGAACTGCCAACGCTGACACGATCGCGCATAACCGACGAATGCTGTTCACGTAACACCTCACAGGAAATGGGCGGGAGACGATTCTCCGTTGATTGCGCGGACGCTACCCTGTCGTCAGACATCTGTCAACCGCTCAGCGAGGCGCCGGATTCCGGCTTCCGAGCGGTTCAGCTTCGGGCGCGCCGCCGGCCGTTCTGAGTCGCCATCGGCGCGCCCGGGGCGTCGACGAGGTTGCTCGGTGACGTGCGGTCGGCGTCGGCTACCGACTCAAGCGTTGTCCCCACCACTGCCAGACATCGCATGATGAGCTGGCTGGACGACGGCTCGTCTACAGCGACCCGAGCCGGCTCGGCAGCAGACCCGACAGCCGGTCAAACGGCTGGGTCAGCCCGCAGTGGGTTGGGCCGCAGTGGGTTGGGCCGCAGCGGGTTGGGCCGCAGCTGCTACCAGTTCAGCGTGAAGTGTGCCCAGGTGGTTGAGCACCTCTTGTCGGGCGCGCTCGCCATCGCGGGCGAGAACAGCCCGCACGATCGCCATGTGGTCATACCCCGACCTGTGCGCGGCGCCTGGGAGCACCAGCGATTTGCGTCGATACTCCAGCAGCTGCGGTACGAGGATGTCGTAGACGTGCCGAAGCGGCTCGTTGTGACTGGCTGCCACCAGCGCCAGGTGGAAGTCCTGGTCGGTTGTCACGAGCCTGTCGAGGTCGCCTGCATCGTGCGCTGCAAGGTGCTCGAGAGCAGCCTGCTCCAGAACCTTCAGCTCGGCAGGTGTCGCGCGGAGGCTCGCTGCCGAGGCGGCCGTGGTCTCCAGCGCCATCCGGACTTCGAACAGTTCGAGGGTTCCGTAGGAGTGATCCGAGGCCCATTGAAGGAAGGCCATCTGGGTGTCGCTGTGAGTGATCCCCGTGACATAGGTCCCCCGCCCACGCCGGACTTCCACAGCCCCCAAGGTCCGCAGCTTGCCGATGCCCTCTCGCACCGAGGTGCGGCCGACACCCAGCATCTGTGCAAGGACGGGCTCCGTCGGCAGGCGGTCGCCAGCACCGAACTCTCCGTTGCTGATTGCCGTCATCACTCGTTCCGCGACGTCGTCAGCAAGGCTGCCGTGGGGGCGCGAGCTCAGCGAAGTCATTGGAGGCTCCTTTGTCTCGTACGAGGGAAATCGGTGCTGCCGAAACCTGGCCGCAATCTATAGGAAACGCATGGGTAATGTATACCACAGGACTTGACAGACAACCTGATGATCACAATGCTGGTTGACAGACAACCTGATAACTTGAGACTACATGCTGACGATCAAGCGGCGCGGACCGATCTGGTGCCCACCCGGACGCGGACAACGCCGTCGTGGGAAGCATCTCCACCCGCAGGGCGCCCGCATCGAGGCGAATTAGGGGCCAATCGTGTGCACACAGCGAAACCAGCCACCGAACGACCGTGACTGTCTTCTCCTTGGCAGGACGACACCATGACGGGCGCCGCACCCTATCCGCGGGACTTGGTTGGCTACGGTGAGACAGCTCCCCATCCCCGGTGGCCGGGAGGAGCCCGCCTCGCGTTGAGTTTCGTCCTGAACTACGAAGAGGGCGGTGAGAACACACCGCTGAACGGGGACTCCCATGCGGAGTCCTTCATCACCGAGTCGCCTTCCCCATCGCCGCTGGCCGGTTTCAGGAACGTCAATACCGAGTCCCTGTACGACTACGGCGCGCGCGTCGGCGTGTGGCGCATCCTGCGCCTGTTCGAGAGCGCTGGCCTCCCTCTTACCGTCTTCGCAGTCGGGAGAGCGCTCGAACAGAACAAGGACGTTGGCCGCGCATTCGCGAGGCTCGGGCACGAGGTCGCGAGTCACCACTGGCGCTGGATTGACTATGTCCACGTTCCCGAGGATGTCGAGCGCGAGCACATCCGACGTTCGATAGATCTGATCGAGGAACTGACCGGCGTACAGCCCGCCGGATGGTACGGCGGCCGCACGAGCATTCGAAGCCGGCGCCTGGCTGCCGAAGCTGGATGCTTCCGCTACGACAGCGACGTCTATGACGACGATCTGCCGCATTGGTCGAGCGTTGACGGTACGCCGGTGCTCCTGGTGCCCTACTCATTGGACGCAAACGACTTCAAGTTCGCTGTCAGCCCTGGCTTTTCAAGCGGCACGGACTTCGAGGAATATCTCCGTGCGACGTTTGACCACCTGTACGAAGAGGGTGCGACAACGCCGAAGATGATGAGCGTGGGATTGCATTGTCGCGTCACGGGACGACCGGCTCGAGCTGCCGCTTTGGGACGTTTCTTGAAGTACGTCCAGTCATTCGATGACGTCTGGGTCTGTCGACGCATGGAAATAGCCGACCACTGGCGACGTACCTTCCCAGCTCCTGACCCGATGCGGTAGTGGACACATAGGCAAGAAGGTGCGTCCCTACGGACGCCCATTACAAGCGTGGCAATCTGGTATTCGAAGAGGAGAGACTGAAGTTGACGCAACAAAGCAGTGACAATTCAGCGGTCCATGGAGCGACGGCCCCAGGCTTCGAAGGCGTGCGATCCGCCTTCCTGGAATACCTGAACGTGCGTGGCGACGCCGGGGCAGCGTTTTCCGTCTACCAATCGGGTCGAGAGATCGTCCACCTGTGGGGCGGCCAGCGTGAGGCGGGCGTCCCGTGGACCGAAGACACCTTGGTTTGCGGGTTCTCGACCGGAAAGGGAATCACGGCGCTGGTGATCCAGATGCTGTCGGATCGTGGGGAGCTGGACATCGAGGCTCCGGTCCACACCATCTGGCCGGAGTTCGCCGCTGCGGGAAAGACGGACGTCACGGTCCGGATGCTTCTGAACCACACGTCCGGACTGCCGACATTCGAGGGCTACCAGGACGTCGTCTCCTCCGATGACCCAGCCAGCTTTCAGCGAGGCACCGCCATCGCAGCCGGCCTGGCCGCGGCCACACCACTGTGGAAGCCAGGGACGCAATCCGGCTATCACAGCCTGACGATGGGCTTCCTCCTTGCCGAGGTCGTTCGGCGCGTCACCGGACAGACCATCGGTCAGTTCATTCGCGCCGAGATCGTGGAACCCCTCGGTCTGGACTACTGGGTTGGCTTGCCCACCAGCGAGCACCATCGAGTGGCGCCACTCATCGCCGACCCGGAGTTCGGGTCGGATGCAACATTTGCAGTGTCAAATCCCGACACCATCGGCGGGCAAGCACTTTTCATGGGTCCTGAGCGACGACTTGACGCTGTTTTCGGACGCACGTTCAATGACCCTGCGTTCAGAGTCGCGGAAGTCTCCGCCGCCGGCCCCCACACTGATGCCCGTTCGTTGGCTCGGGTCTACGGTGCGCTCGCACAGGACGGCGAGCTCGAAGGCGTAAGGCTGGTGTCGCCGGAGTCCACGGAGCTGTTCAGAACCGAAACGTTCGAGGGTACAGATGTCATCTCGAAGATTCACAGTCGCCTGGGCCTCGGATACGCATTGAACTCTCCTCAGCGCTACCCGATGGGTCCACACCGGGAGTCGTTCGGACATCCCGGCTTCGGCGGAGCAATGGCGTTCGCAGATCCGGTGAGCGAGCTGGGATTCGGCTACGTCACGAACGAGATGGTCGTCGGCATGGGTACCGACTACCGAGTACTGGCACTCATCGACGCCGTCTACTCATGCATCTAGTCTCCTGGACTTGCAGCCTCCCAGACTAGAACCGTACGAACGGTTGGCAACCCCGACCCGAACCACCGATCCCCGAGCCACAGCTGGCTCGGGGATCGGTCGTTGGACCGTACGAAGTCGGTACCTTGGCTCATCTCAGCCGGGCGTCAGCCGCTCAGGTCGCAGAGCGTCTTCACCTCGACGTCGCTGAGCTTGATGCCGGCAGCGGCGGTGTTGGACTCGAGATGGGCGACCTTCGAGGTGCCCGGGATCGGCAGCATGACCGGCGACAGGTGCAGCAGCCACGCCAGCGCGACCTGAGTCACCGTGGCGTCATGCGCCTTGGCGATGTCGGCGAGCGGACCCGAGTCGCCGGTGTGGTCGGCCACCGGGCGCCACGGGATGAAGCCGAGCCCGTTGGCCTCGCAGTAGGCGAGCAGATCGTCAGCGTTGCGAGTGCCGAGGCTGAAGCGGTTCTGGACGGTCGCGATCGGGGCGATCGCCTGCGCCGCCTCCAGCTCCTCGACGGTGACCTCCGAGAGGCCGATGTGGCGGATCTTGCCCTCCTCGCGCAGCTTGAGCAGCTCACCCACCTGGTCCTCGAGGGGCACGGCTGGGTCGATGCGGTGGAGCTGGAACAGGTCAATTGTCTCGACGTTCAGGCGGCGCAGGCTGAGCTCGGCCTGCTGGCGCAGGTAGGCAGGCACACCGACCGGGGTCCAGATGCCCGGACCCTGACGAGTCAGGCCGACCTTGGTGGCGATGACGACATCGTCGGCGTACGGGTGCAACGCCTCGGCAAGCAGTTCCTCGGCCACGACGGGCCCGTAGGAGTCGGCGGTGTCGAAGAAGGTGATGCCGAGCTCGACCGAACGGCGCAACACTGCGATTGCCTCGTCGTGGTCCTTGGGTGGTCCCCACACGCCGGCGCCGGTCAGCTGCATGGTGCCGTAGCCGAGGCGCACAACGGGCAGGTCGCCGCCGATCGAGAACGTTCCAGACGGGGCGGCCAGGTTGTCGGTAGTCATCGAAGTCATGTCAGGTCCAACCCCGACGGCGCCGTGCCGATTCCCCTCATCCGCTCTCGTCGCCATCCGACGGCGCGTCGCGGCCGAGACGATTCTGCGAAGCCTTGTGGTGGAGCTGGCGGGAATCGAACCCGCGTCCTAAAGCGCAGTACCAGGTCTTCTCCGGGTGCAGTCTGCTTGATGTTTTCTCAGTCCTGGAGCTCGTGCAGACCCGTCTCCAACAGACTCAGCTACGAAAAGTCCCGATCAACCCCCGTAGCAACGGTTGATCAGCAAGCCTTCTAAATGAGGCCGGAGTCCGGGACGAAGGCAGATACCCGGTCCGACCCTTCGGTCACTGCTCAGGCAGCGAGAGCGAAGTCAGTGCGATTAGAGTTGGCACTTGTGTTTTCCAACGGACGTTTACGAGATGACGTTGGCTTCTCGACCCGCTTCTCCTGGGACAAAACGTCCTCAGTCGAAACCAATCAGCCCCTCTTGAGTTGTGTTCCCATCCTACGGCCCAACGACGACATCTTCGAACGCATTCCCGGCGGACCACTCTCCGAACAGCGCCTCGCCGTTCTCCCAGCAGACCGCTCGTAACCAGTCGTCACCGAGGCCGAGACGCTCCAGGCCCTCAAGCTGATGGGCGTAGGGATAGGGAATTGTCGGGAAGTCCGAGCCGAGGAGCACCTTCGGTCCGAGGTCGACCATCCGCGGCAACAGGTCCCGCGGGTAGGCGCCGCCGAGATCGAAGAAGTCCGTGAACACCATCGTGGTGTCGAGGTAGGTGCGTTCATGGGTCTCGGCGAGCTCGTGGAACTCGCGGAACTCCGGCGCCCCCATATGAGCGACGATCGCAGTCAGCCGCGGATGTTGCCTGAGCACCCGCGCGAGGGCGGCCGGGCCGGTGTACTCGTTGCCGACCGGCCCCGATCCGGCGTGGATCACGATCGGGGTGCCGGCGTCCTCGAGCAGCCCCCACACGTCATCGAGCAACGGGTCGTCGAGGTGAAACTCCCCCACCTGGACATGGATCTTGAACACCTCGATGCCCGCTTCGACCAGCTCGGCGACGTACGCCGGCGCTTCGGGCTCGGGATAGAACGTCGCGGACCAGAGGCATTCGGGGACCTCGCCGGCGAAGTCCCGCGCCCAGTCGTTGAGGTAGCCGGCGATGCCGGGCTTGTGCGCGTAGGGCAGCGCCGAGAAACGTCGTACGCCGAGAGCGCGGAGCTGCTCGACCCGCTCCTGGTGCGTGCCGCGATACCGGATCGGCCACTCGCGGCCGATCTTCGGGCCGGCCTGGTCGAACTGCTTGTAGACGGCGCGCTGGATGTTCTCCGGCAGGAAGTGGACGTGGACGTCGAAGAGCCCGGGCAGGCCGAGCGCCTGCCACCACGCCGGGACATCGGCGTCCGTGAGGGATTTCGTCACGGTCGCTTCACAACCTGCTCGATCCGGGGTTTCCACAAAATTTGCACGCCCGACTAGTCGCGGTGGCCCTTGGCGCGACGCCCAATTGCCTGCGCCTGCTCGCGGTCGGCCTGGCGCTCGGCGAGCGCATGGCGCTTGTCCCACTGCTTCTTGCCCTTGGCCAGGGCGATCTCGACCTTGGCCCGGCCGTCCTTGAAGTAGAGCGAGAGCGGCACGATCGTGTAGCCCTTCTCGCTCACCTTGCGCTCGATCCTGTCGATCTCGATCCGGTTGAGCAGCAGCTTCCGCTTGCGCAGGGCCGCATGGTTGGTCCAGGTGCCCTGGGTGTACTCCGGGATGTGCACGGCATGCAGCCACGCCTCGCCGCCGTCGATCTCCACGAAACCGTCCACCAGTGAGGCCCGTCCCTGGCGCAGGGACTTGACCTCGGTCCCCTGCAGCATGAGGCCCGCCTCGAAGGTGTCCTCGATGGTGTAGTCGTGCCGCGCCTTGCGGTTCTGCGCAATCAGCTTGCGGCCTTGCTCCTTGGGCATTGAGCCATCTTGTCAGGTGCCGCAAGGAGGTTTCGACACGGTCGCAGCACGACCTGCTCTACCCAAGGGTTTCGACACGGTCAAGCTCACATGAACTTCATCGGGTCGACCGGGTTGCCGTTGAGCATCACCGTGAAGTGCAGATGGCAGCCGGTGGACCAGCCGGTGGTCCCGGCGTACCCGACGACCTCGCCACGACTGACGTGGTCGCCCGGGTGCGCCTTGTAGCGCTCGAGGTGGTTGTAGATCACGGTCATGTTCTGGCCATTGACCTTGCCCAGGTCGAGGTAGAGCCGGTTGCCCCAGACGTCTGAGTAGTACTCCGAGATCACCGTGCCCGACTCGGCGGCGTGCTCCGGAGTGCCGCACGGAGCATGGAAGTCGGTGCCGTCGTGCAGGCCCCAGTAGTGATAGATCGGGTGGATCCGCCAACCGTAGGGCGACGTGACCCAGCCCGGGACCGGTCGGTAGAGCAGACCGCTGGTGTTGCCGGTGTAGCCGCCCTTCTGCTTGCTCGCACGAGCCATGATGAGCCGCTTGATCCTGGCTTCCTGCTTCTTGGCTCTGGCCAGCACCAACTTGTCGTGCGCCCGGTTGCGCGCTGCGGCCTGGGCAGCACTCCGGCGGGAGGCAACCAGCGTCGCGACCGATGAGCGCTGGGTTGCGGCCGCGTGTTCGAGCAGCTGTCTCTTGACCACGGTGGCGGCGGCTGCCTTGCGCTGGGTAGCGACGGTGGCGGTCGTGCGTGCGACCTTGGCCTCCTGCACGCCGAGCAGCACCGTCAGCGCCTTCAGCCGGTCCATTGTCGCGGTCTCGCGGTTCATCAGGTTGTCGACGGTGTTCATCTGGTTGGTGACGTCACCAGGCTCCTGGGAGTTGAGCACCACGACCAGGCTCATCAGCTGCGGGTCGCCGTACTGGTAGTTCTCCGCGGCGAGCCGGCCGATCTGCGCCCGCTGCTCCGTGACGTTGGCCTTCCCCTCGGCCACCTGCTGCTGGGCATCCGCCAGGTCGCTCTCGGCTTGTTGCAGCTTCGCCTGCATCTGAGTGTCGACGAGCTGCGCCGCATTCAGCTGGCGCTGCGTGCCGGCCAGCAGGTGTTGGGCAGCCGCAAGCCTGGTCTTCGCCGCGGACAGCCGGGCTGCCGCGACCACCTGCGCGTGGCTGGAGTCGTCGAGATCGGCTTGGGCGTGCTTGATGCCCTTCTCGGCCTTGTGGTGCCTGTTGTTCAGGTTGTCGGCCGACGCATTCGGCGCCATGATCAGCGCGCTCGCAAGGAGGCACACGACACCAGCAGCAACTGCCTGGCGACGAGCCGGTCGGGGGAAGGTGACCACTGTCTGCCTGCTCAAACTTGGGGGAAGGTGAACAGGTACGACGCTAACTGACCGCGGTCAGACTTTGAGGTATTTGCGAGTCATAACGAGTGTCGGAATTAGGGTGAGCAACACTCCGAGCACGGTGATGTCGATGATCGCCCACGCCGCATCACCCCAGTCGATCCACGCAACGATCTGCGAGGTCGGTTTCAGCCGGGTGTAGATGACGATCCACATGAAGAGCACCAGCAGTCCCGCCGATATCGCGATGCCTATCAAGGCAGCCACGAGCGTCTCCATCAGGAACGGCAGCTGGATGTAGAGCGTGGAGGCGCCGACCAGTCGCATGATGCCGATCTCGCGACGTCGGGCGAACGCCGCCAGCCGAATGGTGTTGCCGACCTGGAGCACGGCCGCGCACAGCAGGAACGCGGCAATCGCGAGCGCGCCCCACTTCATCGCTGACATCCACTGATAGATCGGCTTGAGCACCTGGCGCAGGTCCTTGACGTTGTTGACGCCGTCCATCCCGCTGACCGCAGACTCCACCCCTCTGAACTTGTTGGGGTCCTTCAAGGTCACCCAGTAGGACTCGTTCATGTCCTTCGGGGTCACCGTCGAGTAGATGTCCTGCTCGGCCTTGTCCTTGGAGATGTAGACGCTCTTCCACGTCTCGTAGGCCTTCTCCTTGCTCTGGTGGTAGAACGACGCCACCTCGGGGTGGGTCCGCAGGACCTGCTCGATCGCGGTCTTCTGCGCCGGGGTGACCTCCCCGGAGGCGCAGTGCGGCGTCCGGGAGTCCTGGTTGCACAAGAAGACCGTGATCTGGAGCTTGCTGCCCCAGTAGTCCTCCGCCTTGTGCGCCTGGGCGTTCAGCAACAGACCGAAACCGACCAGGGTCAGCGAGACGATGATCGTGACGATCAAGGCAATGGACATGGACACGTTGCGCTTGAGACCGGTGCCGGTCTCGGAGAAGACGTACCTGAGCTGCATGAGTCGCAGAACCCCTCAGTGCTGGTAGCCGTAGACACCGCGGGACTGATCCCGTACGACGTGTCCATCGGACAGTTCGATCACGCGCTTGCGCATCTGGTCAACGATGCCCGCGTCGTGAGTGGCCATGAGAACCGTGGTGCCGGTCCGGTTGATCCGGTCGAGCAACTTCATGATGCCGACGCTGGTGTTGGGATCGAGGTTTCCGGTCGGCTCGTCGGCGATCAGGATCATCGGCCGGTTGACGAACGCGCGCGCGATCGCCACCCGCTGCTGCTCACCACCGGAGAGCTCGTCGGGCATCCGCTGCCCCTTGCCCTCAAGGCCGACGAGCTCGAGCGTCTCGGGGACAACCTTGTTGATCATGGACTTCGGCTTGCCGATCACCTGGAGCGCGAACGCGACGTTCTCCGCCACGGTCTTGTTGGGCAACAACCGGAAGTCCTGGAAGACCGTGCCGATCTGGCGACGCAGCGCAGGCACCTTCCAGCTGGCGAGGCGCTCGATCTCCTTGCCGGCGACGAACACCTTGCCGACGTTGGGCCGCGCTTCACGCAGCACCAGCCGGAGGAAGGTCGACTTGCCGGAGCCGGAAGCGCCGACGAGGAAGACGAACTCGCTCTTGTCGATGTCGACGGTCACATCGGTCAGCGCAGCCTTCGTCTGACCGGGGTACGTCGCTGAGACGTTCTCGAATCTGATCACGTGTTGGGGCAGCCGGTATCGGGGATGTTTTGTGTACGCGTCCCCACGGTTCGGGGGGAGCGTCCGACAGCAAGGCCGAGTCTAAGTGAGAAACAAAAGGACTCCGGGACGCGAGGTCGTTCGGTGTTTCGCATAGGTTGGCGGGCATGCCGATCCGGGGGTCCAGCAGCGCCACGCCCAGCAGTCCGGCGATGGTGCTGCTGGTGCTGGTGCTGCTGGTGCTGCTCGTGGGCTGCGGCGGCAACCCGAAGGCGGCACCGACCAGTCCCCCGACGCCGATCGGCCAGCTGAACACGTCGCAGATGAACATCCCGCGGGTGAAGTTCTGCGACCTGATCCCTGCCGATGCGGTCAGCACCGCGCTCGGAACCACGACGTCGACGAACGGCTCGTGGGCGAACGGTGACGTCATCCCGCTCGGCAGCTCGCCCCAGGACGTGGTCCATGAGTTCGGGTGCCGGTTCACCGCGGGCACGTCCCAGGCAGAGGCCTGGGTGTTCGCCCGGCCCGTGCAGCCCGTGTTCGCCCAGACGGTGATCACCCAGACCGCGACGAAGAACAATTGCCAGTCGATCGCCGGACCCAACTTCGGGCAGCCCAGTCAGCGACAGACCTGCGAGCTGGCCGACGGCGTCGTACGCGTGCGCTTCGCCGGACTGTTCAACCAGACCTGGCTGACCTGCCAGCTGCAGGCTCAGGCGACCGCTGCCGAGGTGAAGCGCCGGGCCGGAGCCTGGTGCGTCCGGGTCGTCAACGCGACGAACACCGTGCGCTGAGTCAGTTGTTCTCCGCGCCGCGGCGCCAGCGGATGCCTGCCTCGAGGAACCCGTCGATGTCTCCGTCGAAGACGGCCTGCGGGTTGCCGGACTCGTAGCCGGTCCGCAGATCCTTGACGATCTGGTAGGGGTTCAGCACGTAGTTGCGCATCTGGTCGCCCCAGCTCGCCTGCACGTCGCCACGCAACCCGTCGAGGTGGGCCTTCTCCTCGGCCTTCTTCAAGGCGAGCAGCTTGGCCTTGAGGACGACCATCGCACTGGCCTTGTTCTGCAGCTGGCTCTTCTCGTTCTGACAGCTGACGACGGTGCCCGTCGGGATGTGCGTGAGGCGTACCGCGGAGTCGGTGGTGTTGACCGACTGGCCACCGGGACCGCCAGACCGGTAGACGTCGACGCGGATGTCCTCGTCGGGGATGTCGATCTCGTCGGTCTGCTCGAGTACGGGCACGACCTCGACCGCGGCGAAGCTGGTCTGCCGGCGGCCCTGGTTGTCGAACGGGCTGATCCGGACAAGCCGATGGGTGCCGGCTTCGACGGACAGGGTGCCGTAGGCGTACGGCGCCTTGATCGCGAACGTCGCGGACTTGAGGCCGGCCTCTTCGGCGTACGACGTGTCGTAGATCTCGACGGGGTACTTGTTGCGCTCGGCCCAGCGGATGTACATCCGCATCAGCATCTCGGTGAAGTCCGCCGCATCGACGCCACCCGCGCCCGAGCGGAGGCTGATGATCGCTTCGCGGATGTCGTACTCGCCGGACAACAGGGTGCGGACCTCGAGCAGGTCGACGGCCTTCTTGATCCGGTTCAGGTCAGCGTCTGCCTCGTTGAGGGTTTCCTCGTCCTCCTCCTCGCGGGCGAGCTCGACGAGCACGGCGAGGTCGTCGAGGCGGTCCTGCAGGGAGGTGAACCGCTCGATCTCACCCTGCAGGGTGGAGAGCTGGCCGGTCACGCGCTGGGCGTTGACCTGGTCGTCCCAGAGGTCGGGAGCCGCAACCTGCTCGCCGAGGTCGGCGATCTCGTCGCGCATCTTGCCGAGGTCGAGCACCTGCTCGATCGTGCTCATCGTCGCCTGAAGTTGCTTGATCTCTGCTTCGAAGTCGCGGGCTGCCACAAGGTGCAAGGTTACGGGCCGGTGGTGGGCGTGTCGAAACGGTGTGTGCTGACCACTTCTGCACAGGCGTGGCTACCGTGGTCGAGTGATCATCGACAGGCCGGCCGGCTGGCTGCAGGAGCGCGTCGGCCTGGCGCTGCGCAACAAGGTCGCCGGACCGGATGCGCCGGACCGGGCCGCAGCCATCTGGGGCACGACCGGGACGCGCTGGTTCACCGATGCCGACCCGATCTGGCGGGTGCATGGTGATGCCTCGATGTTCCCCGGCGGCGTCGCTGCCCTGCTCCTGCAGTCCCTGCATCCGCTGGCGATGGCGGGTGTGGCCGGCCACAGCGGTTTCAAGGGAGACCCGTGGGGACGGCTGCAACGCACCAGCCTCTACCTCGCCACCACCACCTTCGGCACGGTCACCGACGCCGAGCGGATGATCGCCCGGGTCCGCGGGATCCACCGCCAGGTCAAGGGCGAGGACTTCAGGGGCCGGGCCTACAGCGCCTCAGACCCTGAGCTGCTGCGCTGGGTGCACGTGGCCGAGGTGTTCAGCTTCCTCGCCGCCTACCAGGCGTACGCCGCCACTCCCCTGACCCCCGCCGAAGCCGACTTGTATGTCGTGCAGACCAACTTCGCTGCCTCGCGGCTCGGCGCGACCGGTCTGCCCACGAGCGTCACCGAGCTGCACGACCAGCTGGCAGCCTTCCGCCCCGACCTGGAGTCCACCCCGGCGGCGCGGGAAGCGGCGAGGTTCCTGCTGCTCAACCCTCCGCTGTCACTGCTCGAGCGGCCCGGGTACGCCGTCCTGGCGACCGGTGGCGTCGGCGTACTCCCGGCCTGGGCCCGGATCGCCCTGCGGCTGCCGATGCTGTGGCCCGCTCCGCCGCTGGCTCGCGGGGTCGGACGGATCGGCACCGGCCTGGTGCGCTGGGGCATGGCCGGTCTGCGGGACCAGCGACGCACGGCCGCCCTGACTCGCTGAAAACCACCGACGCCCAGCGCTCGTTCACTGCGAGACTGGGCCGATGGTCACCACCCACCAGATGCTCGGCTTCGGGCTGGCCGCGTTCATCCTGATCGCGATCCCCGGCCCGAGTGTGGTCTTCGCGATCAGCCGTGCGCTCGCCTACGGACGCGCGGTGGCTCTGGCGACGGTGCTCGGCAACTCGCTCGGCCTGCTCGTCGTGCTGGTGCTGGTCTCGGTCGGACTCGGCGCGATCGTCTCGAAGTCGATCGTGGTCTTCACCGTGCTGAAGTTCGCCGGTGCGGCGTACCTCGTCTGGCTGGGCGTGCAGGCCATCCGGCACCGCAAGGGCATCTCGGTGGACGGCGCGGAGGTTGCCATCTCGATGACGTTGCCACGCGCGCTGCGTCAGGGCTTCGTGGTCGGCTTCTCGAACCCCAAGGCGTTCCTGATCTTCGCCGCCCTGCTGCCGCAGTTCCTCGATCGTTCCGAGGGCCACCTGCAGGTGCAGATGTTGCTGCTCGGCCTGCTCGCGTTCGTGATCGGGTTGTGCTCCGACACCGTCTGGGCGATCACCGCCAGCCAGCTGCGGACCTGGTTCAACGCCTCGCCCGGTCGCGGGCGCAAACTCGGCGCGATCGGCGGTTTCTCGATGATCGGGCTGGGCGTCGCGATCGCCGCGACCGGGCGGCCTGACTAGGGCGCCGTACGCCGGCAGACCTCGTCCCACGGCGTCGGCTCGAGGCCATAGGCCTTGGTGATCGCGGAGGAGTCCATCACGTAGGGCCGCTCCACCTGGTAGGCCGTCTCCTTGAGCTCGCGCACCACTGGCACGAACGGAGAGACGAGCGTCAGCATCAGCCGGGGCATCGACTTGATCGCTCCGGGCTGCTTGCCGACGGTGCGGCAGACGTCCTCGATGGCCTGGCGCTGCGTGCGGGGTTCGTTGCTCGGCGCATGCCAGACCCGGCCCCACGCCGACTCCTCGCCGGCAACCGTTGCCAGCGCCCGGCCCATGTCGCGTACGTCGGTCCAGGTGTGTGGCAGGTCGGAGCTACCGATCACCCGTGCCGTCTTGCCGGCAACGGCGGCCTCGATCGCCCGCGGGATGTGGGCGTACTGGCCCGGACCCGCGCCCATGTAGTCGGAGCCTCGCACCTCGACGGCACGGATCTTCCCGGCGTTGTGGAGCGCGAACGCATCGGTCGTCATCTTGGCGCGCACCTGGGCCTTCGACCCCGGCGCGGCGTCCGGCATCCCTTCGACCATCGGACCGTCGACCGGACCGTAGGGGTACAGGTTGCCGGCGGTCACCAGCACTGCACCCGAGCGCTCGGCCGCGGCGAGAAGGGCGGCCGCCATCGGAGGCCAGAGCTCTGGCCACTTCCAGTACTCCAGCGGGTTCAGGCAGTTGTAGATCGCGGCGGCGCCCTCCGCAAGCGTGGCCAGCGAGTCCGCGCTGTTCGCATCGGCAGCGGCGCGGGTGGCCCCGTCGACGTCAGGGCCCTTGCCACTGCGGCTGGCCAGCACCACCTGGGCGCCACGTGCGATGAGGGCATCGGCCGCTGCCCGGCCGACGGGTCCTGCTCCGATGATCACGTGTCGATCCGACATTGTCGCTCTCCCTCAAGTCCCCAATCGAGAGCAGTGCTCTCGCTTGTGCACAAGCGTGACATCTCAACCGGGCTCAAGTCAAGAGCAGTGATCTCGTTTCTTGCCACCGCTCTCGTTTCTTGGGAGGATTCCCCCATGGCAGCCGAATCCGCCCCCCGAACCGCGCGCGACTTCGCCCGGATCGAGCTCACTCGATCCATCCTCGCCGAGGGTCGGCGACAGCTTTCCCAGGTTGGCCCGGGCGAGCTCTCACTGCGTGCGGTCGCACGCGAGCTGGGAATGGCATCGTCGGCGGTCTACCGCTATTTCCCGAGCCGTGACCACCTGATCAGTGCGCTGCTGATCGAGGGCTACAACGAGCTGGGCGCCGCTGTTGAGGCAGCGGATGCCGGCGAGTCGCCCACGCGGTTGACCAAGCGGATGAGCGCCGTCCTGCACGCCGTACGCGACTGGGCGAACGCAAACTTCCACGAGTACGCCCTGCTCTTCGGCTCGCCGATCCCCGGGTACGTCGCGCCCGACGACACGATCCTGCCGGCCCAGAGGGTGCCGATCGTGCTGCTCCGGATCCTCTCCGACGCCGACGCGGCAGGCCTGCCCCTCGGCAGTCCTTCAGTGCCGATCCCCCGGGCCGAGAAGGCTGCGATCGCACCCGTGCGCGTGGTCGTCGACGGACCGCTGAGCGACGAGCGGCTGGTGCGCGCGGTGATGGCGTTCTCGACCCTGATCGGCGCGATCTCCCTTGAGCTGTTCGGCCACCTGGTCAACGGTGTCATCGACTACGACACCCACTTCGACCACGTCGTCGACCGGATGGTCGCGGACCTCGGCCTTCGTCGTGTTCGTTGAGCTGGTAGAGACCGCCTCGCCAAGGCCATCCCGCAGGCCTACGCTCGGGTCATTGGGGGGCTCACCGAGGAGGACCCAATGACCGACCACCCGAACCTCGATCTCCTCCGCCGCGGCTACGCCGCTTATGGCGCCGGGGACATGGACACGATCAACGAGCTCTTTCACGACGACGTCATCTGGCACGTCGCCGGACGCAGCCCGCTCTCTGGCGACTACCAGGGCAAGGAGAAGGTCTTCGGCTTCTTCGGCAGACTCCTGGAACTCAGCGATGGCACCTCGAAGGTCGAGGTGCACGACCTGCTGGCCGACGACGAGCACGGCGTCGGTGTGGTCAAGGAGTCCGCCACCCGGAACGGCCGCACTTACGAGGGGAAAGCCACGCACGTCTTCCACCTGCGAGACGGCAAGGTCACGGAGTTCTGGGACGCCCAGGTGGACCAGTACGCCGCGGACGAGTTCTGGGCCTGAGGGAGGGCGCTCGGTCGCTCCAGGTTCGCCCCACTGCAGGAAGTGGGTGTCCACCTATGCTTCGCCTCATGCCGGACCCGTCGCTCGCGAACCGACTCCTCGACGCCCAGGTCGCCTGGCTGGTCGGCAGGCTCACTGGACCCGACCTTCCCGAGCTCATCGCGCACGACGTCGACGACCTGCTGGCCGCCGGTGCCCGGCTGCGGCTGGCCGATCTGGTCGATGCCGAGGAGATCAAGGCACTGATCCGCCAGCTGTTCGAGAAGGTGCCGCCGAGCGTCGCGGCGAGCACTCTGGTCGAGGCTGCCGCGGACCTCGCTCACAGTGGGCCCACTACGTCGTTTTCGATGAGCGACCTGATCGACCGCGAGCACGTCGAGCGTCTGGTGGACGAGGCGTTCGGCATGACCGATCTCGGTGCCATCATCCTCGACCGCCTCACCGAGAGCCCGCTGGTGGCTGGCCTCGCCTCCCGATTCGTGGCCCGCATCGTCAACGACGTCGTCCAGTCGAACCGCGCACTGGCGGAGAAGATCCCCGGTGTGGGCTCGCTGGTCTCGTTCGGCGCCAGTGCCGCAGGCAGGGTGATCGGCGCCGCCGACAAGCAGTTCGAGCAGGTGCTCGGGGACACTGCCGGCAAGGGTGCCGTGTTCGTGATGCGCCGGCTCAACAAGATCGTCATCGAGACGTTGAAGGACCCCGCGACGCGTCGGGCGGCATTGGAGGTCTTCGACCTCTATGCCGACCAGCCGGTGACCAGCCTCAACCAGATCTCGAGCCGCGAAGATGCCCGCCGCGTTGCCGGCCTGCTCCAGGACATCGTGATCACGGGCGCACGGACCGATCCGGTGCTCGCTGTGGCCGATGCGCTCGTCGACCGCTTCTTCACGATCTACGGCGAGCACCCGCCTACCGAGCTCCTCCACGAACTCGGTATCACGCGCGACGACCTCGTCGAGCATGCCACCGCCCTCGCGCCACGTCTCCTCGCCGCTGCCCACGAATCGGGCGAGCTCGAGCTTCTGCTGCGCTCACGTCTGGAGCCGTTCTTCGGCTCACCCGAAGTCGCCGCGATCCTCGGTGCCTGAGCAGAGGACGCCTGGCTCGCGGGGAGGCAACCTCGAACGGTTCAGCGTCCAGCTACGCCCGCGGTCCGCTCGGCGAGTCGCAACGAGCCGTTGACGCGTCGCGGGACGCCGAGGTAGTCCTCGCGCAACTCCTG
>JAOPXK010000012.1 GCA_025965195.1 Marmoricola sp.
CGCAGCATGCGCGACCCCTTTGGTCGACCCGAGACTCTGACGTTAACTACCCACGAGGCCCGCGCGCTACACCGAATTCCGAACCTGTGGACAACCGCGACCGGTTTCGGCAGGCTCAACTTCCGGAGTGGAGGAGGCGGGCGCGTGGCTGGCTATTCGGGTACGCCGCTGGAGACGAAGCTCGGCGTCAGGGACGGCCAGACGATCTTCCTCGATGGCGCACCGACAGGGTTCGAACTCGACGCGCGCACCACGAGCAGGCTGCCGAAGCGGATCGACCTCACCCTGACCTTCCACACCTCGGCCGCCTTGCTGGCGAAACGGCTCCCGGAGCTGATCGCCCGCACCGAGCAGGCCGGGATGATCTGGGTCTGCTGGCCGAAGAAGTCAGCCCTCAAGGCGACCGGGATGACCACCGACCTCGACGACAACGTCGTACGCCGCACCGGGCTGGACGCAGGCCTGGTCGATGTGAAGGTCGCAGCCATCGACGAGGTCTGGTCGGGCCTCAAGTTCGTACGCCGGCTGGCCGATCGCCTCTAGCTGTACTCGGAGTCGCCGGCCTCGGCCGACGGCGCGATCACATCAGCTTCGAAGGCTTCGAAGGCCTCGAAGGTCTCGAAGGCCTCAACGAGCTCGGCCTCCGCCGGTCGTCGACCCCCGACGAGCTTGCGCGAGGTTGCGACGCCGCCAACCCGGCGGATGGCGCCGGCCAACGAGGACCGGTTCCGGAAGAACCGCTCCCGCTCGTCGCCCCAGACACGCAGCCGTTGCGTGCGAAACGCGGTGTCCTGCAACGAGATCCGGACGGCGAGCAAGGTCCGACCAGCGACGTACAGGCCGCCGACGGCGACCAGGCCACCAAATGCGACCAGGGCGAGAACGACCACACTAGGAAGCACGGTGGATCCGGACATCGGCCTGCACGCCCTCCTCGGCGAGCTTCTCGATGACGATCTTCACCGCCTGCTCGTTCACGATCTTGCGGACCAGCCGGGGCGCGATGCCACCGACCAGCCGAGCCGACCTGACCTTGTTGGCCGCGAGCTCCAGCGGGTTGAGGATCTCCACCACGATCAGCCGGCGCGGGCCGGCACCGAACGCGGACTCCAGGTCGGGAGCCAGTGGCGCCGCCGGGATCAACCCCGCGACCGTTGCCGCCAGCTCATCGGCGCGCCGACGCAGCACCGCCAGCTGCCAGAGGAGTAAGCCGACCAGGGCGAGCAGCACCACCACGAGAACCACCGCAGCTACTGCCATGCGGCCAATGATGCACCGGGTCAGGTGGGGTCAGTCGCGCCGGGCGCGCTTGCCCCCGCCGGGAGCGACCGGCGGCTCCGGCGGACTCTGTCCGCGTACGGCGCTGACCAGCCGGGTGCCGAGGATCAGCGCCATGAACAGGCAGGCGATCGCGCCGACGGTCGCAAACGCGAGGAAGGACCACGCAACGGTGTCCCCGCCGCGGGCCTGGGAACCGAAGTCGATCGCGGAGTACACCAGGAAACCCCAGGCCACCACGGTCAGCGTCACCCCGGCCGCCAGCCCCAGCAGACGACGCCGCTGACTAGGTGGCGGCTCCTCGGTGGCCGCGTCGGTGTGCTTCCCCACGGTCGCATTGTGTCCGACCGGTCCAACGACTGCCGGTATCTCCGCCGACACGCCGACTTCTGGCGCCCATCTGGGTCCTGACCTGCGGGTTTGCGTCCATACCCGGGGTACGTCGAATCGAGGCCTGCTGGTTATTGCACCGCGCTGCCCGGCGACGTACGCTAACCACTAGATGTAGTAGTTACACCGATGTGGTTTTCCACATCTAGTTCCACAGATTTGAGCGGTTTCCCACAGGAGAACGGGGTTTTCCCGCGGGAATCCACAGGTCAACGCACATGTTCTAGCTAAGGGAGGAGACCCGGATGCACTGCCCATTCTGTCGCAGCACCGACACCCGGGTCCTCGACTCGCGGGTCGCCGAGGACGGTGGCGCGATTCGGCGCCGGCGCACCTGCCCGGCCTGCGAGAAGCGCTTCACCACGGTCGAGCAGATGCAGCTGATGGTGCTCAAGCGCAGCGGCACCAGCGAGCAGTTCAACCGCGAGAAGGCCACGTCCGGTGTCCGCAAGGCCTGCAAGGGCCGACCGGTTTCCGAGGACGACCTGGCGCGGCTGGGCCAGACGGTGGAGGACACCTTGCGCGGCGAAGGCTGGGCCGAAGTGCCCGCCAACGAGGTCGGCCTGGCCATCCTCAAGCCGTTGCGCGAGCTCGACGAGGTTGCCTACCTCCGGTTCGCCAGTGTCTACCGGGCCTTCGAGTCCGCCGATGACTTCGAAGCCGAGATCGCGTCGCTCCGGCTGGAACGCGCGATGAACCCGGAGGTCGAGCCGGTCGAGACCACACCACGCGAAGTGGTCTCGACGAACTCAACCACCGGTTAACCACAGACAGCCCGGTGCGTGGTGGGGAAGCCGCGCGCCGGGCCACCAACAGAGAAACACAGCACCACCAGAAGAGACGTAGCAACAAGTGGGTCGAACAACCATCAGCCAGACGCCAGGGAAAGAGGAACGATGACCGAGACCGTGAGCGGTACGGCTCGCAAGACCAAGGGCATGAAGATCGAACGTGTCTTCAGCACCGCGGGGACGCACCCCTACGACGAGCTCAACTGGGAGCGTCGCGACGTCGTCCAGACCAACTGGAAGACCGGCGAGTCCGTCTTCGAGCAGCGCGGTGTGGAGTTCCCTGACTTCTGGTCGGTCAACGCCAGCACGATCGTCACCACGAAGTACTTCCGTGGCGCGGTCGGCACCGACGTACGCGAATGGAGCCTGAAGCAGCTCGTCGACCGCGTCGTGAAGACCTACACCAAGGCCGGCGTCGACAACGGCTACTTCGCCGCTGCCGCCGATGCAGAGGTCTTCGAGCACGAGCTCACCTGGCTGCTCGTGCACCAGTACTTCTCGTTCAACTCCCCGGTCTGGTTCAACGTCGGCACCCCGTCCCCGCAGCAGGTGTCCGCGTGCTTCATCCTCTCCGTCGACGACTCGATGGGCTCGATCCTGAACTGGTACAAGGAAGAGGGCTTCATCTTCAAGGGCGGCTCTGGCGCCGGCCTGAACCTGAGCCGCATCCGGAGCAGCAAGGAGCTGCTCTCGAGTGGCGGTACGGCGTCCGGCCCGGTCTCCTTCATGCGCGGCGCTGACGCGTCCGCCGGCACCATCAAGTCCGGTGGCGCCACCCGCCGCGCGGCGAAGATGGTCGTGCTCGACGTCGACCACCCCGACATCGAGGAGTTCGTCGAGACCAAGATGAAGGAAGAGGACAAGATCCGCGCCCTTCGCGACGCCGGGTTCGACATGGACCTCGGCGGCAAGGACATCACCTCGGTCCAGTACCAGAACGCCAACAACTCGGTCCGGGTCACCGACGAGTTCATGCGCGCGGTCGAGGACGGCACCGGCTTCGGGCTGCGTGCCCGCGGCACCGGTGAGGTCATCGAGACCGTCGACGCCCGCACCCTGTTCACCAAGATCAGCCAGGCCGCGTGGGCCTGTGCCGACCCGGGCCTGCAGTACGACGACACCATCAACGACTGGCACACCAACCCCGAGACCGGCCGGATCACCGCGTCCAACCCGTGCTCGGAGTACATGTCGCTGGACAACTCCTCCTGCAACCTGGCCTCGCTGAACCTGCTGAAGTTCCTCAAGGACGACGACACCTTCGACGCGCCGCTGTTCGCCAAGGCCGTCGAGCTGATCATCACCGCGATGGACATCTCGATCTGCTTCGC
>JAOPXK010000062.1 GCA_025965195.1 Marmoricola sp.
GGGGGCACCTTCACCCAGGTCCGCAACGACAACAGCCAGACGGTGCTGACGCGCAACCGGATGATGGCGTTCGACGCGACCACCGGTCAGATCAGCACCACCTTCAACCCGGCTCCCAACGGCCAGATCCGGATCGTGCTCCCCACCGGGGACGGCACGTCGGTCTACGTCGCCGGGAAGTTCACCAGCATCGGCGGCGTCGCCCGGACGAACATCGCTCGGGTCCGGATCTCCGACGGTGCGGTGTTGTCGACCTTCAACGTCGGCGCCATCACCGGGGAGATCAAGGACATCGCCCTTCACGACGGTCGACTCTGGCTCGCCGGCGCCTTCACCCACGTCAGTGGTCACCACCAGCCGGCGCTCGCGACGGTGGACCCGACGACCGGTGCGTTCCTGCCCTACATGGGGCGCGTGCTTGCCGGCGTGCACAACGGTGGGGTCACCCAGGTCCTCAAGATCTCGATCACCCCGAACGGCAGCCGCCTGGTCGCGATCGGCAACTTCGACACCGTCGATGCCGTCAAGCACCACCAGATCGTCATGCTCGACCTGACCGGCGCGACCGCGGCCGTCGCGAGCTTCAACACGACCTTCTACCAGTCCGCGTGCTCGCAGTCCTTCGACAGCTACATGCGTGACGTCGACTTCTCGCCCGACGGCTCGTTCTTCGTGGTCTCCACGACCGGGGCGTACGGCGGCAGCACGTCGGCCTGCGACCAGACCTCCCGCTGGGAGACCGCCGGCACCGGGAGCACCCTGCAGCCTTCCTGGACCGACTACACCGGCGGCGACACGACATATGGCGTCGAGGTCACCAACTCCGCCGTCTACGTCGGCGGTCACTTCCGCTGGCAGAACAACGCGTTCGCCGGAGACAGCGCCGGGCCCGGTGCGGTCTCCCGCGAGGGACTCGCCGCCCTCGACCCGGTCAACGGGCTGCCGCTGACCTGGGACCCGACCCGGACCAAGGGCGTCGGTGTCTTCGACTTCCTCAACACCCCACAGGGGCTGTGGATCGCGTCGGACACCGACCGGATCGGCGCCTTCGTCTACAAGGGCCGGATCGCGCGGATGCCGCAGACCGGCGCCACCTTCCCGGCCTTGCACACCCCGACGCTCCCGAACGACGTCTTTCTCGGCGGCAACCCGTCTTCGATCTCGCGCCGCTCCTTCACCGGCACGTCCGCGGGCGCAACGACGAGCGTGCCCACCGGTGGCACCGACTGGACGACCGTGCGCGGCGCCTTCATGCTCAACGGCTACCTCTACGTCGCGCACAGCAACGGCACCTTCACCAAACGAACGTTCAACGGCACGACGTACGGCGCAGAGCAGGCCGTCAACACCGCCGACCAGATCGTCCCGATCGCCGACTGGAATGCCGACATGCAGACGATGACCGGGATGTTCTACGACAACGGCCGGATCTACTTCACCAAGTCCGGCAGCTCGACATTGTTCTACCGCTACTTCAGTCCGCAGAGCGACGTGGTCGGCACCCAGCGACTGACCGCTTCGACCAACGTCTCGGGCATCGACTTCAGTCAGGTGCAGGGGATGTTCGGCACCCCGGACCGGCTCTACTGGGCGACCTCGGATGGCAACCTGCACCGGATCAACTGGGCCCAGAACGCCCAGTCCGGGGCACCGGTTGCCGGCACTGCGGCAGTCGTCTCCGGTCCGGGCACCGATGGCAACAGCTGGAACTCCCGGGCGCTGTTCCTCTACCAGGATGCGAACGGCAACGGCGTCGGTCAGCCTCCCACCGCGGCGTTCACCAGCAGCTGCACGAGCCTGCACTGCAGCTTCGACGGCTCGACCTCGACGGCGCCGGGAAGCACGATCACCAGCTATGCCTGGACATTCTCCGACGGCGGCACCGCCACCGGGGTCACGCCCACGCACAACTTCCCGGCGACCGGCACCTACAACGCAACCCTGACCGTGACCACGTCGAGCGGCGCGACCAACTCGATCACCAAGCCGATCAGTGTCACCCAGGTCAACCAGGCGCCGGTCGCCACGTTCACCACGAGCTGCACCGGGCTGACCTGCTCGTTCGACGCGGGTGGCTCGAGCGATCCGGACGGCACCATCGCGTCGTACGCCTGGAACTACGGTGACAGCGCGACCGGCACCGGTGTCACCAGCTCGCACACCTATGCGAGCGGCGGCGCCCGGACCGTGACGCTCACCGTCACCGACAACCAGGGCGCACCCGGTACGACGACCCGGTCGGTCAACCCGTCGCTGGCTGCCGTCAACTTCGTGGCTGCGACCAACCACAACGCGAACGCCACTGCCCAGCAGGTGACGATCCCCGCGAGCGTCCAGCCGGGCGACACCCTGGTGCTGAACATGTCGGTGAACACGACCGCTGCGACGATCCCGAGTCCAGCCGGCTGGACCCTGCTCGACTCGCTGTCCGGCAACCTCGTGGCCGGGCGCTCCTGGACCCGCACCGCCGTCGCCGGTGACGCGGGATCGACCGTGACGGTGAACCTCTCGAGCATCGCGAAGGCCGACCTCAGCCTCGCGGCGTACCGGGGGAGCGGCGGCAGCACCACGACTGTCGCTGCTCACTCGGCAGCCCTCGACCAGACGAGTGGCACCGCCCACACCTCACCGGCAGTGACGGCGGCGGCGGGCTCGTGGGTGGCGACCTACTGGTCGGCCAAGGCATCCGTCGGCGTCACCTGGGCGACCCCCGCGAGTGAGGTGACCCGCGCATCCGGCGCAGGCACCGGCGGCGGCGCGCTGACGTCGCGGCTCGTCGACTCCGGAGGTGCGGTCCCGGCAGGCGCCAACGGCGGCCTGGTCGGTACGACGAACCCGGCCGTCACCCGGGTCGTGATGTTCTCGACAGTGATCGGCCTCCAGTAGGGAGCTACTCCAGTGCTGAACCGGCGCGTCAGGGTCGAATGTTCTCCAGGTCCGCCAGCAGGCTCGGGTGCGTCGGCTGCCACCCGAGCGCGTCGCGGGTCTGGGTGCTCGACGACGGCTGGTCGGTTGCGAAGATCGGGCCGAGCGGGCCGAAGGTCTCCTGAGGCGTGTTCTCGACGGCCAGTCCAAGCCGTCGGCCGATGACTCCGGCGATGTCGCGGACGGCATCGCCCTCGTCGGCCACGGCGTGCCACGAGCTTCCGGCCGGCGCGCGCTCCAGGGCCAGCCGGAACAGGACGGCCGCGTCGAGCGCGTGCACGGCCGGCCAGCGCTGTGCGCCGTCGCCGGGGTAGCCGGACACTCCGGTCCGACGCGCGATGTCGGTCAGCAGGCCGGCGAACCCGCCCTTGCCCTCGTTGTGAACCGTGCGCGGAAGGCGTACTGCCGTGCTGCGGACGCCGCGCGAGGCGAGCTCAAGGATCGCCGTGACCGTGCGGCCGCGTCCGCCGACCGGGCCGTCGGTCGACGGCGGGTCGGCCTCGGTGGAGGGACGACCCGGCACGTACGGCGTACCGGAAACGGTGACGAGCGGGCGGTCGCTGCCAAGCAGTGCCTCGCCCAGGGTGGTGAGGGCGGCCGTCTCCTCGGTGACCGCCCGCGCGAGAGCCTCGGGGCTGCTGAAGTCGTTGGCGAACGCCAGGTGAATGACGCCGTCGGTCTGGGCAACCCCCGCGCGCAGGGAGTCCAGGTCGGCCAGACCACCGCGAAGGGCTGTGGCGCCGGCCGTCTCGACCGCCAGCGCGGACGCGTCGGACCGGGCGAGGGCGAGGACGGTGTGGTTGTTGCTGAGGAGTTCGGCGACGACGGCGGAGCCGATCAGGCCGGTGCCGCCGGTGATGAAGACGTGCATGGGACGCTCCTGAAGGTCATGGGATATTTGTCCCATCACCGTAGCAGAGTGATGGGACAAATATCCCATCACGTAGGATGCTCGTCATGGCGAGGTGGGAACCAGGGGCACGCGAGCGGATCGTTCTCGCTGCCGTCGACCTGTTCAGCGAGCAGGGGTACGACGCCACGACGGTCGCGCAGATCGCCGAGCGCGCCGGCATCACCAAGAGCACGTTCTTCCGGTACTTCCCCGACAAGCGTGAGCTCTTGGCGGCCGGGCAGGAGACGTTGAGCCGGTTGTTGGCCGAGGGGATCACCGAGGCGCCCGAGGGAGCCAGTCCGCTGGAGGCAGTCGCCGCCGGTCTCGAGCGCGCGTCGAGCCAGATGGGCCCGATGAACCGCGAGCTCGGCCCCCGCCTCAAGGCGGCCGTCGCCGCCAGTGCCGAGCTCCAGGAGCGCAACGTTCTCAAGAACGTTGGCCTCGCCGCCGCCATGACCGATGCGCTGATTGCCAGGGGCGTGCCCGACCCGACCGCGCACCTCGCCGGCGAACTGGGCGTCCTCGCGTTCAAGCGCGGCTTTGCCAAGTGGTCAGAAGGTGACCGGGACGCCACGGACGAACTTGCGCCCCACACCCTGGCGGCCCTGGCCGAGTTGCGAGCAGCGAGCGCGTCGCTCGGCTGAGTACGTGCTGATGCGGGGTTCGGAGATCCGACTGCGTGCTCGGGCCCGTCGGGCTCGGGGAAAGCCGATATGTCAGTAGCAGACCTTTACAACGACCCACTGCCATGCAAGCATGCAAGTGTGATGGGCGTAACGAACGGCCGCGTCAAGCGGCAGTGAACTCACGTCTTCTCCTCCCTGACCCGTGGTCTCGCGCTGGTACCTTCCCCGCCAGCGCGGGCCTGACAACGCAGACAAGGCTGGTCCACATGAGCACGACACCAACACGGGTGGCTCGCCCGGAATTGTCCTCCAGTTCCGGTGCCTACATGATCCTGATCGCCGCGACCGCCTCGATCGGCGGCCTGCTCTTCGGCTACGACACCGGCATCATCGCCTCGGCCCTGACGCCGCTCTCCGCACAGTTCGGACTCGACAAGACGATGGAGCAGATCGTCGTCAGCTCCATCCTCGTCGGATGCGCAGTGGGCGCCCTCGGGTGCGGTGCGCCCACCGACCGCTTCGGACGCCGACGCGTGGTCGCCGTGGTCGCGGTGTTGTTCGCGGTCGCCGCCCTGCTGTCGGCGACCACCCACGCGACCTGGTCGCTCATCCTGTTCCGGTTCCTGCTCGGCCTGGCCGTCGGCGGTGCCTCCCAGGCGATCCCGGTCTACGTCAGCGAACTTGCGCCCCGGGCCAAGCGCGGGGGGCTGGTCACAACGTTCCAGCTCGCCGTCATCGTCGGCATCCTGGTCTCGTCCATCTCCGGCATCCTGCTCGTTCACCGGCAGGACAGTTGGCGCTGGATGATTGCGTTCGGCGCGGTGCCTGCCCTCGTGCTCGCGGTCGGCATGTTGTTCCTTCCCGAGAGCCCCCGCTATCTGCTGCGCCGCGGCCGGGAGGACGAAGCCCGCGCCGTGCTCAGCCGCGTCCGGCCGCCGACGGCGAACCTCGACAGCGAGATCGCCGAGATCCGCGAGGTCGAGGAAGCCGACGCCCGGAACAAGGGCTCGCGGTCCGAGTTGTTCAGCCCACGGGTGCGCCCAGCGCTCGTGGCCGGTCTCGGCGTCGCGATCTTCTGCCAGATCACCGGCGTCAACGCGATCATCTACTACGCCCCGACGATCCTGGCGGGTGCCGGCTTCACTGGCACCCGCGGGCTGTGGGCTGGCCTGCTCAACAGTGTGGCGCTGCTCGTGATGACGATCGTCGGCATGGTGCTCGTTGAACGCTGGGGCCGGCGCGCGCTGTTGCTGCGCTTCATCCCGCTCTCCGTGGTTGCCCTGCTGGTGCTTGCGTTCTCGTTCTCCGGCGAGACCTCCTCTGCACCTTGGCTCACCGTGGTCGGGATGGTCGCATTCATGGCATTCAATGGCGGCTCGCTCTCGGTCGCCGTGTGGCTGGTGATGTCTGAGATCTTCCCGCTGCGCGTCCGCGGCCGGGCCGCCTCCCTCGCGGCCGCCGCGGTCTGGCTGGCCGACCTGCTGGTCTCGCTGACCACGCTGACCCTGGTGCAGAATCTCGGTGCGCGGAGCACCTTCCTGGTGTTCGCGGTGATTTCGCTGGCGGCGTACGCCTTCACTTACGCGGCCGTCCCGGAAACCAAGGGCCGCTCGCTGGAGGAGATCGAGAAGTCACTGGACGACGGCACCTTCGCGCCCAGGGCCCACCACCAGAACTCGGCCGCGTGACCGGCCGCGACCGAGGGACCATGATCCTCGACGACCCAGGTCACCTGGGCTGGCTGGCCGAGCAGTCCGAGTCGCTGCTCGACTTCTACCAGCCGCACATCTGCAACCCCGACGGCGGCTACGCCTGGCTCGACTCCATCGCCGAGCCGATCCCGTCCCAGGGCCATCCGCTGTGGGCCGGTTCGAGGGCGCTGCACATCTTCGGGCTCGCCACGATGCTCGGCCGCGAGGGCGCGGCCGACGTCGTACGGCACGGCTTGAACTGGTACGTCGACGGGCCCGGCCACGACGCCGAGTACGGCGGGTGGTTCGCCCAGGTCGGCGGCGACACCCCCGACGACACCAAGCCGCTCTACGGCCTCGCGCACGTGCTCCTGGCCGGCTCCACGGTCCTGCAGGCGGGCTTCGAGGAGGGCGCGCGGCTCGTCGAGGAGGCCAGCTCGCTGATCGACGCCCACTACTGGAGTGAGGCCGACGGGCTCTGCCTGGAGTCCTACGACCGCTCCTTCACGGTCTTGGACCCCTACCGCGGCCAGAACGCGAACATGCACCTTACCGAGGCCTACCTGGCGGCGTACGAGGCAACCGGCAAGGAGGTTTACCTGGAGCGGGCCACCCGGATCGCGACGTTCATCGCCAAGCCGGCGATCGGCTCCGCTGGACAGGCGCCATGGCGCCTGCCCGAGCACTTCGACGAGCACTGGAAGCCGACGCTCGACTACAACATCGACCGGCCCAAGGACCCGTTCCGGCCCTATGGTTCGCTGGTGGGGCACTGGCTGGAGTGGGCGAAGCTCTGCCTGCAGCTGCGCGGCCTCGGGGTCGACGAGGACTGGCTGCTGCCGGCCGCCGTACGCCTCTTCGACGCGTCGGTCGACGAGGGGTGGCAGCCCAACGGCGGGTTCGTCTACACCGTCGACTGGGAGGGCCGCCCGGTCGTCGGCGACCGCTATTTCTGGGAGCCGGCCGAGGCCGTTGGGGCCGCCTGCTTCCTGGCCCGGGCGACAGGCGACCAGCGCTACCTGGACTGGTACGAGCGGGTCTGGCAGTACACCGACGAGCACGTCATCGACCACCAGCACGGCAGCTGGTACGCCGAGCTCGACACCGAGAACCGGCCGATCCAGGTCACCTGGCTCGGGAAGCCGGACGTCTACCACGCCTACCAGGCCACCCTCTACGCGCGGCTGCCCCTCGACCGGGGTCTGGCGGCCTGGGCGGCCAAGGCCTGAGCGAATGCAGAAGGACGGCTCGGGCGCGCCTTGCCCGGCTCAGTCCCGGAAGTACGCCGGGTGCCGGCCGCGGAGGGTGGGGATCAGTTCAATCGCGCGGTGCGAGTGCACGGAGACCACCTGGCTCCCGGCCTCGGCCTCGCCGCTCTCAAGCAGGTCGACGATGCGGGTGTGCTCCTCCACCAGTGCCTGAGCCTCGACCACCTCGGGCAGCGCGAGCCGCCGAAGCCGGTCCAGCTGGACCTTCGCGCGCACCAGCACGGTCCACACCGTGGGGTGACCGCCGAGCCGGAAGACCTCCTGGTGAAAGGCCTCGTCGGCCACGAAGAATGCGTTCATGTCGTCGACGTCGACGGCCTGCTGCTGCACCGCGAGCAGGTGTCGCAAGACGCTCACGTCCCGTGGCTCCTTCAGGCTGGCGTCTCGGAACGCCGCGGTCTCCAGGGCCGAGCGGATGAACACGGCTTGCTCGACGTCGGCGGGGTCGATCAGCGCTACCCGGGTGCCCACCTGGGGGACGACGGTGATCAGCCCGTGGTCGCCGAGCCGAGAGATCGCCTCCCGCAGGGGAGTGCGGCTGACGGCGAGCTTCGCCGCGAGGTCGGTCTCGGAAAGAGCCGCCCCCGGCAGCAGCCGCAGGTCCCGGATCGCCTCGGTGAGCACGTCGGTCACGAGGTCCGAGATCCGGCCGCGGGCCCGCACGATCGGCGCCAGGTCCGGCCCAAGACGCGGTGTTGGGGCGAAGTTCATCACATGAGCACCTTTACAGAATCCCCATTTGCATGCAAGCATGCAAGTAACCGATCACGACTGCTTACGCGCAAGTATGCAAGGGCGGTTGGAGCAGCAACTGCGTCGAGTATTGCAGGAGTTGGCCTCAGCTCGTCCCGTTCCGTAGGGAAGGGGATCGTGATCGGCAAGACCTCGATCGTGTGGGAGTGAACCGTGCGTAACTACCCGATGCCGGACCTCGTCGTCCGAGCCCGTGCGGAGGTTGGCGAGTCTCCTGCCATCGATCCTCGTACGGGCAGGCTCACCTGGGTCGACATCACCCGCGGCACACTGCGGGAGAATGACCTCGTCACCGGTGACCACGCAGAGGCGGACCTTGGCACCCTGCTGGGCGCGGCGATCCCGCGCACCACGGCGCCGGGATTCGCGGTTGCCGTCTCCGCAGGATTCGGGCTGTACGTCGATGGCTCGCTGAGCATCGAGGACCCCGTCCTTCGGGAACCGGAGCTGCGCATGAACGACGCCAAGTGCGACAGCCGAGGCCGGCTCTGGGCCGGAAGCACCCAGATGGAGTTCGAGCCGGGTCGTGGCCGCCTGCACCGGTGGGATGGTGCTGAACCCAGTCTGGTCGCCGCCGACGGCTTCACCCTCCCGAACGGACTCGGGTGGAGCCCCGAGGACACGGTGATGTACCTGGTCGACAGCCAGGCCCACCAGCTCCTGCAGGCGTCCTACGACCTCGACGCCGGCTCGGTGGGCGAGTTCACCGAGCTGGCCCGCGTCGGTTCCGGCCTTCCGGACGGACTGGCCGTTGATGCCGACGGCGGCATCTGGGTGGCTGTCTTGGGCGGCTCGGTGGTGCAGAGGTTCGACCCGAAGGGCCGACTGATCGGCCAGATCTCGATGCCGGTGTCGCAACCAGCGAGCTGCGCCTTCCACGGCACCACGCTCATCATCACGACCGCGTCCGCTGGGTTGGCCGAGGACGAGGAGCCGCTTGCCGGATCCGTCTTTGCCGTGGACGTGAGTGTGCCCGGCCAGCCGGTCGCGGGGTTCGCCGGATGACCCACGACATGATCCGCCTCGCGACCGACCGTATCGAGGTGGTCGTCGACCCGGGCCGGGGTGCGGACATCCTCGCGCTGGTCCACCGAGCCAGTGGCCTCGACGTCCTCTTCCGGACGCCGTGGCGTGACCACGCCGACGCGGTCCGTGCCGGCACCGAGCCACGTACCCACGACCCTGTCGCAGGCTGGCTCGAGCGGTACCGCGGCGGTTGGCAGGTCAACTGCCCCAACGCCGGTCCGCCGCGCAGCGTCCACGGCGCACCCGTCGGGTTCCACGGTGAGGCCTCACGAGCTTCATGGCAGGTCCTCGAGGTCGCACCGACCGCCGCGCGAATGGCGGTCGAGCTCTTCTCGGTGCCGGTGCGGATCGACCGCCAGGTCGACCTCGACGACGCGACCGTGCGAGTCACGGACACGCTGACCAACCTCAGCGACGTACCGCTGGAGATCGACTACGTGGCCCACCCCGCTTTCGGGGGCGAGTTCCTTCGCGCCGGCGTCGACATCGAACTCGACGGCGGCCACTTCATCAGCGACCCCGACAGCACGAGCACTGTCCTCGAGCCCGGCTCTCGCCACCGGTGGCCGGGGACGATCGACCGGTTCGGGGCGCCGCTCGACCTCTCGCAAGTCCCGCCGGCCGGAACGCGCCGAGAGGTCTTCGGCTGGCTAGAGGCACTGCCGACGTCGACCGTCACCCTGAGGAGCCGGGCGACCCGCCTCGATGCTCGGATCGACTGGGACGGCGAACGGTTGCCCTACGCCTGGCTGTGGCAGGAGCTGGAGTCCACCCCCGGCTTCCCCTGGTACCGCCGTGCCCGCGCCCTGGCCGTCGAGCCCGCCAGCACCCCCACCAGTGGCCCCGATCGCCCGTCACTTGCGCTCGACGCGCGCGCGACCGTCGCACTCCCCGTGTCAATCACCCTCAAGGAGAGGAACCTGCCATGACCGTGCACTCCCACCCCACGAGCGAGCACCACGACCGGGTCGCCCTCGTCACCGGCGCATCGCGTGGGATCGGCCGCGCCGCCGCCGTCGAACTCGCCGCTGCCGGCTCCGCCGTGGTCGTCCACGGCCTCGAGCTCGGCGAGGCCCAAGAGGTCGTCGAGGAGATCACCGGCGCCGGCGGCCAGGCGGTAGCCACGTCCGGCCCCATCGAGGATCCTGCTGCCTCCGCCCAAGCGGTTCAGCTCGCCGTCTCGACGTATGGCCGACTCGACACGCTCGTCACCTCGGCGGGCATACAGCGGTACGGCGACGTCGTCGACACCACCGAGGCGCTTTGGGACGAGGTGTTCGGCGTCAACGTCAAAGGCGTCTACCTTGCCGCCCGGGCCGCGCTCCCGCACCTGCGGCAGAGCCCGGCCGGCGCCGTCGTGATCGTGGCATCGGTCCAGGCCACTGCGACCCAGAACCAGGTCGCCGCCTACACCGCGGGAAAAGGGGCGCTCGTCGCGCTTGCCCGGGCAATGGCGGTGGACGAGGCGGCGTACGGAGTCCGGGTCAACAGCGTCAGCCCCGGCTCCGTTGACACCCCCATGCTCCGCGATGCAGCAGCGTTGTTCGCCAAGGAGACCGGCCAGAGCGCCGACGCGGTGATCGCGACCTGGGGGACCGCGCACCCGCTCGGTCGGGTGGCCCGGCCGGAGGAGGTCGCCGCGGTCATCTCGTTCCTCGCCTCGCCCCGGGCAGCGTTCGTCACCGGCGACGACGTTCGCGTCGATGGCGGGCTGCTCGCCCGGCTCCCGGCTGCGCTACCCGACTCCGACTGACCTTGTCTCGTCCCGGCCGCCGGACCCGAAGACCCTCCCGCACTACCTCAGAAAGTTGACGATGACCTTGAAGCTCAGCGAGATGCTCGCGCCACGCCCCGACCGACTCTGGCAGCTGGTCCGCCAGTGCGGCGTCGACCACGCGGTCGCCATGCTGCAAGGTGGTGAGCAGGACCAGAGGATGTTCCAGTCGGTGGGTAAGGCCGGGTATGAGCCCCCGCCCACCGACGTCACTCCGTGGTCCGAGGCCGCTATCAGGCGTGATCTCCAAGCGTTCGCCGACGGCGGCTTCGAGGTCGTGGCGATCGAGGACACCGCCCCGATGGACAACATCCGTCTCGGGCGACCCGGCCGCGACGAGGAGATCGAGCAGATCACCGAGCAGATCCAGGCCATGGGCCGACTGGGCATCGGCGTTCTCTGCTACAACTGGATGGCCCTCTCCAGCTGGGGCCGCACCGACATTGCCAGGACCGGGCGCGGAGGCGCGCTGGTCACCGGGTTCCGTGGCAGCGACGCCGACGCCCTTCCGGCACTGGTCGACCCAGGCAAGGTCACCGAGGACCAGCTCTGGGACGCCCTCGGGTACTTCCTCGACGCGGTCATCCCGGTCGCCGAGCAGGCCGGCGTCCGGCTGGCGATGCACCCGGACGACCCGCCGCGAGCCCAGCACCGCAAGGTGCCGCGGATCATGCGGTCCCCGGACGCCTACCGCAGGCTCATGGACCTCAAGCCCTCGCACAGCAATGCCATCACCTTCTGCCAGGGCAACTGGTCATTGATGGGCGAGGAGCTGCCGCCGCTGATCCGCGAGTTCGGTGGACGTGACCAGATCGCCTTCGTGCACTTCCGCGACGTCCGCGGCGACGTCGAGGACTTCGAGGAGACCTTCCACGACGAAGGCAAGACCGACCTGGTCGAGTGCATGCGGGCCTACGCCGAGGTCGGGTTCGCTGGTCCGATGCGACCCGATCACGTCCCGACCATGGCTGGCGAGAACAACGAGCAGCCGGGATACGGCGTGCTCGGCCGCCTCTTCGCGCTCGGCTACATCCGCGGCCTCGAGCAAGCCGTCTTCGACCGCTCCGACATCCCCGGCCGACCTCGCCGCCCGGTCATCACATCCACCTCGAGTCTCAAGGAAGTCCTATGAAGTTCGCCCGCGTTGGCGCCCCCGGTGCCGAACGTCCTGTCGTCGTTGACGGCGACACGGCATACGCCCTCGACCCGATCACCGCCGACGTCGACGCAGCGTTTTGGGAGAGCGGCGGTGTGGCGCGCGTCGCCGACGCACTGGCAGCCGGCTCACTGGCCGAGGTCAACCTCGACGGCCTCCGGTACGGCGCCCCCATCACCCGGCCGAGCTCGGTGTTCTGCATCGGCATGAACTACGCCGCCCATGCCGCGGAGTCGGGTGCCGAACCGCCCACGGTGCCGATTCTGTTCCACAAGGCCCCGAACACCGTTGTCGGCCCGTACGACGAGGTGGCGATCCCGCGCGGCTCCGAGAAGACCGATTGGGAGGTCGAGCTCGGCGTCGTCATTGGCAAGCGGGCGTCCTACCTGTCGTCCCCCGAGCACGCGGTCGACCACATCGCCGGCTACGTACTCGTCAACGACCTGTCCGAGCGTGCCTTCCAGCTCGAGGTCTCCGGCGGCCAGTGGTCCAAGGGCAAGAGCTGCGCCGGCTTCTGCCCCACCGGCCCGTGGGTCGTCACACCTGACGAGTTCGATCCCGCCGACGCCGGCATCGCCAGCTGGGTCAACGGCGAGGCACGCCAGTCTTCGCGAACCGCCGACATGATCTTCGACGTACCCACGATCGTGCACCAGCTCAGCCAATACCTCGTGCTCGAGCCAGGTGACCTGATCTGCACCGGAACGCCTGAAGGCGTCGCGCTCTCCGGACGCTTCCCCTACCTGTCCACCGGCGACATCGCCGAACTGTCGATCGATGGCCTTGGTCGGCAGCGCCAACTGTTCGTTCAAGCCTGAGGAAGGAGCAACATATGGAGTTCGATCGGGTGAAAGCCGTTGTGACCGGAGGTGCCTCCGGCATCGGCGCAGCGGTCGTGGCGGAGCTCACGTCCAGGGGAGCCCGGGTTGCCGTGCTCGACCTCGACCCCGGCGCGGGTGCCCTGTCCTTCAGCTGTGATGTCGCCGAGGACCAACAGGTCCGCTCGGCGGTAGCCGCGGCCGCCAAGGCTCTCGATGGAATCGACGTGCTCGTCAACAATGTCGGGGTCGGCGCTCAGGGCGGGGTTGACGGAAACGACGACCAGGAATGGCACCGAGCTTGGGACATCAACGTCCTCGGCATGGTGCGCGTGACCCGCGCGACGCTGCCGTACCTTCGCGCCTCCGAACACGCCGCCATCGTCAACGTGTGCTCCGTCGTGGCAACCATCGGGCTGCCCGAGCGGGTGCTCTACAGCGCGACCAAGGGCGCCGTGCTCTCCGCATCCCTGGCCATGGCCGCCGACCTTCTCCACGAGGGCATCCGGGTGAACTGCGTCAGCCCGGGCACGACCGACACCCCGTGGATCGGCAGACTCCTCGACCAGGCAGCCGACCCGGTCGCCGAGCGCGCGGCGCTCGAGGCGCGACAACCCACTGGTCGTCTGGTCACCCCCGAGGAAGTCGCTCTCGCGGTCACCCACCTGTGCCACCCGCGTGCCGGATCGACAACCGGCGTCAACATGACCGTGGACGGCGGACTGGCGAGTCTGCGACCCCGACCCCGGCTCTCGACGTAGCCCGGTTCTCTCGATCCAACGACCTGCCGCTGTCACCACCGGGTCGCGGAGGCGCGGGTCAACTCGTCGCAGCCGCGTCCACCGTTGAGCACCAACCGATCCCAGCCCGAAAGGCTTAGGCATGCTAATCCTGCGCTACGTCGACGACTCTGGTCGACCAGCCCTCGGCATCGAGCGCGGCGGCTACCTGACCCCATTGTCGCCATCCCTGTCACTGGGGCAGCTGCTCCGCCTACCCGTGGACGACATCCGCGCAGTCTGCGAGAGCCGGAGCGACCGGGACGTGCCCCTCGCCGACGTGCGACTGCTGCCCCCCGTTGACTCTCGGATGGAGGTATGGGCAGCCGGCGTGACCTATCGGCGGTCCCGTGAAGCGCGAGTACAGGAAAGCGACGGGGCGGCCGATGTGTACCAGCTCGTCTACGACGCCGAGCGCCCAGAACTCTTCTTCAAGTCGGTGGCCTGGCGGGTCACCGGCCACGGCGAACAGGTTTCGGTGCGCCGGGACTCCGAGATCAACGTCCCCGAACCTGAACTCGCGGTGGTGCTGAACGCGCTCGGAGAGACGGTGGGGTACACGATCTGCAACGACGTCAGCTCGCGCAGCATCGAGGGCGCCAACCCGCTCTATCTTCCGCAGGCCAAGATGTACCTGGGTTCATGTGCCGTCGGACCCGGGATACGACCGGCGTGGGAAGTGGCTGATCCGTACGCGCTGGAGATGCGGATGACCATCGAACGCAACGATTCGGTGGTGTGGGACGGGCAAACCACTACGGCCGAGCTGCATCGCAATCTCGACGACCTCGCCGCCTACCTCCAGCGTGAGGAGGCCTTCCCAGACGGGGTCGTGCTCTCGACTGGTACCAGCCTGGTTCCCGACCTGCCGTTCACACTGCATGACGGTGACGTGGTGATCATCGAGATCGACGAGGTCGGTGCGTTGCGGAGCCAGGTCACTGAGGGCAAGCCGAGCATGGCCTGGCTGGCCGACGCAGTCGACGATTCCGCCCGTCGTCCGCCCGCCCCTTCCAATCCACTGGCGCGACCTAAACCGTAGCCGCCGCCGCACCTTGACGAGCGACCGAGAAGCGAGGAGCTCCGCATGAATCAGGTACAAAGCATCGACCCCAGGACAGGTCGGACGGTTGAGGTCGTCGCGCATGAGACTTCTCCGGACGAGTTGGACGCCCTGTGCCGTGAGGCCGCTGCCGCGGCGCCGCATCTGGAGGACATGGGCAGGCTCGCGCGTGCGGAGCTGCTGCGTCATCTGGCGGATGCGCTGGAGAGCCGCCGTGCGGAGATCGTGCCGCTCGCCGATCGGGAGACAGCGCTCGGACAGCCGCGACTGAACGGAGAACTCACCCGGACCTGCTTCCAGCTGCGGCTGTTCGCCGACGTGCTCGAGGAAGGCAGCTACCTCGAGGCAACCATCGATCATGCCGCCGACACGGCGATGGGGCCGCGTCCAGACCTTCGCCGGATGCTCGTCCCGCTGGGGCCGGTCGCGGTGTTCGGTGCCAGCAACTTCCCGCTCGCCTTCTCGGTGCCAGGGGGCGACACTGCTGCGGCCCTGGCTGCGGGGTGCCCGGTGATCGTCAAGGCCCATCCCTCCCACCCCGCCACGTCTCAACTCTGTTTCGACACCTTGCGCGCTGCAGCCGCCGCGGCGGGAGCTCCCACCGGGGCCATCGCTCTCGTGCACGGCCTGGAGGCGGCCGCCGCCCTGGTTGCGCATCCGGCCATTCGTGCGGTGGGGTTCACGGGATCGCTGGCTGGCGGCAAGGCGCTACTGGACATCATCGAGCGTCGCCCCGACCCGATTCCCTTCTTCGGCGAACTCAGCAGTCTCAACCCCGTGGTCGTGACCGAGCGGGCGGCGCACGAGCGAGCAGGAGAGCTGGCCGAAGGCATTGTCGGCTCCTTCACCCTCGGCGGGGGCCAGTTCTGCACCAAGCCGGGACTCGTCTTCGTCCCTGACAGCACGGCGGGGGACGCGCTCGTGGCGCGGATGGCAACCGCGGCCTCGCAGCTGCCCGCGCAGGTATTGCTCAACGGCGCGATCGCCGCGGGCTACTCACTTGGCCTCGAACGGCTCCAATCGGCAACGAACGTCAAGGCGCTCGCCCACGGCCAAGCCGGCTCCGGGAGTGGTTTTGAAGCAGTCCCCACCCTGTGGGGCATTGCTGCCATCGACCTCTCCCCGGAAGTCACCGCAGAATGCTTCGGCCCGCTGGCAGTCGTGGCGAGATACTCCTCCGAGGAAGACCTCCTGAGCGCGCTCGACAAGATGCCCGCCTCGCTCACGGCAACAGTCCTCCGCGGTGCCGGGGAAACCGACCTTCCCGGTCGGATCACTCTGGCGCTGCGTGACCGGGCCGGGCGGCTCGTCTTCGACGCGTTCCCAACCGGGGTCGCAGTCTCGTGGGCACAGCACCACGGCGGTCCCTGGCCGTCCACCAACTCGCAGCACACCTCGGTGGGCACCACCGCAATCCGACGGTTCCTGCGCCCGGTCGCCTACCAGGATGCCCCCGTCGAGCTGCTGCC
>JAOPXK010000092.1 GCA_025965195.1 Marmoricola sp.
GCGTCGTCCACGGCGTCGTCCCCGACGAGATCCGCGATGACGACGGAGACGTTGTCGGTGCTGCCGGCGTCCAGCGAGGCGCCGATCAGCGCGACGGCGGCCGAGTCGGGGCTGCCCTCGCCGAGGAGCTGGGCGAGGTCCTCGTCGGAGAGCACCCCGGAGCACCCGTCGGAGCAGAGCAGGAGTCGGTCGCCGACGGCGACCTCGAGGGTGAACACGTCGGGCTCGGGCTCGTGCACGCCGTCCACCGCGCGCAGGATCAGGTTGCGGTGCGGGTGGACGCGGGCCTCGTCCTCGGTGATCCGGCCCTCGTCGATCAGGCTCTGGACGAAGGTGTGGTCCTTGGTGATCTGGCTGATCTCGCCGTTGCGGAAGAGGTAGGCCCGGCTGTCGCCGACATGGCCGATGCCGAGCTGGGTGCCGTCGAAGACCGCCGCCGTCACCGTCGTACTGGTGCCCTCGAGCTCCGGGCTCTCCTCGACGATCTCCGCGATCCGGTCGTGCGCCCGGTGGATGGCCTCGCTGACCGTGGCGAGCATGTCGTCGCCGGGTTGTACGTCGAGCCGGCGCAGCTGTTCGATCGCCGCACTGCTGGCGATGTCACCCCGGGCGGCGCCACCGACCCCGTCAGCGATCGCGAGGAAGTGTGGTCCGGCGTACCCGGAGTCCTGGTTGTCACGGCGGACCCGTCCCACATCGGAGAGGGCGGCATAACTCAACTGCAGCCTCACTTGCGCAGCTCCAGGATGGTCTTGCCGATGCGCACCTGCGTTCCGAGCTGAATCGCGGTCGGCTGGGAGATGCGGCTGGTGCCGACGTAGGTGCCGTTGGTCGAGCCGAGGTCCTCGACGTACCACTGCTCCCCGGAGCTTGCGATCCGCGCGTGGCGGGTGGAGACGTAGTCGTCATCGAGCCGGATCGCGGCGTCGTTGCCGCGGCCGATGAGAAGAGGGGCGTCGTCGAGTGAGACGACCTCGCCGCTGTTGCCACCTTCGAGGATGACCACCTGGGTGGGAGCGCCGCGGCGGGGCTTGGCGGGTTTGGCCGCCTTGGGCCGGGGCGCGCTGGCCTGTCCACGGGTCTTCGCCGGACGCGGGACGCGCGCACCGAACATGTCGGAGCGGATCACCGAGATGGCCGAGAGCACGAAGATCCACAGGATCGCGAGAAACGCGAACCTGATCAGGACCAGGGTGAGCTCGGACATGGATCAGCCTCCCTGGATGGGGCCGGCGTGGCCGCCCGATTGGCGCAAGGTCAAGGTTGTGTTTCCGATCCGGATCGTCGCACCATCCGCGAGCTGAGCCTGCTCGACGCGCTTGCCGTTCACGATCATGCCGTTCGTGGAGCCGAGGTCGTGCACGCTCACCCGGGGGCCGCTGCCCTCGTCGGTGACCCGGATCTCGATGTGCTTGCGCGAAACCCCGGGGTCGTTGACCCGCAGGTCGGCGTCATTGCCGCGCCCGACGACGATGCCGGGCGGCAGGAGGGGCAGCTGCTCGCCGTTGACGAGGAGGACGGCGCTGGCCCGGCGTACCTGCGTTTCCGTGGCGTCACCGCCCGACGGGGTGACCTTGGCGACGGACTGGCTGCGGACGCGGAACCGGCCGGTGGTCAGGTCGTCGGCGACGTCGAGGCTGATGCTGACCGGGCCGGTGAACACGTAGGACTGGTTGGCCGCGTGCTCGCGGAGCATGTCGACCAGCTCCTGCGGCAGCTGCGGGCCGAGCCCGACGAGCCGCTCGTGGTCCATCCCGGAGAGCTCGACATGGAAGGTGTTGGGCACCAGGCGGCGGTCGCGGCTGAGGATCTGCGCGGAGTTGTCGATCTCGCGGTTGAGCGCGGAGGAGATCTCGACCGGCTGTACCGCGCTGCGGAAGGTGCGTGCGAAGACCCCGGAAATCATCTGCTCGAGCTTGTTCTCGAAGCGTTGCAGCCCGCCCATCGGCGCCTCCTCTCGGTGGTGGAGCCAGTCGTCGAGAGCCCCCACTCGACATCGATTCGCGGTAAGGCGCAAACCGACAAGCCGACTGTATCGGTCACGCCCACGCCGGTTTGGGCCGCCAGCGGCGTGTGCGTTAGCCTTACCCCGCTTCTCGCGCGAGTGGCGGAACGGCAGACGCGCTGGCTTCAGGTGCCAGTGTCCGAAAGGGCGTGGGGGTTCAAATCCCCCCTCGCGCACAGATCGAGGGCCCCGGGCAACCACCGGGGCCCTCGTCGTTTTCCTGAGTCGCGCGCGGCAACGACATCAACGGGACATCAACGGAACCTCAACGGACATCAACGCCGCACGTGCGTGGCTGGTGCTCTCGATCGATCGAATCGACGACCCCAACTGCGCAGCTGAGCGGTTGGTGTCGTGCGGCGAGGGACTCAGCCGCGGCTGTTGCGGCGGACGCCCTTGAACTCGGCGATGACCGTCTCGAGCTTGGCCTTGGCCTCGGCGGCGGTCGCGGCGTCGCCACGACGCCTGGCGCTCTTCATCGCGTGCACGTCGTCCTTGAGCTCGGCCTTGAGGTTCTCGGCCCACTCCTTGCCGAACTTCTGGTGGGCCGCCTGCTTGGAGACACCGAGGGCGGCTCCGATCTCGGTCCAGGAGTGCTGTTGTACGGCGGCGCGGACGGCCTCTCGCTGGTGTCGGCTGATGTCGGTCTGGACCGCACCGATCGCACCGAGCGCCTTGAGGGGGTCTGCGGCCCGGGCCTCGTCGAGCTGGCTGTTCAGCGTCTCGCGGGTCTGCTCGAAGTCGGTCATGGCGTCAATATAGGTTGACGGACTGGGCAACGTCAAGAATTCTTGACGAATAGCATGCGGCCATGACAGACGAGACCACCGAGCCCGCGGCCCTCTACGAGGTGCGTGACCGCGTCGGCCTGATCACGCTGAACCGGCCCGAGCAGCTCAATGCCGTCAACGGCGCGCTCTCGACCGCGGTCGGCAACGCGCTCGAGGCCGCGGCCAGCGATCCGCAGGTCCGGGTCGTCGTGATCACCGGCAACGGCCGGGCCTTCTGCGCGGGAGCAGACCTGAAGGCGCTCTCGTCCGGTGGCTCGCTCAGCGCGGACGGCCATGACGAGTGGGGCTTCGCGGGGCTGGTGCAGCACTGGATCGACAAGCCGACCATCGCGGCGGTCAACGGCTTCGCGATGGGTGGCGGCACCGAGCTGGCGCTTGCGTGTGACCTGGTCGTCGCGTCGAGCGAGGCGACCTTCGGCCTCCCGGAGGTACGCCGCGGGCTGATCGCCGCGGCCGGCGGGGTGCTCCGGCTGCAGCGCCAGATCCCGCTGAAGCGTGCGCTCGAGCTCGGACTGACCGGTCAGCCGATCGATGCGGTGACAGCCGAGGCCTGGGGCCTGGTCAATCGGGTCGTCGAGCCGGCCCACGTCCTCACGGAGGCGCTCGCGCTGGCTGGCGTGATCGCGGAGAACGCGCCACTCGCCGTACGCCACACCAAGAAGCTGATCCATCGCACCGCCGGTGCGCCCTCCAGCTGGGACGCCGAGTGGGGCACTCGTGACCCCTGGGCCGACAACTTCGACTCGATCGTCGAGGTGTTCACCAGTCCCGATGCGAAGGAGGGGCCACGCGCGTTCGCGGAGAAGCGACCGCCTGAGTGGCAGGACGGCTGAGCATCGATCACGATCCGGCGTTGAGCTCGCGGCCCATGTCGCGAACCCAGGCGAAGGCCTAGAGTCCGTTCATGACCGATATGTGGGCAATGGTGGCTGCCGAACGTGGCGCCCTGGCTGACGACCTCGCCGGCCTGACCGACGAGCAGTGGGCGACCCCGTCGCTCGACGACGGCTGGTCCGTGCGGGACGTGGTCGCGCACCTCTGCGCCGCAGCCGACCAGAACGTGCCGAGGTTCTTCGTGAACTTCGCGAGATCGGGCTTCAACTTCGACAAGTTCGCGAACGTCCAGATCGGCAAGCGGCTCGGCGACAGGCCTGCCGACACCCTGGAGAGGTTCCGCTCCCTGCAGGGCTCGACCACGTCACCTCCCGGACCGAAGACGACCTGGCTCGGCGAAGTGCTCGTGCACAGCGAGGACATCCGCCGGCCACTCGGCATCGCGCACGACTACCCGATCGAGGCCGTCCGCCAGGTCGCCGACTTCTACAAGGGCTCGAACACCCTGATCGGCAGCAAGTCGCGGATTGCGGGGCTGCAGCTCAAGGCCACCGACACCGACTGGAGCCACGGCGAGGGCGCCGCCGTCGAAGGACCGCTGATGGCCGTGGTGATGGCGATGACCGGACGCACCAGCGCATGCGACAACCTCACCGGGGCGGGTGTCGACCGCCTTCGTGGCAGCGGGTGAGCCACCCGGCCGCCTCCATCACGATCGACGCACCGCTGACCACCATCTGGGCGGTCATGCTCGACACCGCGTCGTACGGCGAGTGGAACCCGTTCATCGTTCGCGCCGAGTGCTCGTCGGCGCCGAAGGTCGGCGATCCGATCGTGCTGCACGTGAAGTGGGCCAACGGAAGGGGCGTCCGCTCGCCCGAGCGGATCTCGGTGGTCCAGCCGCCCGCGCAGGACGCCGACGGGACGACGACCGCGACGCTGGGCTATGTCTACGAGGGGATCGCGTCGAAGCTCGGCCTGGTCAAGGGGATCCGCTACCAGCGACTCAGGCAGGAGCGCGGCGGCCCGACGACGTACCACACCGTCGAGGAGTTCTCCGGGCCGATGGTGAGGTTCGCCGGACCGGCTCGGGTCGCGGAGGGCTTCGCTCGCCACGCCGCGGCCCTCAAGGCGCGGGCGGAAGGCTAGGACTCAGGCGAACGCGAAGGTCACTCCGGTCTTCTCCTCGCTGACGTCCCACAGCGACTTGCCGAGCGCCTCGTCACGGGCGTGCTTGCTCAGCTTGCCGGGACCGATCGGACCGCGGACCTCCTGCAGCCACTGCGGTCCGGTGTAGGAGCCGGGCTCGGCCGCGGTTCCGGCGTAGAGGCTGGGGATCGCGCCGGCGCTTGCGCCCGGCAGAGCGATCCGCATCAGCTTGGGGAGCGCCACCCGGACGACCGGGTTCGCGCCCCAGCCGTCGGGGTCGGGCACCAGCCCGGTGACGCAGACGCCGGGGTGAGCCGCCGTGACCGTCAGCTTCGAGCCGGCCTGGCTCGCCCGGCTCTGCAGCTCGCGCGCGAACAGGATGTTGGCCAGCTTGCTGTTGCCATAGGCGCGGCCCTTGTTGTAGCCGGCCTCCGGGTTGCCCTCGACGACGCTCTCGTTGCCGCGGTGATGGGCGAGGGACGCGACCGAGACGACACGCGCCGCGGGCGCCTCGAGCAGCTTGGGCAACAACCGGCCCGTGAGCGCGAAGTGGCCGAGGTGGTTGGTGCCGAACTGGATCTCGTGGCCGTCCTCGGTCGCACGCCACGCGGGCGGCTCCATCAGACCGGCGTTGTTGACCAGCAGGTCGATCGGACCGTCCCACCGGCCGGCGAACTCGCGGATCGAGCGCTGCGACGCCAGGTCGAGCTGCTCGACGCGGACCTTGCCACCCATCTTCGCGGCGGCAGCGTTGCCCGCCTGCACATTGCGTACGGCGAGCACCACGTCGGCTCCGTGCGCCGCAAGCTCCTTGGCGGTGTGGAAGCCGATCCCGGAGTTGCCGCCGGTCACGATCGCCGTACGCCCTGCCAGGGCTGGCAGGTCGGCAGGTTTCCAGTTCACTGATCCACCTTCACGAGGTCTGCGTAGTCGGGGTGCTTGGCTATCCAGGAGCTGATGAACGGGCACTGGGGCACGACCGTCAGGCCTTCTGCTCGGGCCTGGTCGAGTGCCGTGCGCGCGAGCGACGCACCGACCCCGTGGCCCTCGAACTCGGTCTCCACGACGGTGTGCGTGAAGGTGATCGTGTTGCCCTCGCGGGTGTACCAGGCACGCCCGGCCAGCTTGCCGTCGAGGTGCGCCTCGAACCGGCTCTCGCCGGGGTTGTCCGTGGTGATGACGTCGCTCATGGCGTCGAACCTACTCGGACTGGCGTCCCCGCGGCGGTCCTGTCCGGACCAGTGCAGAGCACTCGCGCTGGCGGCGTCCTGGCCGACCAGTGCGTTCGTGTACGCCGCAGCGAGGGCGGCGGCGGTCGCTTCCTGATAGCGGATCGCGGACTTCATCGTGGAGTACGTCGAGGAGTGCACGTGGCCCTTGGCCCGGATCGTCTGCACCCGAACGCCCGCCTCGCGCAACCGGGCGGCGTAGGCCTCGCCCTCGTCCCGGAGCGGGTCGTACTCGGCGGTGAGCACCATCGTCGGCGGCAACCCCGAGAGGTCGGCTGCGAAGAGCGGAGACGCACTGCGTCGCTGCGATCGGTCGGGAACATAGGCCGCGTAGGCCTCCTCGAGGTGCGCCCGGCTGAGCAGGTAGCCCTTGCCGAAGCGGTCCGCGGACCGTGAGCTCAGCGTGAGGTCGGTGATCGGGATCTCCAGCAGCTGGAAGATCAGCGCGGGCCCGCCCCGGTCGCGTGCGAGCAGAGCTGTCGCCGCGGCCACGCAGCCGCCCGCGGAGATGCCACCGATCGACACCCGGCGTACGTCGATGCCGAGCTCGTCCGCGTGTCCGACTGCCCAGACGAGTGCGGCATGGGTGTCCTCCTGGGCAGTCGGCCACGGATGCTCGGGCGCCAGCCGGTAGCCGACCGCGAGGACGGCGCACTGAGCGGCGACCGCATAGCGGCGGGCGATCGCGTCCACGTCCTGGAGCCCGCCGTAACAGAACGCACCGCCCGGCAGGAGCAGGTGCGCGGGCTGCGCCTCGGCACCGGACGCCCGATAGACCCACACGCTGATGGAGCCACCGTCGACCGGGACGACGTGCTCCGTCACCTCGAGACCGTCATCGTCCCCGGCCGCAAGCGGGTCGGGAAGGCTGGGTTCGGCTGCCCGTCGCGCCTCGATCGGCGTGGGTCCGAACCTGCGCTCGGTGCGGGCGAGCGACTGGCAGATCAGCCACAGCCGCAGGGATCGACCCATCCGCCGGGGTGTCAGTCGGCTTCGGTGGTGATGACGGCCGCGCCCACGATCCCGGCGTTGTTGAACAGGGTCGCCGGGATGATCTCGGTCTCGATGTCGATGAGATGAAGGAACTTGTCGGCGGACTTGCTGACCCCGCCGCCGACGACGAACAGGTCGGGCGAGAAGAGCGCCTCGACCTTGGTGTAGTACGTCGTCAACCTCTCGGCCCACTGCTCCCAGGACAGGTCCTTCTCCTCGCGGACGCTGTTGGCAGCCCGGGACTCGGCGTCGTGCCCGTCGATCTCGAGGTGACCGAGCTCGGAGTTCGGGACCAGCACTCCGTTGTAGAGAAGGGCACTTCCGATGCCGGTGCCAAGGGTGGTGAGGATGACGAGTCCGGCGTGACCCCTGGCAGCGCCGTACCTCAGCTCGGCGACGCCGGCAGCGTCGGCATCGTTGAAGACGTGCACGTCGCGACCGAGCCGTTTCGTCAACAGGGCATCGGCATCCGTGCCGATCCAGGCCTTGTCGATGTTGGCCGCGGAGTGCACGACGCCATGGCGGACGACACCCGGGACCGTCACGCCGACGGGTGATGACTTGTCGTCGAACCTGTCGAGGAGCTCGGCCATCACCTCGGCGACGGCATCGGGGGTCGCGTCCTTCGGGGTCGCGATCTTCTCGCGCTCTGCTGCGAACTTGCCGGTTTCGAGGTCGACCGGCGCTGCCTTGATGCCGCTGCCGCCGAAGTCGATGCCGATGGGGTGTGCCATGAACCCGACGTTAGTACCTCGATGGTGGCCGAGCCCGTCGAGGCGGACCGGCGGTCGGGTTCACCGGACGTTCGTGACCGAAGCGTTTCCCGGAAACCCGTCCGCACCCCTTCCGCTGGATGGCCCGGGCGTAGTTGTCTGTGGAGCCACAAGGCTCGTTCTCGAGGGGAGTCCCATGTCATACGTCCTAGCGAACCCTGCCCGGAAACTCCGGGTGGTCGCATCTCTGGCCGCCATCTCTCTGGCCGCCGTGTCCGTCCTCAGCTCCGCACCAGCCGGAGCGAGCACGGCCAACACCTCGGTCGTCATCAGCGAGGTGTACGGCGCAGGAGGCAACTCCGGCGCCGCACTCAACGAGGACTTCGTCGAGCTCTACAACCCAACCTCCGCGACGGTGAACCTCAGTGGCACGTCGATCCAGTACCGCTCGGCAACCGGTGCAGCCAACCCGAGCGGGGTCGCGGCCCTGACGGGAAGCATCGCCTCGCACGGCCACTACCTGGTCGGGCTGGCCAGCGGCACGACCGGCACGGCGCTCCCCACGCCGGACCAGGTCGCGAGCAGCATCAACCTGTCCGGCACAGCCGGCACGGTCTTCCTCGCCAACCAGGCAACGGTTCTGACCGCTCCGCCGACCGGCTCGATCACCGGCAACCCGGCAGTGATCGACGCTGTCGGATTCGGCACCTCCAACACCTTCGAGACCGCAGTAGCGCCTGCGCCGAGCGCGACGAGCTCGATCGCACGCAACGCTGCCGGTCTCGACACCGACAACAACGGTGCCGACTTCACGGCGGGCACGCCCACCCCCGAAGCGGCCGGCACGATCCTCACGCCTCCGGGCAACCCGACCGAGCAGACGATCGAGGAGATCCAGGGCGACGGCGCGACCAGCCCGCTGTCCGGGGACGACGTGATCACCAAGGGCGTCGTCACCGCGAGCTACCCGACGGGTGGCTTCAAGGGCTTCTACCTGCAGGCGGCCGGTACCGGCGGCGCGGTGGATCTCGGCACGCACGACACCTCCGACGCCGTCTTCGTCTACATGGGTGGGGCGGCGGCCTCGACGTACCCCTCGACGGGCGACTCGGTCTCCGTGACCGGGCTCGTCAGTGAGTTCGCCGGCCTGACCGAGCTCAACCCGGCAGCTGGCACCGATGTCGCCGAGCTGCCGGGCGCACTCGCTGCCCCGACGGCCGCCAACGTCGGTCTGCCCCGCGACCCCGCTCAACGCGAGTCGCTCGAAGGCATGCTCGTCGCACCGCAGGGCCCGTTCACAGTGACCGACAACTACGCCACCAACCAGTACGCCGAGATCGCCCTCGCCAGCGGCACCACCCCGCTGCGCCAGCCGACCGATGTCGCGCGACCGGGCACTCCGGAAGCGGCCGCGGTCCTTGCGGACAACGCTGCCCGCGCCGTCACGATCGACGACGGCTCGACGGCGAACTTCTTCACGACCGCCAAGGACACCCCGCTGCCCTGGCTGACCCTGGCCACGCCGGTCCGCACCGGTGCGCCGGTCACCTTCACCAAGCCGGTGATCTTCGACTACCGCAACGACCTGTGGAAGTACGAGCCGACCAGTCAGCTCACGGCGGCCAACGCTGCCGACGTCCAGCCGGCCACGTTCCTCAACACCCGGACCGACCACCCCGCTCCGGTCGACGGCCAGCTCAAGGTGGCCAGCTTCAACGTGCTCAACTACTTCAACGAGACCGGTGAGGACTACGAGGCGGCGGGCAACTCCTGCATGTCGTACAACGACCGCGCGGGCACGCCGATCACCGTCAACGACTGTGGCGCGACCGGACCCCGGGGTGCCTGGGACGACGCCAGCAAGGCCCGCCAGCAGGCCAAGATCGTCAAGGCGATCAACGCCCTGGGAGCCGACGTGCTCAGCCTCGAGGAGATCGAGAACTCCGCGCACTATCTCGGTCAGGACCAGCGCGACTCGGCGCTCGCGACCCTGACGGCCGCGCTCAATGCCGATGCAGGTTCCGACGTCTGGACCTACGTCCCGTCACCGGCAGCCGACCAGCAGCCGCCGGTTGCGGACACGGACGTGATCCGGACCGCCTTCATCTACAAGAACGCCAAGGTCGAGCCGGTCGGTCCGTCGCACATCCTGCTCAACTCCGCAGCCTTCGCCAACGCGCGTGAGCCACTGGCGCAGGTCTTCAAGCCGCTCGGTGGGGATGCCAGCCAGCAGTTCCTGGTCGAGGTGAACCACTGGAAGTCCAAGGGTTCGGGCACCGGTGACGACGCCGACCAGGGCGACGGCCAGGGTGCGTCCAACCACTCACGTGTCCTCCAGGCTCACGATGTGGTCGACTTCGTGAACGGCCTGAAGGCGTCCACCGGCACCAGCCGGGTCTTCCTGGTCGGTGACTTCAACTCCTACACCCAGGAGGACCCGCTGCAGGTGCTGTACGGCGCCGGCTACACCGACCTCGGCTCGACGTTCACCGACGAGTTCACCTACGTGTTCGACGGTACCGTCGGATCCCTCGACCACGTCTTCGCCAACGCGGACGCGCTCGCGGACGTCAAGGGTGCGGCGGTGTGGAACATCAACTCCGTCGAGTCGGTGGCCTATGAGTACAGCCGCCACAACTACAACGCCACCAACCTGTACGCCGCCAACCCGTATCGCTCCAGCGACCACGACCCGTTGCTGGTGGGCTTCGACATCCCGGCGCCTCAGGCACCGGTCGCGTCGACGACCACGGCAAGGATCGACCCGGACACCGTGCGAGTCGGGGACACCGACGCATCGGTGACCGCGACCGTCCGGAGCCAGGGCGCGTCCGTGACCTCCGGCAAGGTCGAGCTGCGCCTCGGCCCGACGGTGCTCGGTACGGCGGCGGTCGTGAACGGCCACGCCACGGTCCCGCTGCCGGCGTTCGACTACGAGGGCAGGTTCACCCTCTCGGTGCGCTACCTCGGCTCGGGCAACATCGAGCCGTCCTCGACCACGGTCGACCTCACGGTCAAGAAGGCCGAGCTGGTCAAGGCCGACATCAAGGCGGTGGTGACCCCGTCGCCGGTCACGGTCGGTGACGTTCCGACGGTGAACATCACGGTTTCCGCCGACGGGTTCACGCCCACCGGCAACGTCGTCGTGACGGATGGCAACCGGGTGCTCGGCAAGGGCGCGTTGGTCGACGGGGCGATCACCTTCACCATCCCGGCGTACAAGGCGAAGGGGAGCTACTCCTTCACCACCACCTACTCCGGAGACGGCCACGTCAAGGTCGGATCGGAGAAGACCACGGTCAAGGTCCAGAAATAGCCTCTGGTTCAGAGCGCCTGGTTGAGACGGGACACGGCGGCCGCGATGGCTGTCGTGTCCTGTTTCGCTGCCGGCAACAGCAGTTCCTGGAGCAGGTCGGTCATCTCCGCGAGGCGACGGTTGAGCCGCCGGGACTCCTGCATCTCCGCCTCGAGCTGGGAGACGCGCTTGCGAAGCTCTGCAATCGCGTCGTCGTCACCGGACCTGGTTGAGTTCCTGCTCATCGGTCCCTCCTGATCTGTCGTCGGGCCTGGATTGCGGTCGCTGCCATTCCACGACCAGTTGGCAGATCGGCCGGTCGTCGTCATTCTGACTGCCCTTCGAGACCTCGGTGATCCTCCCGCCGCGGTCCTCGATCTCCTTGGTGACCAGGTCGATCGGGAGCACCGCGAGCAGGTCCTTGCCGTGTCGGCTACGGGGGCCGGAGTGGAACTCGAGGTAGAGCCGGCCGCCGTCGCGCAGGACCATGTCGCAGAATCGCCACACGCCGTCGCGGCCGAAGGCCGTGGTCGCCTCGATGACCTGCCGGCAGAAGATCGTTCGCGGGCCCTGCTCGTGCGCCAGCCGGGAGGCCTGCGACATCCAGGACCGGACGTCCAAGAAGTTGAGCCGCTCGCTCCTGACGTCGAGCTTCTCCTGCTCGGCTGTCCGGCGTACGCCGATCGAGGAGCGTTGCGCGTAGTCGAAGCCCGTCACGGCCGAGCCCTGCCGCGCGAACCACAACGCGTCACCGCCGCGACCCCAACCGAGGTCGACGACGCGAGCGGGGATGCCCTCACGCTCGACGACCAGACGCGCCAGGCTGCTCGGCCCTTCGGAGGGCACCGTGTGGGCGACCGGGGCGAACCGGGCCTCCCACTTCCGCTCGAAGCTGGAGCCCTCCCGGAACCAGCCGCTCAGCCGTCGGTCGGTCAGCCGGGGTGTCTGGTAGTGGTACGCCGGGTCGGGCACCCGCCAGTTCGCGCCGTACGTCGCCTCCAGCAGCCGTTCGGGCTGCGCCGGCGCAGGGAACGGCCGGCCCTCGAGGGTCACCGTGCTCAGCGGCAGCAGCCAGTCCCGCTGGAACGGAACGCTCAGCTCACCCATCAGATGCAGGTCGCCGCCCATCAGGAACCCGCCGAACACGTCGAGCCCCCGGATCGAGCCGTCGGCCTCGTCGACCAGGACCTTGAACGCCGAGCTGCTGTAGCGACGGGTCCGCAGTCCGGTCGCCTCGACGGCCCGGCGAAGGGCCATCGACTCCATGATCACGTCGTAGGGGTGCTCGTGCCGGCTGACGTAGCCGAGGTCCGCGTCGCTGTCGTGCCCGATCAGCCGACCACTGCGTACGGCGCCGAGGAGGCTGCCGTAGGCGAGGAAGGCGTCCATCCCGAAGTCCTGCAGGGCACCGAAGGCGATGCCCATCGCGTCGAGCAGCGAGGCCACGTCGTCATCACCACGGGTGTCGAAGGTCTGGGTGAGCTTGCCGCTCTTGTCGATGCCGAGCGGGTTCCCGCGCGCGTTGTCGACAGCGATCCGGCCGCCCGCACTGCCGAGCGCCACCTCGGCGTCGTACAGCGTCATGCCGCTCAGGTGGTCGGTGACCGTCAGCCGCGTGGAGCCGTCGAGGAAGGGACGAAGCGGTGGCGGCCACTCGGCGAGCAGGCTGCCCGGCTCCGCCGTCGTGTCCCGCAGCGTCCAGAACGACCAGACCCTGCGACCGTCGAAACCGACGTCGACGGCGTGGTCGGTCGCCGCCTGGATGTGGATGCCGAGCCGGTCGACCGAGAGCACGCCGGACTCCTGGGTTGGCATCGGCAGGCGGGTCCTCTCAGACGGATCGCGCCAACGTACCCCCAGGATGGCCAGGTCCAGGGGACGCACCCCTCTAGATTGACCGGATGCGCCTCGTTGCCCTGCTGGTCGTCGTGGTGCTGGTGAACCTCCCGCTCGCGCACGACACGTGGACCAACCACGAGATCAGCAGCCGTGGCCGCGAGGTGACCGCGACCGTGACCGGGACCCACACGCTGCGCGGGTCCCGGCTCGTCGAGTACAGGCTGCCGAAGTCGGTCGACCCGGCTGGTACGACGTACACCGCGCATGTCGACGAGGCCGCGTTCGAGGCTGCCGAGCAGGGCGGCGGGCTGGCGGTGCGCGTGGTCCCGGGGAGGCCGTCGTCGAACAGCCCGGACGCCGAGCTCCCGAGCCATCTCTTCCTGTTCGTCGCCGCCATCGCGGACCTGATCCTGCTGGCGATCCTGTTGTTGAGCCTCACCCGTGGACGCCGCTGGCGGCGCAAGACCGTCGTCGCGGTCGACGGGGACCTCGTCACGTTCACGATGGACGACCTGACGCTGACCGGCCAGGTGCCGGCGTCGGTCGCGGCGGGGTACGCGGTCGGTGACGTGATCCGGGGCGCCGTTCATCTCACCGCGGAGGGTGACGTCTTCCCTGGCATCGCTGTAGGCCTCCTCGAACGGCGCGACGGTGCTCGCTACCTGGTCCGCGGCAGGGTGGTCGCCGTCGACCGCGACCACGTGAATCTCCAGCTGGACAACGGGTTCGTGCTCGCGGTGCGGGTTGGCTCGTTCAAGAACCGGGCTGATCTCCGCGACCACGGCGAGCTGACCGGCACGCTGGTGCTCGTGCCGCTCAGACCGGCTCGAGGGGGAGGGACCGGCCGTCGGGCAGGGTGACCTCGATGCGGTCGCCGGGCCGCACCTGACCGCCAGCGCGTACGACGCCCATCACCCCTGCCTTGCGAACCAGGTTGTCGGCCTCGTCGCGATGCACGACCTCCTTGAGCAGGCCGGGCCGGAACGCCTCGATCTGCGCGCACGGGTTGCGCAGCCCGGTGATCTCGACGACGGCCTCGTCGCCGATCCGCAGCACGGCCCCGCGAGGTAGCCCGAGCAGATCGAGGTCACGGGTGGTGATGTTCTCGCCGAGCTGGCCGGCATCGACGGCGTACCCGAGGGCCCGCAGCTCGTCGTGCAGCTCGGCGTGCATCAGGTGGACCTGCCGGAGGTTGGGCTGGGTCGGGTCCCGTCGTACCCGGGACAGGTGCTGCACGGTGACTCCGAGATGCGCATCACCCGCCACGCCCAGTCCGGCCAGCAGGCTGATGCCCGAGGTGGTCGGCTTGCTGAACCGGTGCTCGCCGTCGCTGCTCACGGCTGTCACTCGAGGGATCACTCGCGCTGTCATCTCGCCTCACCTCCGCCTGTCCCTGGCCAGATTATTCGACGGATCGGGGCGACAGACTGCTGACCGGCTTCACAAAGACGGTGTCTTGTCAGCGTGCTTTACAAGTAGTACCTTTCTGTAAAGCGGTTTACATCTCACCGCACTATGTACAACTGCGTAGCGGAGGCCACACCATGGCGAACAAGTACCCGACGGCGTCGGTAGCGAACGCCACGATCCCGGAGGGATCCACGGCGATCTGGCGTGACAAGAAGCGCTACCTCTGGCTGATCGGCCTGGTGGTGCCGTCGCTGGCCCTGATCGCTTATGGGGGCTACGTCCTCACCGGCGTCGGTGCGGTCCTCTGGGTCGGCCCGGTCATCATCCTGCTCGTCGTACCCGCGATCGACCTGCTCACCGGCCTCGACCGCTCCAACCCGCCCGACGACGTGATCGAGGCGCTGGAGCAGGACAGGTACTACCGCTGGATCACCTACCTCTACCTGCCGATCCAGTACCTCGGCTTCGTCGGTGCGATGTGGATCGTCTCGGGCGGCAACCCCCTCGCGTGGCTCTACGCCCACACCGGCCTCGACGCCAGCGCGACCGCGTTCGGCGGACGGCTGACCGGCGACCTCGGGCTCAACCTGATCGACAAGATCGGCCTCGCCGTCTCGATCGGCTGCATCGGCGGCATCGGCATCAACACCGCCCACGAGCTCGGTCACAAGCGTGAGGCCAGCGAGCGCTGGCTCTCCAAGATCGCGCTCGCCCAGAGCTTCTACGGCCACTTCTACATCGAGCACAACCGCGGCCACCACGTCCGGGTCGCGACTCCCGAGGACCCGGCCAGCAGCCGGATGGGTGAGTCCTTCTACGCCTTCTGGCCGCGCACGGTCGGCGGCTCGCTGAAGAGCGCCTGGAACCTGGAGAAGAAGCGCTACGCCCGCAAGAACCTGCACCCGTTCCGGGTCGGCAACGACGTCCTGAACGCCTGGGTGATGTCGGCCGTGCTCTTCGGCGGCGTGATCGCGCTGTTCGGTCCCACGGTGATCCCGTTCCTGGTCATCCAGGCGATCATCGGCTTCTCGCTGCTCGAGGTCGTCAACTACATGGAGCACTACGGGATGCTGCGCCAGCGCACCGGTGCGGACAAGACCGGCCGCTACGAGCGCGTCGACCCCAGCCACAGCTGGAACTCCAACAACATCGCCACCAACGTGCTGCTCTACCACCTGCAGCGGCACAGCGACCACCACGCGAACCCGACCCGTCGTTACCAGACCCTGCGCGACTTCGAGGAGTCCCCGGTCCTGCCGACGGGCTACGCCGGAATGATCGTGCTGTCGCTGATCCCGCCGGTGTACCGCCGGGTGATGGACAAGCGGGTCTACGCGCACTTCGGTGGCGACCTGAC
>JAOPXK010000081.1 GCA_025965195.1 Marmoricola sp.
CGGGCTTGGCCAGGTGGATGCCGCGCAGGATCCCTTCGGCGTCGACGCCCTCGGGCTCCCGCAGTTGCACGGTCGGCTCGTTGTACACCGACAGGTAGAAGAAGACGTCCTCGCCGTTCGGGTGCTCGTCGCTCGAGCCGTACATCCGGGCGAGGCCGTTCTGCACGATGTGGGCGATCTCGTAGGCGAACGCCGGGTCGTAGTGCACGACCGCCGGGTTGGTCAGCGCCAGCAGGGGGGAGTGTCCGTCGGCGTGCTGCAGCCCCTCACCGGTCAGCGTCGTCCGGCCGGCAGTGGCGCCGATCAGGAAGCCGCGCGCGAGCTGGTCGGCCATCGCCCAGATCGAGTCGCCGGTCCGCTGGAAGCCGAACATCGAGTAGAAGATGTAGAACGGGATCATCGGCTCGCCGTGGGTCGAGTACGCCGACCCGGCGGCGGTGGCCGACGCGACGGCGCCGGCCTCCGAGATCCCCTCGTGGAGCATCTGGCCCTGCGCCGACTCCTTGTAGGACAGCAGCAGCTTGCGGTCGACCGCTTCGTACTGCTGGCCGCCGGGGTTGTAGACCTTGGCGCTCGGGAACATCGAGTCCATGCCGAACGTGCGGTACTCGTCGGGCGCGATCGGCACGATCCGCTGGCCGATGTTGGGGTCCTTCATCCAGTCCTTGAGCAGCCGGACGGCGGCCATCGTCGTGGCGACCTTGTTCTTGCCGCCGCCCTTCTTGAGCTCGGCGTACATCTGGTCGCCGGGCAGGGTCAGCGTCGTGCCCCGGACGACGCGCTGGGGGAGCGAGCCGCCCAGCTGACGACGGCGCTCGAGCATGTACTCGATCTCGGGGGAGTCCATACCGGGGTGGAAGAACGGCGCGGCCCCGGTGGTGTCGTAGGCCTCCTCGATGTCGCGGTCGCTCATCGGCAGGTAGAGCCGGTCGCGGAACTTCTTGAGGTCGTCCTTGCTCAGCTTCTTCATCTGGTGGGTCGCGTTGCGGCCCTCCAGAGCCTCGATCGTCCAGCCCTTGATGGTGTGGGCCAGGATCACGGTCGGCTGGCCGACGTGCTTGGTGGCGGCGTCGAAGGCGGCGTAGACCTTGCGGTAGTCGTGACCACCGCGCGGCAGCTTCTCGATCTGCCGGTCGCTCATGTGCTCGACCATCTTGCGCAGCCGCGGGTCGGGCCCGAAGAAGTGCTCGCGGTTGTAGGCGCCGTCCTCGACCGAGTAGGTCTGGAAGGCGCCGTCGGGGGTGCTGTTCATCTGGTTGACCAGGACGCCGTCGACGTCGCGGGCGAGCAGGGCGTCCCACTCGCGGCCACAGATCACCTTGATCACGTTCCAGCCGGCGCCGCGGAACAGCGACTCCAGCTCCTGGATGATCTTGCCGTTGCCGCGGACCGGACCGTCGAGCTGCTGCAGGTTGCAGTTGACGACGAAGGTCAGGTTGTCGAGCTCCTCGCGCGCCGGCAGGCTGATCGCGCCGAGCGACTCCGGCTCGCCCATCTCGCCGTCGCCGAGGAACGCCCAGACGTGCTGCTGGCTGGTGTCCTTGATCCCGCGGTTGTGCAGGTAGCGGTTGAACCGGGCCTGGTAGATCGCGTTGAGCGCGGTGAGCCCCATCGAGACGGTCGGGAACTCCCAGAACTGCGGCATCAGCCGGGGGTGCGGGTACGACGGGAGCCCGGCGCCCGGGCCGTGCTGCACCTCCTGGCGGAAGTACATGAGCTGCCGCTCGGTGAGCCGGCCCTCGAGGAAGGCACGGGCGTAGATGCCGGGGGAGGCGTGGCCCTGGATGTAGATCTGGTCGCCGCCGCCGGGGTGGTCCTTGCCGCGGAAGAAGTGGTTGAAGCCGACCTCGTAGAGCGAGGCGCTGGACTGGTACGTCGCAATGTGGCCGCCGACCTCGAGGCCCTTGCGGTTCGCGTCGCTGACCATGACGGCCGCGTTCCACCGGATGAACGCGCGGATCCGGCGCTCGATGTCCTCGTCGCCGGGGAACCACGGCTCACGCTCGGGCGGGATCGTGTTGATGTAGTCGGTGCTACGCAGGGCGGGTACGCCGACCTGCTTCTCTCGGGCCCGCTCCAGCAGCCGCAGCATCACATAGCGCGCTCGCGCACGTCCGCGCTCGTCGATCAGTGAGTCGAACGAGTCGATCCACTCGTGAGTCTCGTCTGGGTCGATGTCAGGCAGCTGCGTTGGCAGGCCTTCATGGATAACCGCAGCGGTGGGGGTCTTGCGTCCGCTTGAGGTGTCGTTCTCAGCCACGTTGTCTTCGCTCTCGGCTCGATCGTTTCAGTTGACCCGGATCACGGATCCCTTGCATCGTTGCACGTCGAGAAGCCTTACCAAATCTACCGATGAGTACGTGGCCAGCGCATCGAACGGTCCTGGTCGGGTACTCGAAGTGGGCAGATCGCAGCCACCGGTGCGGTGACCAGTGCGTGGCACGAATGCATCTGGGGTTGCGCCTGCAGGGCTCCGTCCGGTGGACTGGGCTGCAATGTTCGTTATGAGTGGAGGAGATACGTGAGCTCGACCGCAGGTGGCGCGGACGTCCAGGTAGGCGACCGGCTGGGTTTCAAGCCCGGCATGGTGGTGCAGGAACTCGGCTGGGACGAGGATGTCGACGACGCGCTACGGGTGGCGATCGAGGACGCAATCGACAGCGACATGGTCGATGGCGATCACGGAGACGTGGTTGACGCCGTCGTGCTCTGGTGGCGTGACGAGGACGGCGACCTGGTCGACGCACTCGTGGACTCGCTGACCGACCTCGTCGGAGGCGGCTCGATCTGGCTGATGTGCCCGAAGGTCGGACGGCCCCAGGCCGTGGACCCCTCGGACATCGCCGAGGCTGCTCCGGTCGCTGGTCTGTCCACGACGACAACGGTCGCGATCAGCAAGGACTGGTCGGCCACCAAGCTCGTCGCTCCCAAGACCCGCTGACGTCCACCTTTCGCAGTTCAGTTCCCACGGGCGGTTGCCCGATACGTTCAGGAGACAACCTCCATGTTTGATGTGCTCGTGGGTCAGGCCGTCGACAAGGTGTACGCCGGCAAGGTGCTCACCCAGTGCGGGGTGATCCGTCCCTACGGTCCCGTCACGCTCGCGACCATGGGCATCACCATGAAGAACTTCGGTCTTGGCTTCGCCGGCGGCTTCGGGACGCTTGCCGTGCGGTCGCCCAAGAAGATCGGCCTGATCGACGAGCTCGGCGAGCTGACCTGGGGTGATCTCGATGAGCGATCGACCCGGCTGGCCAACGCGCTCGCCGCTCTCGGTGTCAGCGAGGGCGACAGTGTCGCCGTACTCTGCCGCAACCACCGGTACTTCGTGGAGACGTCGACGGCTCTGTCCAAGCTCGGCGCCGACATCCTCTACCTCAACACCGCCTTCGCGGCCCCGCAGCTCGGCGAGGTCTGTGCCCGCGAGCGACCGGTCGCGGTCGTCTACGACGCGGAGTTCGGCGACCTGATCGACCGCTCAGGTATTCAGGTCCGCCGGATCGTGGCGTGGGACGTCGGCGTCCGAGACACCGCCGGTGAGCACCCGGTCATCGAGGATCTGATCGTGGGCGGCTCGACGCAGAAGCGTCCGGCACCGTCGCGGATGAGTCGTCCGGTGATCCTCACGTCCGGGACGACCGGCACGCCCAAGGGCGCACCTCGCGGCGAGGCGGGTATCGACGCCGCCGTAGCGCTGCTGTCGAAGATCCCGCTGCGGGCCAACTGGACCTGTCACATCGCCGCACCGCTGTTCCACACCTGGGGCTGGGCACACCTCAACCTGTCGATGTTGCTGGGCACCACGATGGTGCTGCGCCGCAAGTTCGACCCGGCCGACTGTGTCGAGACCCTCCAGAAGCACCACTGCGACTCGCTCGTGGTGATCCCGGTGATGCTGCAGCGGATCCTTGCCCTTCCCGAGGAGAAGCGACGTGGTGACTTCTCCCGGCTCAAGGTGGTCGCGGCATCCGGGTCCGCGCTGCCCGGTGATCTCGCCACGAACTGGATGAATGCGTTCGGCGAGAACCTCTACAACATCTACGGCTCGACCGAGGTGGCCTGGGCGACGATCGCGCAGCCGGCCGACCTTCGGGCCGCCCCCGGCACGGCCGGCAAGCCGCCGCGCAACACCATCGTGAAGTTGTACGACGAGCTGGGCAATCCGGCCAGGAACGGTGACGCCGGCCGGATCTTCGTGGGCAACTCGATGCTCTTCGAGGGCTACACCGGTGACGGCGGCAACAAGGCGATGCTCGACGGTCTGATGTCGAGCGGTGATGTCGGCCGCTTCGACGCCGCGGGTTACCTGTTCGTCGAGGGTCGCGACGACGAGATGATCGTCTCCGGTGGCGAGAACGTCTTCCCCAAGGAGATCGAGGACTGCCTGTCCCGGCACGAGCTCGTCGCCGAGGCGGCCGCGATCGGTGTCGACGACGAGGAGTTCGGCAAGAGGCTGCGGGCCTTCGTCGTCGTGACGGGCGACGTCAGTGAGGACGAGCTGAAGGCGTTCGTGCGGGAGAACCTCGCCCGTTTCAAGGTGCCCCGCGAGATCGTCTTCCTCGATGAGCTGCCCCGCAACGCAACCGGCAAGATCCTCAAGCGTGACCTGATGAAGCTCTGATGGCCCTCGCGATCGGCGATGCCGCCCCGGACTTCACTCTGCGCGACCAGCACGGCTCGAAGGTCACCCTGTCGGCGTACCGGGGCAAGAAGGCGGTACTCATCGTCTTCTATCCCTACGCCTTCAGCGGGGTGTGCACCGGCGAGCTGACCGGCTTCCGTGACGAGCTCGGACTGTTCGAGACCGACGACACCACGTTGTTGGCGATCTCGTGCGATCCGATCTACTCCCAGCGGGCCTTCGCGGACCGAGATGCGATCTTCTTCCCGCTGCTTGGGGACTTCTGGCCGCACGGCGCGATCGCTTCGGCGTACGGCGTCTTCGACGAGCGGGCCGGCTGCGCGCGGCGGTCGTCGTTCGTCGTAGACAAAGAGGGGAAGGTCGCCTGGTTCGTGCACAACGACATGGGTGAACCGAGGGATTTGGTCACGCAGTCAACTAGATTGGCCGAGGCGGTCTAGTCCAATCGGGCAATTTCGGTCAGACAACGCGATTGACGATGACAATTGCGCGTTCATCGTCCATGATTTCGGTGTTGCGACCGCTGGTGACCCGAGACGCCGGCGGTCGCAGCTTCAATTCCCGGACAGTTTCGATCCCGGTCATTTTGATCGGCCCGCCCGTGCTCCCTTAGTCTGTGCCGAGCCCGCGCCCCACTGCGTGGGTCGTTTGCCCACCGGGGTGCATAGCTCAGCGGTAGAGCGCTTCCCTTACAAGGAAGATGTCGGGGGTTCGATCCCCTCTGCACCCACTTGCTTCGTTGCTGGGAGCAAGCCGGACGCATCTGGGCCGGCCGGCTACGGGTCGCCGGCCCCTCGCGACGGACGCACCAGTCGGCAACACCGGTCGCGCGCACCGCTCTTCGGCGCCGTTGGCTGATGGCTAAAGTTGCCCCCATCCCGTCGTGATGGAGGCCACACCGTGATCGTTCCGTTCAGTGCCGCTGACTTTCTCGACCGCGCTCTGGCGGTGTACGGCGAGCGCACCGGCATCGTCGACGAACCGGAGCAGCCGGCGCCGTCACTCGGCTCGCTGACCTACGCCGAGGTGGGCGTCAAGGCGCGGGCCATGGCGGCGAAGCTCGATGAGCTGGGCATCGGAGTGGGGGAGCGGGTCGCGTTCGTCTCGCACAACAGCGCCCGGCTCTTCACCTCGTTCTTCGGGGTGACCGGTTTCGGACGGGTGCTGGTGCCGATCAACTTCCGGCTCGCACCCGACGAGGTCGCCTACATCGTCGAGCACTCCGGCGCGCGGGTCCTCTACATCGACCCGGAGCTGAAGGACACCCTCGCGAATGTCAAGTGCGAGCGCGTCTTCATCCTGGGCCAGGACGACGACCTCTATCTGCCCGATGTCGAGCCGAAGGCATGGGAGCACGACGAGAACGCGACGGCCACGATCAACTACACCTCCGGCACGACCGCACGTCCGAAGGGCGTGCAGATCACCCACCGCAACATCTGGATCAACGCCGTGACGTTCGCACTGCATGCCGGGGTGACCGATCGGGATGTCTACCTCCACACGCTGCCGATGTTCCACGCGAACGGCTGGGGGATGCCGTTCGCGATGACCGGCATGGGCGTTCCGCAGATCGCACTCCGCAAGGTCGACGGTGCCGAGATCCTGCGTCGGATCGAGAAGTACGGCGTCACCGTGATGTGCGCCGCGCCCGCTGTGGTTGCCGCCGTACTCGAGGCAGCCGGATCGTGGGAGGGCGAGATCCCCGGGCGTGACAAGGTCCGCATCATCGTCGCCGGGGCGCCTCCGCCGACCAAGACGGTTGCGCGCGTCGAGGCGGAGCTCGGCTGGGAGTTCATCCAGATCTACGGGCTGACCGAGACCTCGCCGCTGCTGACGATCAACCGGACGCGTTCCGAGTGGGACTCCCTCGACGGTGAGGAGCGCGCGACCAGGCTGGTCCGGGCCGGCCAGCCGGCCATCGGGGTGACGCTCAGCATCGATCCCGAGGGTGAGGTGCTGGCGCGCTCCAACGTGATCCTCGAGGGCTATTGGGAGCAGCCCGAGGAGTCCGAGAGATCGCTGGCAGGCGGCTGGTTCCACACCGGCGACGGCGGGGTGATCGGCGACGACGGCTACCTGACGATCCAGGACCGGAAGAAGGACGTGATCATCACCGGCGGCGAGAACGTCTCCTCCATCGAGGTGGAGGACGTGATCTTCTCCCACCCCGATGTCGAGGAGGTCGCGGTGATCGGCATTCCCGACGAGAAGTGGGGCGAGACGATCAAGGCGCTCGTGGTGCTCTCCAAGGACTCCACGCTGACCGAGGCCGAGCTGATCAAGTACTGCAAGTCGAAGGTCGCCGGCTACAAGGCGCCCACGTCGGTCGAGTTCCGTTCCGAGCTCGCTCGTACGGCGACCGGGAAGCTGCAGAAGTTCAAGCTGCGGGCGCCCTATTGGGAAGGCCGGGACCGCCAGGTCAACTGATCGCCCAGACCTGGCGGGACGTCATACCGCCTGGTCGCTCGAGGAGCCAGTCGGTATGACGCCAACCCAGGGTCCGGCTAGCCTCTCGTCATGCCTACGCTGTCGGACGTGATCGGCCTGCTCGAGGGGTGGTACCCGCCTCACACGGCCGAGGATTGGGACGCGGTCGGGCTGACCTGCGGTGATCCCGCCTCCGACGTACGCCGGATCCTGCTGGCCGTGGATCCGGTCTTGGCCGTTGCGGACGAAGCGCGGGCGTTCGACGCCGACCTGGTCGTCACCCACCACCCGCTGTTCCTCAGGGCCACGCACGGCGTTGCTGCGACGACCCCCAAGGGCCGACTGGTGCATCAGCTGATCACCAACGGCTGCGCGCTCTACACCGCACACACCAATGCCGATGCCCCGGCCGATGGCGTCTCGGAGTCGCTGGCGCTGGCACTCGGGCTCGTCGACCCGGAGCCGCTCGAGCCGAACGCCCGTGGGCCCCTCGACAAGATCGTGGTCTTCGCCCCGCGTGACAGTGCCCCCGCGATCCGCGCTGCGCTGACCGACGTTGGTGCCGGGGCGATCGGTGACTACGACAGCTGTTCGTTCAGCACACCGGGCGAGGGCCGGTTCCGCCCGCTCGACGGAGCGCAGCCGACGATCGGCGCGGTCGGTGAGCTCGAGACCGTCGAAGAGGTCCGGATCGAGGCGGTCCTCGCGCGGGAGCTCCGGTCGGCGGTTGTCACGGCGATGCTGGCTGCACATCCCTACGAGGAGCCGGCGTACGACGTCATCGAGCTCGCCACTCTGGACGACCTGACAAGCGGATCCGGTCGCATCGGAAGACTCGAGAAGCCCTTGTCCCTCAAGGAGTTCGCCGATCGAGTTGCCGGCGTACTTCCCACCACAGCGCAGGGCGTGCGCGTCGCTGGCGACCCGGCGCGGCGCGTGGAGACCGTGGCACTGTGTGGGGGAGCGGGTGACTTCCTGCTCGACCGGGCACGCGCGGCCGGTGCCGACGTCTACCTGACGAGCGATCTGAGGCACCATCCGGCGTCCGAGTCCCGGGAGTACGGCGGACCTGCGCTGGTCGACGTTGCGCACTGGGCGGCCGAGTGGACCTGGCTGCCGGTGCTCCAGCGGAAACTGGCGACCGCATTGGGCGATACGGTGGAGACTCGCGTGAGCGCAACAAATACCGACCCATGGACGTTCCATGTCGCTGGTCGGGACTGACTGAGGAGAGCACCGCTGAAAGCCGACCCGTTTGTCCAGTTGAAGCTGCTCGACGTCCAGGAGCTCGACGCCCAGCTCGACACGCTCAACCACCAGCTCGCGACGATGCCCGAGACGCTGAAGCTCAAGGAGCTCGCGGAACGGCACCGTGAGGTCGACAACGCGGCTCGCGACCACCGCATCGAGGTCGACGACCTCACCCGTGAGCAGAAGCGCGCCGACGCCGACGTCGAACAGGTCAAGACCCGGCAGACCCGCGACCAGAACCTGATGGACTCCGGTCAGGTGCACAACCCGAAGGACCTCGAGCGGATGCTCGGTGAGGTCGAGTCGCTCAAGCGCCGGATCAGCAGCCTCGAGGACACCGAGCTCGAGGTGATGGAGCGGCTCGAGACCGCTCAGGCCTCGCTCGACGAGCGGACTGCGGAGCTCGCCGAGGTCGACGAGCAGATCGCCGCCGTGACGGCCGCGCGTGACAAGAAGGCCGGTGGGCTCAACGACGCGCTCATCACTGCGGCGAACGATCGGAAGGTCGCCGCGACCGGGATGCCCGAGGACCTGATGGCGCTCTACGAGAAGCTCCGCGCCCAGAAGGGTGGCGTCGGTGCTGCCGCGCTCCTTCAGCGTCGCTGCACCGGCTGCCAGATCAACCTCAACGCATCCGACCTCGGCATCATCGCGAAGCGTCCCAGCGACGACGTGGTGCGCTGTGAGGAGTGCGACCGGATCCTGGTGCGCACCGGGGAGTCAGGTCTGTGAGCTTCGCATCGGTCGTGATCGAGGCCGATGGTGGATCGCGTGGCAATCCGGGCCTGTCGGCGTACGGCGCCGTGCTCAAGGACGCCGCCACCGGCGAGGTCATCGCCGAGCGCGCTGAGGCGATCGGCGTCACCACCAACAACGTTGCGGAGTACCGAGGCCTGATCGCCGGCCTCGAACTGGCAGCCGAGCACGCGCCCGATGCCGGGGTCGAGGTCCGGATGGACTCCAAGCTCGTCGTCGAGCAGATGTCGGGCAACTGGAAGGTCAAGCATCCGTCGATGCGGCCGCTCGCTGCCCAGGCCCAGAGCCTGGCTCCGATCGGTACGACGTACACCTGGGTGCCGCGCGAACAGAACAAGCACGCCGACCGGTTGGCCAACGAGGCGCTCGACGGGTTCCCGGTGGACTCGACAAACCCGACCACCGGAGCTCGCTCGACCGCCGGGAACGACGAGGAGAAGGCCGGCTACCGCGGCTGGTCGGCTCCGGGTGCCCCGCCGACCACGCTGATCCTGGTCAGGCACGGCGTCACCGACCACACCCTGCGCAAGCTCTTCTCGGGTGGCCTGGCGAGCTCCAACCCGCCCCTGAACGACGAGGGAAAAGCCCAGGCCCGGGCGACGGCGGAGTGGCTCGCGCCGATGCGCGACCAGATCGACGCGTTGGTCAGCTCCCCGGTGCGCCGTACTCAGGAGTCGGCGGAGATCATCGGCGAGGTGCTCGGGAAGCCCATCGAGATCGAGCCCGGCATCGCGGAGATGGAGTTCGGGTCGTGGGACGGGCTGACCTTCGTGGAGGTGCAGGAGAAGTACCCCGACGACCTCTCGGCGTGGCTGGGCAACATCGAGTACGCGCCCGGCGGCGGTGAGTCGTTCGTGGTGGTCCAGGAGCGGGTGCTGGCCGGTCGCGACCGCCTCGTGAAGAAGTACGCCGGGAAGACGATCGTCGTGGTCAGCCATGTCACGCCGATCAAGGCGATGGTGGTGGACGCACTGAAGGCGCCGTTGCTCTCGGTCTACCGGATGGAGCTCGCGCCGGCGTCGGTCACGGTGATCTCGTACTTCGACGGAGGCCCCGACGGTGACGAGCCGATGGCCAACATGCGGCTCTTCAACGCCCGCCCCACCGAGACCGCCTTTCTGGACGGATAGTCCGCCACGAAACGGCTGTAATTCCGCCCGGTTCTCAGCCGTTTCGTGGCGGACTATCCATCAAATGGCGTCGATGATGACGTCGAGCTGCTGGCCGGTGGGCTTGGCGGGGCCGACCTCGACCTTCCAGCCGAGCTGGGCGAGGTGGTCGGCCAGCTGCGGTGGCGTGTTGGGGGTGCCGCCGTCGAGCAGCAGATCGCGGACGATCCGGCCCTTGGTGGCCTTGTTGAAGTGGCTGACGACCTTGCGCTCGGAGCCGACCTGGTGCAGCACCCGGACGGTCGCAACGCGTGCACCGGTGTCGGCGGACGGGCGCCAGAAGCCGGCGTACATCGTGGACCGGAGATCGATGATGAGGCCGTTGCCGGCAGCGTCGCGCACGACCGGGTCCAGGTGCTTGCGCCAGTGCGCGGACACGACGCCGACGTCGGGGAGCGTCACGTCACCGGAAAGTCGGTACGCCGGGATCGGATCGTTCGGCCGGACCAGCCCGAAGAGCGACGAGGTGATCGCCAGCCAGCGGGTGGCACGCCGCTTGGCTGGCCCCTCGAGGGAGGCGATGTCGAGCGCGTCGTACAGCACGCCGGAGTAGACCTTGTCCGCCCGAGCCGTCGGTGCCGTCAGCAGACCGCCGTTGCGACGGACCTCCTCGGCCTGCGTCGGGCCGAGACCGAGGGTGGCGACGGCGCCTTCGACCAGCCGCTGGGTCTGCAGCGGTGTCAGTGGGTCGGGGCCCTCCGCGCAGAGGCTCACCAGCGCGGTGAGGACGGTGTCGCGGGCTTCGGTGAGGTCGATGAAATCGAGGTCCTGCAAGGACATTCGCTTCCCGCGTCGAGGTGGGGTCTTGCCCTCGGAAGGCGGTAGCAGGATCAGCACCGGCCCAGCGTAGGGACCTTGCCGGCAAACCGCCGTGTCGCACGTCACCGAGCGGGGTCGTGTCCGTCACGGCTGACTAGGCTGACGGACATGGCGAACAGAGTTGTCACCGTCTGCTCCGACGACGGCGTTGCCGCTCAGGGCCTCCGCAACGGGATCACCACCATCCAGCGGGAACAGCACCTCGACGTGGAGTTCCCGGCCGCTGTCGAGAAGGCCGCCGAAGCTGCCGCGAAGAGCCCCCGGCTGCCATCGCTGGATCACACGGACATCCCGTTCGTGACGATCGATCCCGAGTCCTCGATGGATCTCGACCAGGCGATGCATCTCGAGCGCTCGGGAGACGGGTACGTCGTCCGCTACGCGATCGCTGACCTCGCCGCCTTCATCACCGCCGGCGACGCCATCGACGTCGAGGCCAACAGGCGCGGCGAGACGCTGTACGGCGCCGACAGCAAGATTCCGCTGCACCCGAAGGCACTGTCCGAGGGCGCGGCCTCGCTGCTCCCGGACCAGGTCCGTCCCGCGCTGGTGTGGACGATCACCCTCGACAAGACCGGCGAGGGCACCGACGTCAAGCTCGAGCGTGCGTTGGTGAGATCGAGGGCCAAGCTCAACTACGAAGGCGTCCAGCAGCAGATCGACGCCGGCAGCGCGGACGAGGTCTTCACCCTCCTCCAGGAGGTGGGCGAGCTCCGGCTGGCCAAGGAGGCCGAGCGCGGAGGCGTCTCGCTGCCGATGCCCGAGCAGGAGATCGAGATCGAGGGCGACACCTGGCGGCTTGAGTTCCGGACGATGCTCCCGGTCGAGAACTGGAATGCCCAGATCTCGCTGCTCACCGGCTTCGCGGCGGCCTCGATGATGGTCCGCGCCCGGGTCGGCATCCTGCGGACGCTGCCGCCGCCGGAGGCCTGGGCCGTGAAGCGGCTGCACCGGACGGCCCAGGCACTCAGGGTCGACTGGCCCGACGACCAGCGCTACCCCGACTTCATCCGGTCACTGGATCCGAACAAGCCGAACGAGGCGGCCATGGTGGTGGCCTGCACGACGCTGCTCCGCGGGGCCGGGTACGCCGGCTTCAACGGCGACCTGCCCGCGCAGCCAGAGCATGCCGCGCTCGCGTCGGAGTACGCCCACGTCACTGCGCCGTTGCGCAGACTCGTCGACCGCTACGCCCTCGAGGTGTGTGTCGCCCTGTCCGCCGGATCGGAGGTGCCTGCCTGGGTGCTGGAGAAGCTGCCCGACCTGCCCAAGACGATGGAGGAGTCGGGCCGTCGATCGCATGGCTACGAGGGCGCCGTACTCAGCCTGGTCGAGGCCGCGACGCTGCAGGACCGGGTGGGACAGAAGTTCGACGGCGTCGTTCTCGAGGCCAGGCGCGACGACCCGCACAAGGGCGACGTACAGCTGCACACGCCGGCCGTCGAGGGGAGTGTCACCGCCGCGTCAGGCGACCTTCCCGTGGGCGAAGCCGTCACCGTCACCCTCGCCGAGGCCGACGTTTCGACCCGAGTCGTCCGTTTCACCCTCTGACCTGCCCTATCCTCAGTCGTGCGGATGGGCTGGCCGGGCGACCGCGTCGAAGGAAACTTCGCCGAGGAAGGTCCGGGCTCCACAGGGCAAGGTGGTGGGTAACACCCACCCGAGGTGACTCGCGGGAAAGTGCCACAGAAAACAGACCGCCGCTCGCTGTTGAATGCGACAGCGAGCGGTAAGGGTGAAACGGTGGTGCAAGAGACCACCAGCGCGGCAGGTGACTGTCGCGGCTAGGCAAACCCCACCTGGAGCAAGATCAAACGCAAGCGTTCGAGGGCTGCTCGCCCGAGCTTGCGGGTAGATCGCCCGAGGGTGTCGGCAACGGCACCCCTAGATGGATGGTCGCCAACCGTGTCGTCGCGAGGCGGTACGGCGAACAGAACCCGGCCTATGAGCCAGCTCATCCGCACTGGGCCTCTGACCTGGGCGTTTACGAATTCGGAGGGGTCTCAGTCCGCAGAGAGTCCGCAAGATTCAGCAGAACGAGATCGACCGCTTGCCGGGTTCGGTCTGCGGAGTCCGGCCACAGGTGCGAGTACGTGTCGAGGGTCTCTGACGCGGAGCCGCGGCCAAGTCGGGCCTGAACGGTCTTTACCGATTCGCCGTGCCGGATCAGGAGACTTGCGTAGTAGTGCCGTAGCGCGTGGAAGCCAGTCCCGGCCGGTAGACCCGCTGCCTTGGCGACCGGTCGCCAGATGTGGCCGAACCTCCGCCGGGTCCAGTGCTCCTCGTCGTGAGTGAACACCAGACCGGCGAAATCGCTAGCCTTCGACGCGGGGAACGTCTTCAGGCGTGCCTCCAGAGCATCGACGACGACCTGGGGGAGCGGGATGGTCCGGACGCTCGCCTTCGTCTTCGGAGGCCCGTACGACGCGCCGTGACCCGGAACGGTCAGGAGCTGTCGGTCGACCGACAATGTGCGACGGAGAGCAGTTGGGGCCGGTTCGATGTAGGCAACCGCCGCCGGCCGGCAGCTTCTTATCCCTGATCACACCCGGTCTACGCGACTCGCGGCCGGGCTAGCGAACAGCCCGCAACGGGCTGACCTCGACCCGCCCGATCGCGTAGTGCATGAGGTGTGTGGCAGTTCGTTGTTGGAGCGCAGTGAGGCGACTTCTTCGCGGTCGCTGTCCAGTCGTTGGTCTGCCGGGTGCTTGGCAGGGATGACTGAACTTCGGATCGGAGGAACCAATGGGCTGCGAACGTCGAAGGCACCCAAGAGCCCGGCGACAGGCGGCTGCGGCGAGGATCGGTGACGTCTTGTCGTCGAGAGTTCATTCGAGATCGGGCGCCTCGAACCGACCTGCACCCCGTCCGAGCTGGAGATTGCGAACGGGCGGCATCCGCGCTGGCGAAGCTGGCCGAACCGGTTTGGCCTGACTTCGGTCTCGCCACCATCCGGAGCCGCGTGCGCCGACGCCCAGTCAGCCGACTGCGTTGCCGTCGATCAAAACGAAGGCGATGACGCACGGCTCATCCGAGCGGTTGGACCAGATGTGCCTGGTCCCGCGCTGGACAAGAGCATCTCCGGCTGAGAGCAGTGTCTCCTGCGCGTCGAGTACAGCCCAGATCTCGCCGCTCAGGACGATGCAGTAGTCGATGGAGGGGGTGGCGTGTATCTGCCTGCGGGCGATCTCCTCGCCCTCCGCGCCCGGAGCTCGCCAGACTGAATCCGGCGGGAACTCGACGGTACGGAAGATCGAGCCGTTCGCTGGCGGGGCAACGGGCAAGGGATCCACGGGTAGATCAATGGCTGGGCCGTCGTTGACGGCCGGTGTCTCCATCGTGCGCCACAGCTGAGTGACGACGAACTGATCGGTGTTCGCCTGACAGGTCACGTGGGGACTCACGTCGTCGATGGCAATGACGGACTGTCCGTGCTCGTCGAGACCGGTGACGACCCGCCTGATCTTGCGGGTCGTCGGCGCAGGTGTGAGGTCCAGCGACGTCACGAGATTCTCGGCCATGGCTTCTCCGTTTCGGTGTTTCGTAGGTTCGTGTTGGGACACGTATCGAGCAGGACCGTGGTCCAGCTCAGGCGTCGCTCGAGCTCGGCGCCGGCACCTGCGGAATGACCGGCAGTAGCACGTGCGACGGGTACGCCGGGTTGTGAAAGATGTTGTGGAGCGTCGTACGGGAGCTGCAGAGGTGGTACGGGACGTACTCGACATCGGTAGCACCGGCAACCCCGGTGGGCCGGTCCATGCTGGCTATCTCGACACAGATGCGGTGTCCAGCACGGAATAGGTTCGCCGTGGCCAGGATCTCGATGTTGTACTCGGTGACCTCGCCCGGAACAACGGGCGCCGCGGCCTCTCTAGTCAGTTGGTGGAACGGCTTCCACGCGGTGCTTCGCTCGGTGTCGAGCGCACGGTTGGAAGCCTTCAGCCACCCTCGGGTCAGCTCTCGCTCATGCAGATCGGTCGGTACTTCGAACTCGCCTTCGCGGGCGCTGCGGACCGACGGATCCGGCCCCACGTCCTTGAGGATGACCATCCAGTTGGTGTCCTCCTGGTCGATCGAGGCCCAGAGCTTCAGGCTCGAGGGCCCCGCGATCAGCACGTCGTGGGGGAGCGGGTCTGTCATGAACCGCAGCTTGGCAACCGAGCGGGTGTGCGTGAGCGGCATCTGGACGAAGGAGTCCGGGGGGATCAGATCATCGGAGGACCCTGGGGTGAACTCCTGGCTCCGCAGTCGTTCCCAGCTCGTCAGATAGAGCTTGGTCCACTCGGTCTCCGGTAGCGGCCAGTCAGTGCCGGTGCGCCACTCGTTGGCGCCGCTGACCCAGTACTTCACCGGAGGCTCGTCGAGGATGCCGGTGTCGATCCCCTTCAACCAGTGGTCGTACCAGCGAACGATCTCGTGGTGCAGGCCGTGGAACGGTCGCTCCAGGTGGGCGTGGCTCAGGAAGAGCAGCTTCTTGGGGATGTCCTCGAGGTGCCGCCAGTAGGTCTGGGCTCCCTGCAGGTGCGTCTTGTAGGTGTAGCCGTACCAGCCCGCTCCTGTGTAGACAGGGATCTTGATGTTCTTGAACTCAGCCTCGCTGCGTTCGACCGTTCCTGCCTCCTCGAACGGATTGATCAAGGTCTCGAAGACGCCTGGCATGTGCTGGCCCTTCATGCTGAGCACGTTGAGGATATGTCCGTACATCGCGTAGTCGGGGTTGGCCATCGCAGCGCGCCACAGCTCCTGACGGGCCTCTGACAGCTCTGGAGGCAAGCCTTTGTCCTGGTGCATGACGTTGAAGTGCCCGACCAGGTAGCGGAAGAGACTCAGCACGCCCCCGGGGTGCTCCTCGCGGAACCCGCCGAGCGTGCCGTAGGCGCCACGCGGGTCGTAGGGAAAGATCGCCTTCAGGGCCGGCGGGCCCTGGCGCGCGACGTGCATCTGCTCGGCTCCGAAGCCCGAGATGCCGATCATGCCGACGTCGCCGTTGCACCACGGTTGCTGGGCGATCCACTCGATCAGGTCGTAGGAGTCGAACTCGCGCGAGCCACCTCCCTCGGACTTGCCGATGCCGCGCGGCATGCTCACGACGTGTACGTAGCCGCGCGAGGTGATGAATCGCGTGTCGCCGGCCTCGGTGGCCCCAATCCATAGCGGTGACCACGCCGGTTGCGGAGGCAGGCTAGTTGCGTCAGGTGTCGCCAGCTCCTTGTTGTAGATCGCGAAGGCCAACAGGACGGGAAGAGGCTCGTCGGTATCCGGGCGGTAGACGTCCGCACACAGTCGTGTGCCGTCGCGCATCGTCACGTAGACATCGGTCTCGGCAATCAGGCCCGAGTGGGTGGCCTTGCTGCGGTACTGGCTGGGAAGTTCCGGGTTCGGTGCGAGCTCGCCCATGGGCTGTCTCCTCGGGTTGATCAGTGCGCAACCGGTCTGTCAGGTGCGCGATCTGCGAAGCGTTGAAGGCAGCGAAACATGCAAAGAGTTACATGTCAAGCATAGAGAAACTGACCGATGGATGTTGAAAATCACGCTCACACGAGCCGCCGAAGTCGAAAAAGATGTAGATATTGACATTCCACTATTGACGTGACTGCGATCACATGGATAACGTCCGGGAAGCCGCAGCCCAGTCCAGGGCGGCCCACGAACGGAGTCGCTTCATGGGTGATCCAGCGCTCCGATCTGGAACGGCCGGCGCTCCGCGCCTCGCCGTAGCTGGCGTGACCAAGACCTTCGGTCGGAGCACCGTGCTGCGCGATCTCGATCTCGACATTGCTGCCGGTGAAGTCCATGCGCTCGTTGGGCACAACGGGTCGGGCAAATCCACGTTCGTGAAGGTCCTTGCGGGCTACCACCGCCCGGATCCGGGTGCCACCGGTAGGACCGACGGCGAAGTGTTCGACCTGGGTGACGCTCAATCCGCTGCGTCGGCCGGCCTCCGTTTCGTCCACCAGGACCTGGGACTGGTCGAGAGCCTCGACTCGGTCGACAACCTGTTCCTGGACACCCCGTTCCCCCAGGGGTTCGCCCACAGGATCGACTGGCGGCAAGCTCGTCAGGTCACTGGCGAGCTGCTCGGCTCGCTCGGCTTCGACTTCGACACGTCCCTGCCTGTCAGGGAGCTCAGTCCGACTCAGCGCACCGCGCTTGCCGTTGCCCGAGCTGTACGGCCCGGCCGAGCCCCGACTCGGGTCGTCGTCCTCGACGAGCCAACAGCCGCTCTTCCGGCACGTGATGTTGAGCGCATCTTCGGCGTCATCCGAGCGCTACAGAGCCAGGGCCTCGGGGTCCTGTACATCTCGCACCACCTTGAGGAGATCTTCGGTCTCGGTGGACGGGTGAGCGTTCTGCGCGATGGTCGCAGGATCGTGACGGCGCCAGCCGCGGAGCTCGACGAGCCAACCCTGATCGACCTCATGGTCGGTGATGTGGCACAGCCGCTCCGGATTGCCGGCGCCGGTGACGACCTCAGTTCGCTCGAGCCGGTGCTGGAGGTCCAGTCACTCGCGGCCCGTTCGATCATCGAGCTCGACTTCGAGGTCCGTCCGGGTGAAGTGGTGGGCATCGCCGGGGTCGACGGATCGGGTCGCGAATCCGTTGCGATGGCGCTGTACGGGGGAATCAACCGATCCGGGGACGTGACGGTCGCAGGCGAACGACTCCCCGCGGGCCGACCGGACCTCGCGGTGGAGCATGGCCTCGGTCTGGTGCCAGCAGACCGGTCCGGGGATGCGGTGATGGACACGATGTCGGTCACAGCCAACCTCGGCGTGGCCAGGATTCGTACGCGATGGCATGGACTCCTCCTCGACCACCAGGGCGAGGACGCGGAGGCCAGGCACTGGACTGCCAAGATCGCCATCCGCCCCCCGGATCCTGACGTTCCGATCGGTCTCCTCAGCGGCGGCAACCAGCAGAAAGTCGTCCTTGCTCGCTGGCTTCGTACGGAGCTGAAGGTCCTCGTTCTTGACGAGCCCACGAAGGGTGTCGACGTCTCCGCGGTGGCCGCCATCTGGGGGCTCGTCCTTGAGGCGGCCGCGGCCGGGACTGCAGTTGTGGTCTGTTCATCGGATACCGATGAACTAGTCGCGTGCTGCCACCGCGTCATCGTTATGCGCCGGGGCCGCGTCGCGGCAGTCGCCCAGGGCGACACCTTGCAGTCCTCCTTCGTCGATGCCGTGGCACTCGCCAGCACAAACTGAAAGCAAATCCATGAACCTCACCTCAGCTCTTACCGTCGCGCGGCGTCCACGGGCGATCTCGTCGTCCACCTCCTCGCGATCCTCGGTTCGGGACCGGCTGCGACTTCAGCAGTTCTCCGGCGTGTACGTGTGGATCGCCATCACGGCGTTGTTCTGGCTCAAGGAGCCCGACATCTTCCCGACCACGCTGACGGTGAAGACGATCCTCGGTGACAACGCAATCGCCGGGTTGCTGGCACTGGGCGCGCTCCTTGCCTTCGCATCGGGCCTGATCGACCTGTCCTTCGCGAGCATCGCCGGCCTGGGACTGACGTGCGCGACGTGGATGTCCATCCACACCGCGATGCCGGGCTTGCTCATCGCGGTGCTGATGGTGATCGGCGGTGGCTCGATCGGTGTGATGTCCGGACTTCTGATCACCCGCCTCGGGTTGAGCAGCCTCGTCACGACGCTTGCCGTCTCGACCATCTGTCTCGGCTTGGCCGAGTACGTGACCGGCGGCAACACCCTGACTGCGCAGTGGTCGACCGGTTTCCAGAACCTGGGACAGGGCTACCTGTGGGTCATCCCGTACCCGTTCATCTACCTCCTGGTCTTCGCCGTTGTCCTGTACTTCGTTCTCGAGCACACGACAGCTGGCCGGCGCATCCTGGCAACCGGAAGCAACCGAACCGCCGCACGGCTCGCCGGCATCAGGGTCGCCCGGGTGCAGGTGCTCACACTGTGCCTCTCCGGTGCGGTCGCCGGGTTCGCCGGCACCGTTCTCGCCGCAAAGATCGGTAGCGCCACTAGCTCCACGGGACCCGGCTACTTGCTGGCCGGCGTGGCGGCCCTCTTCCTGGGCGAGACCCAGGTCCGTGGACGAGTCAACGTGTGGGGAACGGTCCTGGCTGTGCTCCTCATCGGCACCGGCATCAAGGGTCTTCAGCTCATGGGCGCTCAGCCGTGGGTGAACGACTTCTTCAACGGAACGCTCCTGCTCGTCGCCGTCGGGCTCGCAGCTCGGACGCGGTCGGCAGACGGCTCTCGGAACCAATCCTGATCTGCACCACGCATCACCGACACATGAGGAGTTCCACCATGAACACACGCAGAGCAATGACGATCCTCGGGGGTGCGGTCGCTATGGCGCTGGTCCTCGCAGGCTGCGGGGGAGGCGGATCGGACACATCGAGCGGCGGAAAGCCCTCCAATATTTCTTCCGACGTCAAGAGCATGCTCGCGTCGTACCTGACTCCGCCGACGGCGCTGGTGGTGAACACGCCGCTGAGCAAGACGCCACCAACTGGCAAGAAGGTGGTGCTGCTCAGCAACGGCATCGAAATCGTGCGAGAGACGGGCGATGGGATCAAGGCCGCGGCCGACGCACTGGGCTGGTCGTTCAGCACGATGACCTACGACCAGAACAACCCCGCGACCATCAACTCCTCGATGCTCGCGGCCATTGCCCAGGGCGCCGATGTCGTCATGCTGACGGCCACCGACGCGTCGATCTACTCCAACGCGCTCGCTGAGGCCCGCAAGCGGGGCACGGTCATCATCGACATCTCCTCCGGAAACAAGCCGACCGACGGCGTGACTGCACTGGTCAACAATGCGTCCCAGAACGGTCCGGTCTGGGGCAAGATCGCCGCGCTCGGGATCCTGGCCGACGCAGCGAAGGCAGGCAGCAACCCGAGCATCGGCATCGTGACCACGCCCGTCTTCGAGACGATCCTGGGATCCACGAACACCGCTGCCGAGCAGACGGTCAAGGCCGAGTGCTCGAGCTGCTCTGTCGACTCGATCCAGATCGCGCCCAACGATGTCTTCGCAGGCAAGACGTCCGCGGATGTCGTGTCTTACCTGCAGCGAAACCCCAAGGTGAACTACCTCCTCCTCGGGGCGTCGCTGTTCGACGAGGGCCTGGAGCCCGCGCTGAAAGCTGCAGGACTCGACAAGGTCAAGATCTTCGGGGTCGCGCCGTTGGCTGCGCAGCTCAAGGCAGTGACTGCAGGTCAGGAGGGCGGATGGGTCGCCGACCCGCTCAACGTGCTGGGCTGGATGGCGGTCGATGCCGCTGCGAGGTCCTTCACCGGTGACGACCCGATGGTCTACAACAGCGTGGGTGTTCCGACCTACCTGATCACGAAGGACACTGCCGGATCGGGCCTCGAGGTGCCGACGGACTACCAGGACCAGTTTAAGAAGATGTGGGGTCTCGGCGGCTGAGGGGTCAGACCGTCTCGGGTGGCGGGCGCGGTTCACGCGCCCGCCACCCCGTGCCGGCGAACGATGCACACCACTCGCGATTCAACTGAGAACGAGAGACAGATGAGTTCGACGTACCCAGAAGGTGATCCCCGGCGCGCGCTGGCAGGGTCAGTCCCCGGCTTGGCTGCGCACGGGGGAGCGCGGGCTGCGAGCGTCTTCGACCTCAACCGCGAGCGCCCCGATGACGTGCTCCTGCGTGGCAGTAGGTGCTGGGCCGTCCGGGCGCAGAACTTCGCCGTTTGCCTGATCGATCTCGTCGCCGGCGAGACGTTGGGCCCCCAGGGGCAGGACAACGAGCACTTGGTTCTGGTGTCGGCCGGGACCGTCCGGATCACTGACGTCAACAACGCAACCGTCGAGGTGACGGCGCCGTCGGTGGTGATCGTGCCGCCCGGAGGGTGCGCGCTTGCAGCGGGCTCCGACGGGCGGGTCATCTTGATCTCGGAGACCGAGGACGAGACTCGCCCCCCGATGGCGCGCAATGCTCGCGATTACATAACAGTCGACCCGCTCATCGCCTCGCGCGGACCGCGAGCGGCGTCCCGCGTTCCCGGTCTCCGGGTACACAGCATGGATGAGGTGGCCGATGACCCGGATCGCCTTGGACGGATCGTGCGGTCGTCGAGCCTGATGGTCAACTGGTTCCCTGACCAGATCAAGCCGCGCGACGGCGAGATGCTCTCGCCGCACGCGCACGACGACTTCGAGCAGTGCACGATCACGCTCGCCGGCACCTTCGCGCATCACCTGCGTACCCCGTGGACGTCGCGGATGTCGCAGTGGCGGGCCGACGATCATCCTCGGGTCGACAGCCCGTCGATCACCATCATCCCGCCGCCGCTGGTTCACACGACGCAAGGCGTCGAGGGCGACCTGTTTCAGCTCGTCGACGTCTTCTCGCCGCCACGTCAGGATTTCCTCGACCAGGGCTGGGTCCTGAACGCCGACGACTACGTCACAGACCTGAGCCAGTGAGCAGCGCGGCTGGAATGGTTGGCACTTGGGTCAAGCTCCCAACCGTGGAGGTCGTCGAGATCCTTGCCGTTGCAGGACTGGACTTCGTGATCATCGACCTCGAGCACGGTGCCTTCAGCATGGAGACGGCGTCCCAGATGATCGGCGCTGCCCACGCAGCGGGGATACGACCACTGGTGCGGGTCCCCGCAGCCACAGCCGCATTCGTCCAACCTGTGCTCGATGCCGGTGCAGCAGGCATCGTCGTGCCGCATGTGGAAGATCGTGAGTCAGCCCGCGAGGCAGTCCGTGCGGTGCGGTTTCCGCCTGTGGGCGAACGAGGTGCCAGCCCATCTGGACGTGCTGGGCTATGGGGGACCGTGGGACTCGACGACTACCTGGCTGCCGGCGAGGCGGTCATCCTCATCGCCCAGGTCGAGAGCATGAAGGCACTCGCGGCGATCGAGCAGATTGGGACGGTGCCTGGCATCGACATGGTCTTCATCGGCGAGGTGGACCTCGCGGCGTCCAGTGGTCTGGCAGTCAACGACCCCGCACTGCGTCGACAGGTCGACGCAGCTGAGGCGATCTGCGGGCGAGCCGGCCTGAGGCTGGGTGGTGGGGCGAAGGACGGCGCCGAGGCGGCGAGCAAGCTCGCGAGCGGCTACGGGCTTGTGACCGTAAGCACGGATCTGGGCCTTCTCCGCACCGCAGCGGCAGAGGTCGCGGCAGCAGTGGGTCAGACACCGTCCGAAGAGATCGCGCCCGCTTTGCCCGCACCGTCGGAATCACGGTTGCGCGACGAGCTTCTCGCGCTGGTCACTGCTGTCTGGTTCGAGATCGACCGCACCGACGGGAAGGCAGTGTCGGGCTACTTCACCGATGACGCGACGCTAGCGATCGCCCGCTCCACGGCCAGTGGGAAAGACGAGATCGATGCGCTCTACGCGAACCGGCACGACCGCGGGCCCAGGGTCTCCCGACACTGTGTGACCAACCTGCACATCGTCGAGGTCGGCGCATCCGCGGTCCGCGCTTCGTCGACCCTCCTGCTGTTCGCCGAGGACGGCGAAGCTCCGCTGACGCGGATGGCGCCTGCGCTGGTGGCAGACGTCGAGGACACCTTCGTCCACCGCCAAGGCCGATGGCTGATCCAGAGCCGTCACATCAAGCCCCAGTTCATCCCCGAAGAGGGCGGCCTAGCGGTTCCCACCGAGTAGCAGCCCACGCGAGAGCGCTATCACCCACAGCGAAAGGACGACCATGAGCCGACCCAACGTAGATCAGGAAGTCACCGGCGCGGCCGCTCAAGCGCCGACATCATTTCCGATGCCGGCCGCGAAAGGGGCCCTTCCCATCCTCGACTCCATTCTCTTTACCGACCTCCTCCCGGAAGTGCCGGCATGGGAGCTGTCCGCGGGGCAGCGGCACTACCGCGATCCCTTCGTCGGGATCACCGAGGCAGGTGAACCACAACGGGGGCTCTACCCACTGACCGACACCGGTGAGCGGCCCCGGGAGGCGGTTGCCGCAGCGGTGGCGTACCTCGATGCACTGGCGCCGTACCAGCGCACACTCGCCCAGCTGCCGATGGATTCCCCCGACTGGCGGCTCTGGACGAACGCGATCCCGACATGGAGTCCCAAGGGTCTGCGTCTCGAGCGGCTGGACGCATCCTTGCGAAGTCTGGCGCTTCAGATCATCGAGGCGAGCCTCAGCCCCGATGGCTATGCGTTGGTCAGGTCGGCGATGCAGCTCAACGGCGCGCTCGGCGAGCTCGTCGACGACTATCGCGACACCCTCACCGAGTTCAGCTACTGGTTCACGATCTACGGCGAACCAGCTTCAGGGGACCCGTGGGGCTGGCAGCTGATGGGGCACCACCTCGACCTCCACCATGTCTTCGTGGGTAGCCAGGTGACCTTCGCGCCGGTGTTCATCGGAGCCGAGCCGACAGTCGCGGTCTCGGGAACCTACGAGGGCGTGCGTGCGCTGGACGAGGAGACCGAACGCGGCCTCGATCTCCGACGGGCGCTCTCGGAGGATCAGGAGCAGGAATTCCTGCTGAGCGCGACCCTGTCACCAGAAGACCTCCCCGAAGAGCTCGCCGGCCCGTGGAACGGGCGCCACGTCGGTGCTGCCGGACGTGACAACCTCGTGTTGCCACCGGAAGGCATCGAGGTTCGCAGGCTGACTGGTGACCAGACGGACCTCCTGGTCGAGCTGCTCCGGGTCTACCTCGACCGGATGCCACGGGTGCACGCCGACGCCAAGCTCGAGCAGGTCCTGCGCCATCTCGACGAGACCCGGTTCATCTGGCGTGGCGGCCACGACGACGTGGCGCCGTTCTACTACCGGGTGCACTCTCCTGTCCTGCTCGTGGAGTACGACAACCATCCGGGCGTGTTCCTGGGCAACCAGGAACCCGCTCGGTTCCACGTGCACACGATCGTCCGCGAGCCGAACGGCAACGACTACGCGAAGGACCTGCTCGCCCAGCACTACGCGCTGCACCACGGCGGCCGGATGGAGCACCAGTGACGAGTGGTTCTGCCGGTGTCGCGCGCTCGACCCACGGGGTGGCCGCACTCCTCCAGCTCGGCGACGGGTCCCGGCTCAACACGCTCGGTCGAGCGGGCTGGCGCGCTCTCGACACGATGGTCGCGACGGCTGCGGCGGATCCTGACGTCGCCGCAGTCGTCATCGCCGGTGCCAGCGAGACCTTCAGCGCCGGGTCGGACCTGAACGAGTGGTCCGGCTCCAGCATGGAGGAGGTCGAGCGGACCTTCGACGTCATGGAAGCGTGCTTCCAGACGATCGAGGGAGCACCGGTTCCGGTGCTTGCTGCTGTCGAGGGGTTTGCCGCCGGTGCGGGCTGTCAGCTCGCTCTGGCCTGCGACCTCGTCGTGATGTCCCGAGAAGCGCGCCTGGGCATGCCTGTTGCCCGGCTCGGCATCCTGGCCTCCCGGGCCTTCGCGGTCAGGGTCTCCCGGCGATGCGGTACCGCCATGGCTTCGGACCTCTACCTGACGGGTCGTCTCCTGACGGCTGACGAGTCGCTCCGAGCCGGCCTCGTCACGCGGCTGGTGCCGCCCGGACTCGCACGCGCCGAGGCGCTCGCCCTGGCCGAGGTCATCTCGTCCACGCCGTCGAGCGCGTTGCGCGCGGCCAAGGACGCCTTGAGGCGTGCGAACCCGACGAGTGAGGTCGCGCGACTGGAGGCCACCGGCCCGGTGGCCGGTCCGCGGGTCTCGTACGGCGAGTTCAGCGGGGCGGTCGACGCCTTCTTCGCCGACAGGCTGCCGTCGTGAACAGCTGGACGGCTGCCCCGCAGCCGGTCCGATCAACCAAGGGAGACAAGACGATGGACAAGGTGGTGTCGTCGGCAGCGCAGGCCGTTGCGGACATCCCGAACGGTGCGCGGATCTCGGTCGGGGGCTTCGGGCTGTGCGGGGTGCCGTCCGTGCTCATCGCCGCGCTGCTGGAGGCAGGGACCCATGACCTCGAGGCTGTGTCGAACAACGGCGGCGTCGACGACTGGGGGCTGGGGTTGTTGCTGTCCGCGAAGCGCATCCGCCGGATGATCTCGTCCTACGTCGGTGAGAACAAGGAGTTCGCCCGGCAGTACCTCGGCGGTGAGCTCGAGGTCGAGCTGACACCACAAGGCACGCTGGCCGAGCGGATGCGCGCCGGCGGGTCCGGGATCGCCGGCTTCTTCACGGCGACGGGGGTCGGCACGCAGGTGGCCGAGGGCGGGCTGCCCTGGCTGTACGACTCGTCGGGAGACGTCATCAAGTCATCGCCGGAGAAGCTGGTCATGGTGTTCGAGACCGCGTCAGGGGAGCGCGAGTTCGTGCTGGAGGAGGCGATCACTGCGGACTTCGGGCTGGTGCGAGCCTGGAAGGGCGACCGGCACGGCAACCTCGTCTACCGGGACTCGGCACGGAACTTCAACCCGTTGGCGGCGATGTGTGGCCAGATCACGATCGCCGAGGTGGAGGAGCTGGTCGAGCCCGGAGAGCTGCAACCCAACGACGTCCACACTCCCGGGGTGTTCGTGCACCGGGTGGTGGCGCTCACCCCCGAGCAAGCGGTCGACAAGCGCATCGAGCGTCGTACCGTCCGGGCTCGTGCGGAAGCGTCCTGAGATGGGCTGGACGCACGAAGAAATGGCTGCTCGTGCCGCGCGTGAGCTGCCCAGCGGGTCGTACGTGAACCTCGGCGTGGGCCTACCGACCCTGGTGTCCAACCATGTCCCGGATGGTGTCGACCTGGTGATGCAGTCCGAGAACGGCATCCTCGGGTTCGGTCCTTACCCCATCGAGGGCGAGGAGGACGCCGACCTGATCAATGCCGGCAAGGAGACGGTCACGCTCCAGCAGGGAGCGTCCTTCTTCGACTCCGCGACGTCGTTCGCGATGATCCGTGGCGGCAAGGTCGACGCCGCGATCCTGGGGGCGATGCAGGTCTCGGCTGCCGGCGATCTCGCCAACTGGATGATCCCCGGCAAGATGGTCAAGGGGATGGGTGGCGCGATGGACCTGGTCAGCGGTGCAAAACGCGTGATCGTGCTCATGGAGCATCTCACCAAAGCCGGCGAGTACAAGATCGTCAACGAGTGCTCATTGCCGTACACGGGTCGTCGGGTCGTCGAACGCATCATCACGGACCTGGCGGTGATCGATGTGGTTCCCGCGTCCGCCGGCGGCGGGCTCAGGCTCGTCGAGCTCGCACCGGGCATCACCGAGGACGAGGTGAGACGGGCAACCGAGCCGGTTCTGTCCTGACACCGTGCACGCACAAACGACCCCGACCTGGAGACAGGGTCGGGGTCGTTTCCGGTTGAGCGGGCTCTTTCGTCGCTAGGCGGAGGCCATGGCGGTGAAGTCGACAACCTTCTTGCCGGGCCACACGTCTTGGGCGGACGTCGCGACCGAGGCACGGATCTCACCCATGGTCTCGACGCTCAGCGTCACCTGATCGCCGGGAACGAGCCACGGGTACTCGTTCTGGGAGTTCCGGATGGAGAGCTCGAGGATGCATCCGCCCTGGCAGGTTCCGCTGCCAACGATCGAGCCGGCTTCGACTCTCGAGCTCCACGACGAGTAGGAGATCAGCTCCTCCATGGACCAGTACGCCGACGTCCACCGGTCACCCCCGTAGCGGCGCCCGTTGACCGTTGACGTCATCTGCAGGTCGTACCCGTTTCCCTGGCGCCGGCTCTCGATCTCGTCAGGGGTGACGAAGACCGGGCCGAGGGAGGACCCGAAGTCCTTGCCCTTGAACGGGCCCAGGCGACCGTCCATCTCACGGAACTGCAGGTCGCGCGCCGACCAGTCGCTGAGGATCACGAACCCTGCGACGTACCCGGCCGCCTGTTCGGGGGTGACCGAGACGGCGTCCCGGCCCATGACAGCGGCAACCTCGAGCTCGAAGTCCATGTTGACGCAGCCGCCGGGGATCTCGATCGCATCGCGGGGGCCGCGGATGGTTGCTGCGTTGCTGAAGTAGCCGATCGGCTGCTCGTACCAGACGTCCGGGCCGCGCTCCATGCCCTGCATCCGCCACGCCGGCAGCACGTGCTCCTCGAAGATCATGAAGTCCCGCATGGCCACCGGCTCCACCGGCTTGAGGAGCTGAAGGCTCTCGAAGTCGTGCTCGCTCGCCGGATTCGCGAGGATCTCCTCGCCAAGGCCGTGCAGCGCCTCTCCGTCGTCGCCGAAGTACGGCTCGAGTGCGGTGGCGGTGGCGGCGAGGTCGACGACGTCGTCATCTCGAACCACTCCGATCCGTGGCCCGTTCGGTGTCTGTGCCTTGACGAAACGCATGCTTCCTCCAGTGGAATTGTTGGAACGACAGGTGGGGTGATCCGGGACCGGCTACGCGCGTTGCGTCCGGTTGCGTACGACGGAGGCGACTGTCACGGCGACGACCAGGCCGGCTCCGTAGAAGGCGTCCTGGACCCAACCGGTGTAGCCGAGGAGCTGGAGGCCGAGGATCCCGGTCTCCAGGAAGTAGATGCCGAGCAGCGTGCCCATCGGGTTGAACTGGCCGGGCAGGACGATCGCGGTTCCGAGGAAGACCGCGGCGAGAGCAGGCAGCAGGTAGCTCGACGACGCGGTGGGGTCGAAACCGCCGACGGTGGCCACCAGGAGGAGGCCGGCCATGCCGGCGACGAGACTGGCGGCGACGTAGCTCCCGGCACGGATCCGGTCGACGCTGATACCCGCGAGCCGGGCGACCTCGCGGTTCGCCCCGACGAACACGATGTGCCGCCCCAGCGGCGTCCACGTCAGCACGTAGGCGAACCCGATGCACAGTGCCAACCCGAAGTAGAACGAGAGCGGCAGCCCGAGGACGTTGTGCAGCGCCAGGTTCGAGAACGTCTGGTCGGAGACCGACACGATCGTCGAGGAGGAGATCAGCTCGGCCAGACCGAGGTAGAGGCTCGCCGTACCGAGCGTGACCACGAGCGATGGCACCCCGAGCTTCACGATGAAGAACGCGTTGACCAGACCGCAGCCGAGCGAGGCCAGCAGGGCGATCGCACACGCTGCGGCGATGTTCATGTGATGCAACGTGGTCAGCACCGGGACGATGGTCGCCGAGAGCCCCATGACGCTGGCGAAGGACAGATCGAACTCGCCGACCACGAACGTGCACAGTGCTGCGACGGCCAGGAACAACAGCGCAGACTGTGAGCCGAAGATCGCCTGCACGGTCGAGACGCTGAGGAACTTGTCCGGCATGATCGCCCCGTAGATGCCGGCCATCACGAGCCAGACGCCGATCAGCGCGTAGCGCGAACCGATCGAGGTGACCCGGTCCCGCAGTGTCGGCGCAGGCGAGCGCCCGCCGGTCGGGTCGTCCGCCACCGGCGCTTGCTCCGCAGTCGTACCGTCGATGCCGGGAAGGTCCGGCTCCTGGACGGGTGAGTCGAAACCGTTCACGGTGAACTCCCATTCCTGGGCGTGGTTGCTCTGCTCGGACAACGTCATGAGGGGCTCCCTGAGGGTTGGAGTTCGACCGCGTAGATCTGGTCGATGAGGCCGTCCGGCGTGGTGTCGGAGGTCTCGACTGCGCCCGCAGCGGCGCTGTAGATCAGGACCCGGTCGCAGGCTGCGGAAAGGTCCTCGGTCTCGCTGCTGACCAAGATCACGGCCATGCCGTTGTCGGCTGCTCGACGCAGCGCGCGGAGGATGTCCTGACGGGCGCCGACGTCGACCGCTTGCGTGGGTTCGTGGAGAACTAGCACGGTCGGGCCAACGGCCAACCACTTGGCGAGGAGCACCTTCTGCTGGTTCCCCCCGCTGAGCTGCTTTACCAAGGTCGAGGGTGTCCTGGGTCGGATGCCGAGGTCGCCGACGGCTGCTTCGGCATCCTGGCGTTGCCAGGTGCGCCCGACGAACCAGCGATGCCCGCGTTTTCGCAGACCCGGCAGGCTGATGTTGTCGCGCATGCTGAGATCGAACGCGAGCCCGTCCCGATCGCGACGCTCCGGCACCAGGACGATGCCTGCTCGTAGGCAGCCGACGACCCCGGCTTTGGTGAGATCCATGGATCCTGCGGGCGTCCGTATCGTTCCGCCGGCTGCACGCTGAGCACCAGTGAGCAGGTAGGGCAGTTCTTCGTACCCGTTGCCGGGCAGGCCTGTGATGCCAAGGATCTCGCCGCCGGCGAGCGAGAACGCGACGTCCTTCACCTGCTTGCCGGTGAGGCCGTTCACCGTGACGGTCGGAGCCTTCGGAACGGGTGGCTTCGACGCGCGGGTGACGGTTTGCATCACGGCGCCGCCGAGCATGCGCCGCGCGATCTCCTCCTCGCTGAGGTCGGCCGTCCTCATTCCTGAGGCTGCCAGCTGCCCGTCGCGCAGGATCGAGATTCGGTTCGTGACGGACATCAGCTCGGTGAGGTTGTGGCTGATCATGACTGCGGCGCTGCCGTCGTCGGTGATGCGGCGAAGCATCGCGTGGACCCGTGAGAGGTCATCGCCGCTGAGCGCGCGAGTCGACTCATCAAGGATGACTAGGCCGGCTCCCTCGGTGTGGTCCCGCATGGCGCGTGCGATCGCCACCTCAGCCCGTTCAGGAGCACTCAAGCTTGCGACCAGGCGATTCGGCTCGAGCGCGACCCCCAGGCGGTCGAGCGTGCGGGCGGTGAGCCGGTCCCTCTCAGCGCGATCGATGCGTCCCATCACCCGTGTGGTGGGGAAGCCGCCGACGCAGATGTTCTCGGCTACGGTGAGCTGATCGAGTAGTCCGAGATCCTGATGAACCACTGCGACACCCGCGGCCCTGACTTCGGGCCAGCGCACCGGCAGCCTGACGCGTTCGCCGTTGACCCGGTACTCGGCACCGGAGTCCGGGGTGTAGAGCCCGGTCAGGATCTTGATGAGCGTGGACTTTCCCGAGCCGTTCTGGCCGGCGAGGCCGTGGATCTCGCCGGCCAGAACGGAGAGCTCGACGTTGGCGAGCACGCGGACCGACCCGAAGGTCTTGTCCAGCGAGCGCACCTCCAGACGAGCATCGGTCGATGCCATGGTCAGGACACTCCCCATGCGGTCATGAAGGCCTGCTCGTAGGCGTCGGAGCCGTACCAGTCGTTGCTGGCGTAGGCCTCTGGCGTCAGGCTCAGGTCGCCGACGTTGGATTTGTCGAAGACGCGCATCACGCCGACCCCTGTGACGGGCAACTGGCCCACCATCATCCGCACGACGCCGTCGACGAACTGCCACCCGAGGTAGGTAGCGCTGAGCCCCACGTCGACGAACTGGACCTGGCTCGCCTTGATCCGCTGCATGGAGTCGAGGCCGCCGTTGGTCGAAGCGAGCTTGACCTTGTTGGTGAAGCCGGCGGACTGGATTCCCGAGACCGCACTGGCGGCTGCGGCATCGAGCTCGACCAGGACGTACTTGGTATCCGGGTGCGAGATCAGCGCCGCGCTCACCTGAGAGGGGACCTTGGCCAAGCTGGCGGTGTTGTAGTCAATCTCGGTGAAGCTGCACCCGGGGCAGTTGTCGGCGAAGAACTTCTTCGAGTAAGCCGCGCCGGCGAGCGTCTGTGGTGAGTCCGTGACACCGACGAAGAGGACCTTCGCCTTGCCCTTGCTGTCGACGATCAATGACTCGGCAGCGAGGCGCTGGAGATCCTCGATCGACGGAGTTGTGTCATCGAATGCCAGCCCGGGCGAGTCCGCCTTTCCGCTGTCGGAAGCCTCGCCCGCGACCAGGACCGGGATGTGGTGGCTCACCAGGTTCTCGAACGCCGTGGGCACCAGCTTGTAGTCGACATAGCCGGTCACGACTCCGTCGGCACCCTGGGTCTGAGCCTGGTTGAGGCACGACGCGACAGTGGTCGGCAGGAACTTGCCGTCGCACACGTGGAGGGTGATACCAAGCTTGTCCAGGGCGCCCTTCATGCCCACGCCGAACGAGTTCAGAATCGGTACGGCCGAGCCGAGGGGGACGTACCAGACCGTCTTGCCTTTCAGGGCACTCAACCCGGCGACCGGCTTGATGGCCGAGTAGCTCGAGACCTCGGCCGTGAACTTGGCGAGATCGGCTTGAGCCGAGCTGATCGCACTGCTGCTCGTCGTACCGCCGCCTCCAGAGGTGCCGGCGTTCGTCGAGCTGCTGCCACAGGCAGAGAGCGCGAGGATCGCCAGAGCTATGACGCCGACAACCAGCGGGCGGGTGGGAGTTCGTGAAGCTCGAATCTGGTGCGTCATCGCAGAGCGCCTCCGTGTGAGTGGTGAGCACCCGCGATTTCGGATCGTCATCCCGGGTCGTTTGAAACGAGTGTGAGAACCAGCACATTCGATGTCAAGGATTTTCGACAAGAAAATCGATTCTGATTAAAAAAGACGCTATGCAGCACCACAATCGTTTAGCGCGTGATACGTTCACGGTCCTGGAATCCCGGTCTCGAGGAGCGTTGATGCGAGAGCAAGCAGCTGGTGCCCGCAGCCTGTCGCGGGCAGTGTTCGCCGACGTAAGGGCAGACATCTTGGCGGGCGTCTACGCGCCGGGTTCCAAGCTGAGTCCGCGTGCCATTGCGACCAAGGCGGATGTCAGCCTTTCCGTGGTGCGTGAGGCACTTACCCGGCTTGCGGAGCAGGGCCTCGTCAACGCCGCGCCCCAGCTGGGGTTCTCTGTGGTGACTCTCGATCTCGACGACGTCCGGGACATCTCCACGGTCCGGATCGTGATCGAGGGCGCGGCTTTCAAGGACGCGATCGAGCACGCCGACATTGAGTACGAGACTCGCGTCCTGGCTGCCCACCACAGGCTGGTGCGGACCCAGATGTGGGAGGACGAAACAAGTCGGACGGTCCGAGAAGAGTGGTCGATTGCGCACGCCCAGTTCCACAGTGCGCTACTGAGCGCCTCGACAAGCCCGAGGTTGCGGGAACTTGCCGAAGGACTTCGCGAAACCGCCGAGCTCTACCGACGTTGGTCCGGAACCCTGGCTGTCGACCAGCCCGAGCGCGACATCCCCGCGGAACACGAGGCCCTGATGCGCGCCGCGCTCGACCGACGGTCCGACCTCGCCCACGAGCTGATCGGCGACCACATCAACAAGACCACCGAGCTACTCGCCGGCTACGTCGAGACCCATCCGCTCGAAGTGGCAGCCTTGAACGGAGAGCAACCATGAGAGTGAGTCCGCACGACCATCCCGACCTAGGTCCAGGAGCTCTCGTCGAAGTTGCCGAGCGCGTTTTCGCCTATGTCCAGCCCGACGGCTCGTGGTGGATCAACAACGCCGGGTTCGTCGTTGGTGAGTCTTCGATCGTGTGCATCGACGCGTGCTCGACAGAGCGGAGAACCCGCGCGTTCCGCGAGCAGATGAGGGCGACCAGGGACGTTCCAGTCTCCAGCCTGTTGAATACGCATCACCACGGCGACCACACCTTCGGCAACTCGTTCATCGATGCGGCGACGATCATCGGTCACGAGAACTGCCGCACTGAGGTCACCAATGCTGGTCTGCCATCCAACGTGGGGATCTGGGACCCCGTCGATTGGGGAGACCTCGAGCTTGCCCCGCCGAACATCACGTTCGCCGATCGCCTCTCCTTGTGGTCGGACGAGTCCGTCATCGAGATGAGCTACGTCGGTCAGCCGGCACATACGACCAACGACAGCCTGGTCTGGCTGCCCGAGGAGAAGGTGCTCTTCTGCGGGGACCTTCTCTTCAACGGAGGCACACCGTTCCTCCTCATGGGCTCTGTCGTCGGCGCTATCGACGTGCTAACCAACGTGGTGGCCCCAATCCCAGCCGAGACGATCGTCTCCGGGCACGGGGCGCCCTGTGGCGCTGAGCTGATCTCGACGACGATCAGGTACCTCGAGTTCGTACTCGCGACCGCGAGAGCCGGACACGCTGCCGGCCTGACCCCGTTGGAAGTGGCTCGTGACGCCGATCTCGGCGAGTACGCCGGGTGGCTCGACCACGAACGGATCGTCGGAAATCTTCATCGTGCCTACCACGACCTGGACGACGAAGCCGCCGACGTCGACCTCTTCGGCGCCCTCGGCGACATGATCTCGTACAACGGCGGCAAGCCGTTGTCGTGCTACGCGTGAGGCTCGCACATGGACAAAGTGATGAGCACGGCTGCGCAAGCAGTCGCAGACATCGGGAACGGGTCCAGGCTGGCTGTCGGCGGCTTCGGACTCTGCGGAATCCCATCGGTCCTGATCGAGGCCGTCCTGGCATCTGGTGCGTCCGGGCTGCAGGCGGTGTCCAACAACTGCGGCGTCGATGACTGGGGACTCGGAATGCTGTTGCGCGAACACCGCCTGAGCAGGGTGATTGCGTCATACGTCGGGGAGAACAGAGAGTTCGCACGTCAGTTCCTCTCCGGGGAGCTCGAGGTCGAGCTGAACCCGCAGGGAACCCTGGCCGAACGGATGCGGGCCGGGGGATCCGGAATCGCCGCGTTCTACACCAGGACCGGAGTCGGCACGCAGGTTGCCGACGGCGGCCTTCCCTGGAGGTATGACGCGTCGGGCAACGTGATCAAGGCTTCGCCCGAGAAGCCCGTCATGGTCTTCGAGACGGATGCCGGCGAGTTGGAGTTTGTCCTGGAGGAGGCAATCACCGCCGACTTCGGACTGGTCCGGGCCTGGATGGGGGACCGGCACGGCAACCTCGTCTACCGCGACTCGGCGCGCAACTTCAACCCGCTGGCGGCGATGTGCGCACGCGTCACGATTGCCGAGGTCGAGCACCTCGTCGAGCCCGGTGAGATCGACCCGGCTGATGTGCACAGCCCTGGTGTCTTCGTGCAACGGGTGGTCGCGCTGACTCCCGAGCAGGCCGGGGACAAGAGGATCGAGAAGCGAACGGTGCGGACCCGCGAACGCGATGACCTGACAATGGTTCCTGAGGATTGGCGCGAGGCAATCCTGAGCGCGGTCGAGGTGCCAGCATGAGCTGGACCCGTGAACAGATGGCCGCCCGTGCTGCCTCCGAGCTGACTGACGGCAGCTACGTGAACCTCGGCATCGGGCTGCCCACCCTCGTCCCGAACTATGTCGCCGACGACGTCGAGATGGTGCTGCAGTCCGAGAACGGCATCCTCGGTGTCGGTGCCTACCCGTTGGACGGCGAGGAGGACGCTGACCTGATCAACGCCGGCAAGGAGACCGTGACCTTGCGCCGCGGTGCGTCCTTCTTCGACTCCGCCACGTCCTTCGGGATGATCCGCGCCGGCAAGATCGACGCCGCCATCCTCGGTGCGATGCAGGTCTCAGCGGGAGGCGACATCGCCAACTGGATGATCCCCGGGAAGATGGTCAAGGGGATGGGCGGCGCGATGGACCTGGTTCACGGCGCCAAGCGGGTGATCGTGCTGATGGAGCACGTGTCCAAGGATGGCGAGTTCAAGGTCGTCAACGAGTGCTCGCTGCCCTACACCGGGCGCGGCGTCGTCCAGCGCATCATCACCGATCTGTGTGTCCTCGACGTCACCACGGACGGACTCGTCCTGGTCGAGCTCGCGCCGGGCGTGACCGAGGACGACGTACGCCGCCAGACCGAGCCCGCAATCCTGGTCGCACAGGCTGCGGTCGCCCAGACCCGTTAGCAGGATCGGACTGTTCTGGATTCCAGCGCGAACCGAGTATTTGTGTCTGAGTCAAACCAGAATTGAGGCCAGTGCCTCGAGTTTCTGTGCCGTACAAAGCCGCTTGTCCTCGGGCGCACGTTCGCGGTCAACGAAGCCACGGCGCTCGAGCTCGTTGATCACCGAGACCATGGTGGCCTTGTCGATCCGGAGTTTCTCCGCGACTGCGTGCTGTGCCCAAGGTCCCTTCTCACGGGACCGAAAGTGTCGAGTTGTGCCGCTGCTTCATACCCTCTGGTGCAAGCGCCGCGTCAATGTTGGCCTGAACCCATGAGGCGAGTTTGAAAAGCACCAGGCCATCGTGGTGCGCTACCTGGGAGGGCATCGCCTCGGGAGGTTCAATGCCGAGCAGTCCTTTCATTGCCGCGTGTCCTCCAGGCGTTCGAGGTCACTTGGCACCCCAAGCACGAGGCCACGCCAACCATCGACCTACAAACACCAACTAGTTCAGTTGTGCCACATTGTGGAGGTCAGACCGACGACCGGAACGAGGCAGAGCCGACTGTGTCAATCGTTGCCGGCGTAGCGGCGCTCGTACTCGTCGAGTGCCCTGAGGGCGCGCTGGGCCCAGGCAATCTCCAGTTCGGCCCGCTCGATGTCACCGCCGTAAGCGAACTCTCGTAGGAGCAAGGTCATTGCCTGCTCCCGCGGCGACTTGCCGTTCAAGCGCTTCTGCACGCGATCGTGCTCGCCGTTCGCGATGGCGTCGCGGATCGGCCGCACCAGATCACGCCGATCCACGTAATGCCGCTGGTGTGCTTCCAGGTGTCGACGGATGTCGTCGACCGAGGCCAGGTCCGAGAAGATCAGCTGGAGCCGCTCCGGGTCACGGTTTGGTCGGTACTGAGGGTGGTCGGTCACCCAGGTGATCAAGGCTTCGACACCGGCCGGAGTGATCGAGTAGACCCGCTTCTCGAGCTTTTCGCCCACCGTTGTGAACGACCCGTCGATGAGCTTTGAGTCCTCGAGACGCTTGAGCTCGGGGTAGATCTGGCTATGGGACGCGGACCAGAACCACCCGAGCCCGAGACCGAATTGACGCGTCAGGTCGTATCCAGACGATGGGCATGAAGATAGCGAGCCCAGAATCGCGAAGCGAAGTGACACATGTATGAACTTACACGAAATCAGGAGTCTGGTCGACAAACAATCAGGCAACTTCTAACATGTTCATATCGACATGATGTTCGTCGATCAATTGTCAAACACCTTCGGACAAACTCAGCGAGGCGTACATGTCCACAATGGTCGATGTGTGCTGGCGGGCGGAATGCGCATGAGGGCTCTCGTCATCGGTGCCGGCATTGGAGGCATGTCCGCTGGGATTGCGTTGGATCGTCAGGACGTGGAGGTCGAGCTCGTCGAAATTGACCCTCTTTGGCGTGTCTATGGGGCCGGGATCACCATCGCCGGCGCCACCCTTCGCGCGCTCGACGCCCTCGGCGTCTACGAGGCTGTCCAACGCGAGGGGTACGTGGGGAACGGAATCCGAGTTTGCTCGGTCGGAGGCGATCGTCTTTGGGACGTCCCGACACCGATGCCGGAAGACTCAGGCGTCGAAGGTTGTGGCGGAATTCTTAGGCCGGTCCTGCACCGGATTTTGTCGCGCAAGGTGCTTAGTGCAGGCATCCCGGTTCGGCTCGGTGTCTCGGTTGATAGCTTTCAACAAGACAGCGAAGGCGTCGACGTCATCTTCAGCGACGGTAGCCAGGGCCGCTTCGACCTCGTCGTCGGCGCTGACGGGATCTACTCACGCACGCGACAGCAAATTTTTCCCGATGCACCGCTCCCGGAGTACACAGGACAAAGCGTCTGGCGAATCCTCACGGACCGGCCCACGGACGTGAATTGTCGGCACTACTTCCTGGGCGGCCCAGCCAAAGTTGGATTCACGCCGGTCTCGGCGACGCAGATGTACCTGTTCGTTGCCGAGAGAACGCAGCGGGAGGTCCGCAATGCCGATGAGTTGCACGACGACCTCGGCCGGCTCCTTGCGGACTACGGCGGCATCGTCGCCGAGATCCGGGACGCGGTAACGCCGGACACCGAGATCGTTTTCAGGCCACTCGAAATCTTCCGTCTGCCCGCACCGTGGCATGTGGGACGGATCGTGCTCATCGGCGATGCGGCACACCCCACCACGCCACAGCTCGCGTCGGGCGCCGGCATCGCCGTGGAAGATGCCCTGGTCCTTTCCGAGGAAGTAGCCAGGTATGACTCCGTCCCCGAAGCGCTCACGGCGTTCCTCCTGCGACGTGAGGAACGGTGCCGCTTTGTCGTCGAGAGCTCGATCGAGATCGGACGCCTCGAGCAGGCGGGTGCGTCGCCAGAGGAGCAGACTGCGATTGCAGCAGCCGCGCTGGCGAAGCTGGCCGAACCGATCTGACCCGTGTCGAAGTGCCGATCCGTCCGGCCCTAGCTGACGTTCCGGACCGGGTTCTGGATCGGTCGTCTCTGTACGGAACTCGAGTGGACCTCAGGGAATTCGGGTCGTGGCCAGTCCGCAAGAAGTCCGCAAGACCTTCATAAATGACCATCGACCGCCGACGGCCAAATTGGCGTTTGTGCAGGTCAGAAGGCTATTGCCAACTATGACCAGTGCCAGCATCTACGCGGGGTTGCTTCCCGGCCTATGAGCCAGCCCATCCGCACCTGAGGCTCTGACGTCCGCAACACGGGCACGCCGTCGCTCCGCGAATGATCGCGCTCCAGGAGTCCCTCCCGCTGCTAAGGCGTGAGCACGTAGAACCGGAACAGGTCGTGCTCGATCGCAGCCACCTCGACGCCGGTGTAGCAGGCG
>JAOPXK010000175.1 GCA_025965195.1 Marmoricola sp.
TCGCCGGGCTGGGCCTGGTCGGCACCCTCGCCGCGACCTTCCTGCTGCCCCGTGTGCACCGCCCGGGGGAGCCGGTCTAAGCAGATTTTCAGGCTCGGCAGACTTTGTGCTAGTTTTCACAAGCACCCCCTCACCGGGGTACCAACCGCTCCGACAGAACGGCCGCCGACGATGACGACCGCATGCCGCAGGACCCACGAGGAAGCACCCTTCGGTGCCGGCCCGTGTGCTGTCCGGCCAGGGTCGGAGCGTGCCTCGCGCTGTGATAGTTTCGCCGCGTTCGGCGCGGTCCTGACGCTGCGCCCGGTTCACCCGGGTGCCTGCGGTTCCTCCCGCTGGGGTGCGGCCCCGGGGTGGGCGTCCCGTGGCTCGATCTCGCGCAGCACCCCGACGATCCCCACGTATTACGGAAGCGACCAAGGTGAATGGCCGATGACGGCTCCGACGACCGGCCCCCGGCCGATCAGCCGGGCCTGCGCGGTCGCGACCTCATCGGGCTCGGCGGGCTCCTCGTGGGCGCCGTCGTGGCCGGTCTCGTCGTCGGCTACCTCGTCGACGAAGCCGCCGGCACCAGTCCGGCGTTCACCCTCACCGGCATCTTCCTCGGCATCGTCGCAGCCGCTGTGGGCTTCGCGCTCAAGGTCCGCAGCGCCCTCGGTGGGTGAACGTCGATGAGCCAGCCCGCCCCGCACGCAGCACCCGCCACCACGCACGGGCCTGGTGTCGCCCAGCCCGGTGAGCCGGCATCGCTGTGGCGCGTCGTGCGCGACCAGCGCAAGATCGTCTACCTGGGGCTGGGCTTCATCGTCGCCTCGCTCTGGATCTGCGGCCAGCTCGGCCGATGGACCCTGGCCGGCTGCATCGCCGGCGGCATCGCACTCGCGCTGGCCAACCACCTCGCCACCGAGCTGTGGCTGCTGCGCCTGATCACGTCCGGTCGCCAGGCAACACGCAACGAGCTGATCGGTGCGACGCTGGTCCGACTGACGGTCCTCTCGGTGGTCGCCGTGGCCGTTGCCGTGTTCCTCTGGCCCGAGGGGATCGGCCTGCTGCTGGGCCTGGCGATCTTCCGCCTGTTCGCGTTGATGATGACGAGCCTCACCCTGCTGAAGGAGCTGAAGAACCCATGAGCGCGATGATCGCCGGCGCGGTCCCCCTCTCGGGCGACATCACCATCGGGGACCACGTCGTCCGCAAGATCGGTGGCCTGAGCTTCAACCTCGACACGATCTGGGCGACCCTGATCGCGGCCGGACTCGTGCTGCTGCTCGGCCTGATCGCCCGCCGTGCGCTCACCAAGCACCCCGACGACCACGTGCCGACCAAGGTCCAGCTGCTCTGGGAGACGATCGTCGCCGAGGTGAACACCCAGGTCGAGGACAACCTCGGAAAGGTGCAGCCGTACGTCGCCCCGCTCGCGATCTCGCTGTTCTTCTTCATCCTGTTCGCCAACTGGCTCGAGCTGCTGCCGACCGAGATCAACGAGAAGCTGCACCTCACCCCGGCACCGACGGCCGACACCAACCTCACCTATGCGCTCGCGCTGCTGGTGATGGTCAGCGTGTGGACCTACGGCATCCGGCAGAAGGGCCTGAAGGGCTACCTGAAGCACTTCGTCGAGCCGTTCCCGGTGCTGCTGCCCCTCAACGTCCTCGAGGAGCTGATCAAGCCGCTCACGCTCGCGCTGCGACTCTTCGGCAACATCTTCGCCGGCGGCATCATGCTCTCGCTGATCGGGCTGATCCCGTTCTACGCGTCGTGGGCCCCCAACCTGCTGTGGAAGCTGTTCGACATGGCGATCGGCGGCATCCAGGCCTTCATCTTTGCGCTGCTGGTGGTGCTCTACTTCGGTATGGCCGGCGCTGGCCACGAGGAGCACGAGGAGCACGACTCCACCGAGAAGGACCCCGAACTTGCGCACTGACCCTCATCTGGGACAGGCGTGGCACAGGTAAAGACAGCTTCACCCGTTGAAAAGGGCACCGGTCCCCGGTGCATAACCAAGGAGAAACAGTGGCGACAGACGCAGCAAACTTGGACTCGGCCATCAAGACGGCCGGCGCCTTCATCGGCGGTGGCCTGGCTCTCGCCGGCGGCGCCATCGGTGCTGGTGTCGGTGACGGCCTGGCCGGTTCGTCCTACATCCAGGGCGTTGCCCGTCAGCCCGAGGCGCAGGGTCGTCTGCAGACGATCTTCTTCCTGACCGTGGGTCTGGTGGAGGCAATGTTCTTCATCAACCTCGCGTTCATGGCGCTGTTCGTCTTCGTCCTCGGCAAGTGACGCAGGGCGCACCCCTGCACCCTCGTCACCGCCCGAAGCAAAGGATCAAGTGATGGCAAGCCCTGCGAGCATGATCGTTCCGCTTAGCAGCAACTTCCTGGTGCCCAACGGCACGTTCTTCGCCGAGCTGTTCGCGTTCGCGCTCATGGTGTACCTGCTCGGCAAGTACGTCATCCCGCCGATCAACAACGCGATGACGGCGCGTCAGGACGCGATTCGCCAGCAGTTCGCCGAGCTGGACGAGGCAAAGTCGGACGCCGAGTCGGCCGAGGCGGAGTTCCGGGCCCAGATCGCGGACGCGCGTCACGAGGCCGCGAGGATTCGTGAAGACGCCCGCGAGCAGGGTGCCGCGATCATCTCCGAGATGAAGGAACAGGCGCAGACCGAGGCCGCCCGGATCGTCGAGCACGCGCACAGCCAGATCGAGGCAGACCGCAAGGCTGCGGTGGCGTCGCTGCGCAACGAGGTGGGCACGCTCGCCACCACGCTCGCCGGCCGCATCGTGGGCGAAGCCCTCGAGGACGAGGCTCGACAGAGCCGCGTGGTCGACCGCTTCCTTGCCGACCTGGACGCCTCGTCGACGAGCGGGGCCAGCTGATGCAGGGTTCGTCCGGCGAGTCCCTCTCGCGGCTGACCGACGCACTGGGCTCAGCGATCTCCGAGGGTGCCGACGGCGCCACGGTGGCCGACAGCCTGTTCGCCGCGGCCGACGTGCTGCGCGACCAGCCGGCCCTGCGCCGCGCCGCGACGGACCCGTCGACCCCCACCGAGGCCAAGTCGGCCCTCGCCAGGGGTCTCTTCGCCCAGCACCTCGACGAGAAGGCGACCGAGCTCGTCGTCGAGGCGGTCACCATGCGTTGGGCTCGCAGCGGCGATCTGGCCGCGGCGCTCGAGCAGCTCGGGGTAGTCGCGCTGGTCAAGGCCGCCGACGCGGCAGGCGAGGGAGACCGGCTCGAGGGTGAGCTGTTCACCTTCGGCCGCGCGGTGGCAGATGCCCCGGCGCTTCGCGACGCCCTGTCCGACCCGGCACGGTCGGTGACCGACAAGCAGACGCTGGTCAAGTCCCTCCTCGACGGCAAGGCAAGTGCCGGCACGGTGCGACTGGCCCAGCGGGCCGTCACGGGAGTCCACCTCACGGTGACCCGCGCGCTCGACGACTACTCGAAGGTCGCCGCGGAGAGCCGCAACCGCCTGGTCGCGCTGGTCCGGGCGGCACACCCGCTCGAGCCGGACGAGCAGGAGCGGCTCGGCACCGTGCTCGCCGACCAGTACGACCGGCCCGTGCACCTCAACGTCGTGGTCGACAAGTCCCTGATCGGCGGCGTTCGCGTCGAGATCGGCGACCAGGTCATCGACGGCACCATTTCCACCCGCCTCGACGACGCCCGCCGGCGTCTCGTCGGCTGACGCAGACACAGACCAGAAGAACAAAAGGAAGTAGGGACGAAGATGACGGAGCTCACGATCCGTCCGGAGGAGATCCGCGACGCGCTGCAGAAGTACGTCGCCGACTACAAGCCCGAGGGTGCCAGCCGCGAAGAGGTCGGCACCGTGGCGGAGGCCGGCGACGGCATCGCACGGGTCACGGGACTTCCTTCGGCCATGGCCAACGAGCTGCTCGAGTTCGAGGACGGCACCAAGGGCCTCGCCCTCAACCTCGACACCCGCGAGATCGGCGTGGTCATCCTCGGCGACTTCGACAAGGTCGAGGAGGGCCAGCCGGTCCGACGTACCGGCGAGATCCTCTCGGTGCCCGTCGGCGACGGCTTCATGGGCCGCGTCATCGACCCGCTGGGCACGCCCATCGACGGTCTCGGTGAGATCGTGGCCGATGGCCGTCGGGCGCTGGAGATCCAGGCCCCGACGGTGATGCACCGCAAGTCGGTCCACGAGCCGCTCGCCACCGGCATCAAGGCCATCGACTCGATGACCCCGATCGGCCGCGGCCAGCGCCAGCTCATCATCGGTGACCGCGCCACCGGCAAGACGACGATCGCGATCGACACGATCATCAACCAGAAGCAGAACTGGGAGTCCGGCGACCCGACCAAGCAGGTCCGGTGCATCTACGTCGCGATCGGCCAGAAGGGCTCGACCATCGCCTCCGTGCGTGGCGCGCTCGAGGAGGCCGGCGCGCTCGAGTACACCACGATCGTGGCGTCCCCGGCGTCGGACAGCGCGGGCTTCAAGTACCTCGCTCCCTACACCGGTTCGGCCATCGGCCAGCACTGGATGTACGACGGCAAGCACGTCCTCATCGTGTTCGACGACCT
>JAOPXK010000172.1 GCA_025965195.1 Marmoricola sp.
TAAGAAGGAGGCATTCAGGAGGCAGTAAGAGGGCAGCATTGGGTGGGCGTTCGGGAGGCATTTAGGAGAATTGTTTGAAGGAGGGATTCAGGCGGCAGCGGTTTAGAGGTGGCATATCTAGGAGGTAGTGTCTAGACTAGGAAACAGTAGAAGGCAGCTTTTAGAGGCCAGGAGGCAGCGTTTACTAGTGGAGGAGGCAGCGTCCAGCGGAGGCAGCATTCAGACCTGCATTCAGAGGAGGCATTTAGAAGCAAAAGAAGAGGTGTGGGAGTAAAAAAGGTGCCAATCGCTTGCAATGGGAGCAAATCGGACTCAATTCAAGAGTCATTACACCTTCGTTAGGCAAACCAAGGCGTAATTGAAAAGGTCATTAAAACGTCAAGCACCCCCTGAAGCGTATTTGAGGCGTTAAAGAATAGTCTTTTGCCGGTCCATAGAGATGCTGCCTGACTCCGCATGGTACTCCCTATTGTTTTTGCACTCTCCAAGTTCTTGGTCCATTCCGGTGATATATCATTGTCTGTGTTAGATGGCGTAGTGGATATATATAACAGGCAAGGAAGTACCAGGGCAGGTGCACACTTGCGGAGGTAACTAGCTAAGCCCCAGTATACCCAAATTCAAGTCCGGTGTCACACACTCTCTGCATGTCGATATTGGTCTGGCCGGCAGACGGGCGGCAGAAAGGCGGCTCAAAAGAGGATATTAAGTCTGCGCTAGCGTTATTCAGGCGCAATTCATACCAATGCTCAGAGTAATTCGCGGTTGTGAGGAGGTAGAATAAGTTTATTATGATGAGAGGGCTTGGCTGGGCAGGGGTTCATAGACTTCTAGTTATCCTTCTTCTCCTGCCTCTACTATGGTTTCAGCTATACCCCCTTACAGATGGATTCCTCAGTCTTCTCCTTGTCCTTCCAAAGCTGCTGTAGCTGGACTGAGGGCTAAAAGAGCCTGTGAAACAAATGCAAGGAAGTTGTTGCATTTCGCGATAGTGTTGCATTACCCTGTTTAATATTGTTACGCTTGTCAAAGGCAGCAGCCCCTATGATATCACTGCTAGCTCAGCCCGTCAAGCCTGCCGTATGACGCCAAAGGCATTCCCACACTGACTCCACTTCCTCTCGCTTGGGCTATCCTAGCTGCCTGCTTCGTAGTTGCAGGGAACCAGAGTCAGGGCCCGACGTCCCTGCAAGCACACTGAATTATTCAATTTATAAATTCTTAATGCTGTGTAATATTAGCGAAGTGCGCTTCCACACGAAATACTACAGTTTGGGGTTGTTCAAGCTTCAAACAAGAAGGCCTAAAAATATGCGAGTTCCGCTGATGATTTGAACACATCACTAAGCTGGTAGTTGCAGGTTGTTCTAGGATCCAAGATGATAATACATATGGGTAGCATGCATCGCAGGTATTAAGGTGCCCGCCGTGGGAGGCATGGCAAATCGCAAATCTGGTATGGTATTTCAAGAGTCATGATTGACATCGAGGTGTGTCTGTGCGGATGGAGTACACAGTTCACGACTTCATTGATTGCAGGTACTTACATGAGGCTTGAATATCATGCAATGATCCTCGCCCGCGGCCCAGGTGCACGGCCACTATTTTGAGGATTCCTATGAGTTAGCGAGTCATAATAGGAATTTGTGAGGATATGGATGTATTAGTGGCTTAAACGAGTCAATTTGACATGAGCCAAATCCGACTGCAATCTGTCTGTAGCAGTATCACGGCCAAGGTCATGTAGTGCGAGCCACAGGAATTACGGTAAGTCACTATGCCGTGGCCGTCACTTGCAAGTAGGGGTTCCGTCACTTGCAGGCAGGGTTGAGCCAAATTCGGATATAGGTGGCATCAGTAGCCGGCGCGTCAGCGCTGGTAGTGGATCTCATTGTATACGTACTTACAGCCCGAGGGAACGCAGGTATGGCGCCGGCAGGCGGCCCAAAACATATACACCGGGCTTTATATAGTGTTCTGGGCCGCTCGCGGGCGGCATATATGCTATGCCTCCCACGGGCAATACATACAAAATGTACAGGCTTTGCTGCGATGTCTCCCACGGGCGAGTAGAATGTACCTGTACCAGTTTGTTTAAGGCCAGCGTTGAATTTATACCACTCAAGCGTTGAATGGCCCCAATTTCTAACTTTTGTGACTTCTGTACGTATTGTAAATGATGTACGTACTGTAATTGTGATATGTATCACAGCGTTCCAGCTGGTGATCAATCAAATGCGTATGAGTATGATTCTCAAGCATAACGGGAATTGACTGTACATTGACATAGATAGTATCAGTGGTACGTATCTGGTTGTAAATTCAACTTGAAACTTTTCCCTGAAGGTCACGAGCTCATGTTTGTTCCTCGCCAGTTCAATCCACGGTGGGCCATGTGCAAGCATATTGTTTCGCTGGCCATGTACACTGCATTGTGGGAGGCATCGGAACTATTTTTGTATGCATTTGGTATGTATTGTGCCATATATTTGCTGGGCCTCTTGCGCGCAACGGCCGCCCCGCGCGCAGCATCGGCGGGCGCACCATTGATACCAAAGAAGAACTTCACCTAAAATTACACGAAGCTGCCCTAATCACTTGGCCCTCTTAAGCTTATAGGCTACGCCGTGGCTGCTGCTGCGCATGTCCTGCTGGATATCCCTCTGTAGCCCCCGCTGCTACCGCTCCATGTTCCGCTGGATATCCTTTTGTATAATAGTATACCACACCGCTGCTTCTTGTTATTAAATCCGTCATACAAAGTGCTTGTTGTATCAGAAGTACTTAATTATCTCGGAGATACATGTAGGGCCGATTAAAACGACAAGAAGGGACTGGGCACGAGATCTCAATGCAAGTTCACGGGACGAGGATGAGTTGCTCCATCATGAGATTCTAGATTTTCGTCCTTATACTCGAAAA
>JAOPXK010000134.1 GCA_025965195.1 Marmoricola sp.
CCTAGGCACGTCACACCGCCAGGCGCCCGTAAAGGACCTGGTCGGCCGCGTGCGCACCGGCCTCTCCAACCTGTTCCGCCTGCCCGAGGGCTACGAAGTGGTCATGGGCAACGGAGGCTCCACCGCCTTCTGGGACGCCGCCGCTTTCGGCCTCATCGAGAACCGCAGCGAGCACCTCACCTTCGGCGAGTTCGGCTCCAAGTTCGGCTCCGCGGCGAAGACCCCGTGGCTGAGCGCCCCGCACATCGTCAACGCCGCCGGCGGATCACGCGCGGAGGTGGAGGTGCTCGAGGGCATCGACGTCTACGCCTGGCCGCAGAACGAGACCTCCACCGGCGTAATGGCGCCCGTCACGCGGGTCGACGCCGACGCGCTTACCGTGATCGATGCGACCAGCGCCGCAGGCGGCATCGACTTCGACGCGGCCCAGGCGGATGTCTACTATTTCGCGCCGCAGAAGAACTTCGCATCGGACGGCGGGCTCTGGTTCGCACTGTTCTCCCCCGCCGCGATCGAACGCGTTGCCCGCATCGCGGCCAGCGACCGGTACATCCCGGAGTTCCTCAGTATCCAGAACGCCATCGACAACTCACGGCTCAACCAGACCCTGAACACTCCGGCGATTTCCACCCTGCTGCTCATGCAGAGCCAGGTCGACTGGATCAACGGCAATGGCGGACTCGCGTGGGCCGATGCTCGAACGAAAGAGTCGTCGGGCGTTCTCTACGACTGGGCGGATGCGACGGAGTACACGACACCGTTCGTCACGAACCCGGACCACCGCTCGCAGGTGGTCGTAACGATCGACTTCGACGAGCGCATCGATGCGGCCGGGATCGCGAAGACCCTTCGAGAGAACGGCATCGTCGACACCGAGCCGTACCGAAAGCTCGGCCGCAACCAGCTGCGGGTCGCCACGTTCACCGCGATCGAACCGGATGACGTGCGCGCCCTCGTGAAGTCGATCGAGTTCGTCGTCGAGAACTCTTAGGCTGAATGCATGCGACTGTGGCTGAAGGACAGCGAGCGCCGACCCGATCCGGAGCCGGTGCACACGGACGACCGTAAGGCGATCCTCACCGGCCTCACCGGCTGGCTAGTCTGCCTGGTTATTTTGCTGTTCTTTACGGGCGCGCTTGCGGCGAACGGGACTACGTGGTGGCTCTTCACCTGCGCCACCGGCATCGGACTCGGGCTCCTCGCCCTCGTCTACACCAACAGCAAGCGAACCTAGCTCCGTATCGAGGTCGTCGTCTTCGACCGCATCCGTATCGAGTTCGTCGATGTCGACACCGTCGAGATCGCCACTGTGAAGCAGATCGCTGCCGAGAATGTCGTCGTCGGAGTCGTCGTCATCGTCCGAGTCGTCATCGTCCGAGTCGTCGTCGTCTGACTCGTCATCGTCGTCATCGTCATCGTCCGACTCGTCGTCAGCACTGTCGTCATCGTCGGTCGCATCGGATGCCGCGTCCGCGGCAAGCCCGAGTGCGATTTGTGCGGCCCGGTAGTCGTCCATCCGATCGGCCCACGGGACCCAGTCGGGCGCGAGAAGCGCACCCTCGGCCGGAGTCAGTTCGGTCTCGAGCACGGTCGGCTGTTCGCCCGGCAGCGTTTCGATGGTGACCGTCCAGTTCCATCCGGGGTATCCCGGCATGGTGGTGGCGAACAGGTACGACACGGCGCCTTCACCCTCGTCGACCTCACCGGAAAAAGCACCGATGGTTGCAACAGGGGTGACCGTTACCAGAGCGTTGAAGGCGAACTTCTGCTCCGCAGTCAACGAATCAGGCATCGAGGTCGTCTGCGACCTTACGAAGCACGGCGGCGATCTTCGACCCGTGTGACTTATCGGGGTAGCGACCGCGTTTGAGGTTGGTGCCGATCCCGTCGAGGAGCTTCACCAGGTCTTCCACGATGATCGACATGTCATCGGCGGACTTGCGGTTCAGCTTCGCCATGCTCGGCGGCGCCTCGATGACGCGCACCGAAAGGGCCTGTGCGCCCTTCTTGCCGTCAGCGATCCCAAACTCAAGCTTGGAGCCGGGCTTGACCGTCACACCGGCGGGCAGCGCGGAGGCGTGCAAAAAGACCTCCTGGCCGTCATCAGAACTGATGAAGCCGAAGCCCTTTTCGTCGTCGTAAAATTTGACCTTGCCGGTAGGCATCCCAGTACTCCTCTTGCGCCGAACGGTTCACGGTGCCCCTCAAGGATACGGTGTGCGGGCGGGGCGTGCCGTGAACCCGGTATTCTTACGTCCGTGGCACAAAAACCAGCGCAGGCTCCCGTGGACGAGCGGTCCGCCCGAGTGGAGCGCATCCTCCTCTACATGTTCGGCGCGCTCCTCGCGCTCTCGGTCATCGCGATCATCGCGCTGATCGTCGGAGGTCCCACCAAATCCGGCGCCATCTGGACCGCTGTCGCCCTCCTGCCCGCCATCGGCATCCCCCTGTCCCTTCTTCTCCTGATCAGCCTCGTGATCTTGAATGGGGTGCGTCGGGGCCGAGCGGCCAAGGGTGCCCGCAAGTAACACCTCGACCCTCTCGCTTGCCGGCCGGCTGCGAGACCTGGGGGACCCGGAGCTCACGGAACTTCTCTCTCTCCGCGAGGTACGCGACGTGCGGTTGCGCGACTTCTTCGACCTCGCGGACGCGTTGCTCGACCCCCAGTCCATCGAGCGCGCGATCACTCGACTCGACCGCACGACTCTCGCGGCAATCGCGACGGTGGGCGATCTGGCGACGGAGGCAACCACCGAGACCATCGGCACTCGTCTTGCCGCGCTGTCTTCGGAGAAGGATGTCGTCCTGCTCAGCCTCGAGGC
>JAOPXK010000010.1 GCA_025965195.1 Marmoricola sp.
CACGGGTGGCGCGGGGGCCTCCCTGGTACGGCGCGTCGCTCGGCTGGGCGGCGGGCTCGCCGCTCGGCGCCTCGGGTGGTGTCGATGTCATGGCTCCAGCCTGCGCCGTCGGGAGGCCCCGCACCATCGGGGACGACCCTGATCCTCCACCCCCGGGGGCCGCCGGGGCTCAGGGTCGGGCCGGGGTCGGCCCTCATGGTCCGGGGTGCGCCACTGTGTGACGATTGAGAGGACATGAGCAGTGCATCCCCCGCCACGGATCGGACCGAGGTCCGCCGCGCCAGTCGCGACACGCAGGAGCCGATCATCGGCGGCGTCGCCGCGGGTCTCGCGCGCCACCTCGGGCTGCCGGTGCTGTGGGTGCGAGGGGCGTTCGTCCTCGCGGCGGTCTTCGGCGGGCTCGGCGTGGCGTTCTACGCCGGCCTCTGGCTCGTGCTGCCGTCCGACTCGCGTTTCCTGCCGGAGGCACCCGGCCTGGAGAGCGCGACCCGCGGCGGGATGCGACCCGGCCGGATGCGCCGCCTGGGCGACGTCGGGCCCGCGATCGCGCTGGCCGCCCTGGGCTTCGGCGGCATCCTGCTCGTCGAGGCCGTGCTCGGCCAGGGGCTGGTGTTCTGGCCGCTGCTCATCGGGCTCGCCGGCGTCGCGCTGCTGTGGCGCCAGGCCGACGAGGCCCAGCGCGAGCGCTGGCTCGACACGACCGGGCGGATCGACCCGGTCCGGGTGGTGCTCGGCAACGGCGGGTGGGCGTCGTACGCCCGGCTGGCCGCCGGCATCGGCCTGATCGTCACCGCGCTGGGACTGTTCTCGCTGCGCGGCGGCTCGATCAGCGTGGCCCGCGACGTCTCCGTGGCCGCCCTGCTCGGGGTGGTCGGCATCGGGATCGTGGTCGGCCCCTGGATCTACCGCCTGGCGTCCGACCTGACCGCCGAGCGCGCCGAGCGGGTGCGCACCCAGGAGCGCGCCGACATGGCCGCGCACCTGCACGCCTCCGTCCTCCAGACCCTCGCGCTGATCCAGAAGAACGCCACCGACGGGGCCACGGTGGCCCGGCTGGCCCGGGCCCAGGAGCGCGACCTGCGGTCCTGGCTCTACGTCGGTGAGGCGACCGACGAGAGCACCATCGCCAGCGCCCTGCGCGGCGCGGCTGCCGTCATCGAGGACGCCCACGGCGTGTCCGTCGAGGTCGTCACCGTGGGCGACTGCGACCTGGTCGAGCAGCTGCGGCCGGTCGTCGCCGCCACCGGCGAGGCGGTCACGAACGCCGCCAAGCACGCGGGCACCGGCAAGATCGACGTGTACGCCGAGGTGTCCGACGCCGCCGTCGACGTCTTCGTGCGCGACCGGGGGTCCGGCTTCGACCCGGCGGCCACCCCGGCCGACCGCTACGGCGTGCGCAACAGCATCATCGACCGCATGAACCGCCACGGCGGCACGGCCGAGGTGCGATCCTCGGTCGGCGGGGGCACCGAGGTGCGCCTGCACCTGCCCCGCCCGGGCGGGCCGGACCGACAGGAGGAGAACGATGGCTGAGCGACCCGTCTCGGTGGTGGTCGTCGACGACCACGCGATGTTCCGTCGTGGGGTCCGGGCCGAGCTCGAGGCCGCGGGGGTGGGCGTGGTCGACGTACGAGCCGAGGCCGCCGACGTCGACGAGGCGATCGCCGCCGTGGCCGCGCACCGCCCGGACGTCGTGCTCCTCGACGTGCACCTGCCCGGCGGAGGCGGGGTCGAGGTGATGCGGAGGTCCGCGCTCAGCAACACCTCTCCCGACACCCGCTACCTCGCCCTCAGCGTCAGCGACGCGGCCGAGGACGTCATCGGCACCATCCGCGGCGGTGCCCGGGGCTACGTCACCAAGACGATCACCGGCCCCGAGCTGGTCTCCGCGATCACCCGGGTGGCCGACGGCGACGCCGTCTTCTCGCCGCGGCTGGCCGGCTTCGTGCTCGACGCCTTCGCCGGCACCATCGAGGTGGCGGCCGTCGACGAGGACCTCGACCGGCTCACCGAGCGGGAGCGCGAGGTGATGCGGCTGATCGCGCGCGGCTACTCCTACAAGGAGGTCGGGTCCGAGCTGTTCATCTCGATCAAGACCGTCGAGACGCACATGGGCTCGGTGCTCCGGAAGCTCCAACTGAGCTCCCGGCACGAGCTGACCAGATGGGCGAACGAGCGTCGGTTGCTGTAGCGGTCGTCAGTTTCCCACCAGCTGGTGGGAAACTGCACCAACCAGTCGAAACTTCGACCATTTCGCGAAGTTTCCCACCAACTGGTGGGAAACCGCGCGAGCTACTCCGGCAGCAACGTCGCCCAGGCTGGGCGCCAGGCCGCGCTCCGTTGCTGCATCTCCCAGCTCAGTGCCCGCATCGTCGGGCCCTTGCCGGTGTACCAGGGCGGGAGGCTGTCGAAGGCTCGGGCCAGGGTGATCCGGCCGGCGGCGACCCGGACCTGGGCCGCGATCCAGGCGCCGGACTCCTCGCCGGCCTCGCCGAGGTGCAGCTCGCGCAGGATGTTGGTGAGGCTGACCTGGAGCGCCTCGGGCAGCCAGGGGGCGTCGCCGAGGGCGACCAGCTTCCCCTGGTCGACCATCACGGTGTACTCGAAGCTGATCCCGGGTTCGCTGACCCGGTGCCACCGGGCCAGCAGGGTGGGGCGCTCGGGCAGGCCGCGGTCGCGCTCGACCGACTCGCGCATCTGCCGGTGGATCTGGCTGCGCAGCCGCTTCCGGATGGCGCCCTGGGCCGCGACGTGCGCGACTCCGTGCGCCTGACGGAGCAGCTGGTGCTCCGCGGTGCCGGAGCGGGCCTGCTCGACCAGGTGCGGGTCCGCCCGGAGCAACGTGGTGACCAGCTCGATGACCCCGTCGAACATGCCGGTGGTGCTGGTGTCCCAGCCGTCGCGGGAGTACCAGGCCAGGAAGCCGGGCTTCACGTTGCGGATCGAGCGCCAGACCGCGTTCGAGCTCGCCCAGTCGGGAGCGCCGTCGAGGACGTCGAGGTGCTGGCTGACCGCGTCCTTCGTCGACCCGCCGGCGACGCCCCACAGCACCGCCCGGCCACCGCCGATCCGCTGCATGAAGGCCCACGAGCCGGCGTACTCGTAGGAGAGCACATGCTCCTCGGGATCGAGCCCGGCGACAGCCCCCTCGGGCAGGCGACCGTCGGCCGCGAGCACGGCCCAGGACCACCAGAGCTCGTCGGCAGACGCGAGGTCGTCTGCTTCCATGGCGCCATTGTGCCGCGTCGGCGCATCGTGGGCGATCGACGCGCCAACGGCCAACTAGCGAACCGCCTGCAGCCGGGGGTGCGCGGCCAGGGTCTGGAACGCGGTGAACGCCGGTCCGTCGACCGGCTCGCTGACCTGCCACTGGTTCGGCAGCGGGTTGTCGTCGCCGTCGACGTGGAAGTAGAGCAGTGCCTTCACGCTGGTGAACCGGTCCTGGTCGAGGTTGGCCCGGATGCCGTCCAGCCAGGTGCTCTGCGCCGTCGTCCCGGTCGTTCGGTCGGCCTGGTCCGCAAGCCGGTGCACCCCGGTCTCGCCGACCATCAGCGGCTTGCCGTGGTTGGCTGCGAACTCGTTGGCCTTGGCGAACATGCTCGAGAAGGTCCGGTAGTCCGGGGTGCGGGCGTACCCGTCGGCCCCGATCCAGTCGACGTAGTCGTTGCCGGGGTAGTACGTCGCCGCGCGCCCGTTCGTGAATGCCGTCCAGGAGGGGCACCAGACGAACGCGACGTTCGTCGCGCCCTTGCGCTCGAAACGGTCCCGGACCCGGCGCCAGGCCGCCTTGTGCGTCGCGGCACCGGCCGAGCCGAGGTAGCGCAGGTCGAACTCCCAGGTGAAGCGGAAGAAGACCGGACGATGGAGTGCGGCCAGTGCCCGGGCCTGCCCGTCGATGGCGGCGTCCTGCCCGCCGGCGGCGATCGACCTCAAACGGGCCATCGCTGCGGCGGCGTGGTCCGCGATCCCGGTCTGCTCGCCGGCGGCGTAGGAGAGCATCGGGATCCGGCCGGCGGCGATGTCCTTCGCCATCCGGTCGCGTACCGGCGCCCACGGCGCCTCGGGCGGCTGTCGGAAGCTGTGGTTGATCGCTACCTGACGACCGATCGCGCTCTCCAGGCTCTCCGGCTCGGAGACCCCTGGGGTGGCGCCGGACTGGAAAAGACCGAAGTACGCCAGGCTGTGCACCTTGCCGGCGGCGTCGCGGTAGCTGCCGGGTACGCGCGGCTTGGGGAAGTAGTCCCTGCCGATGATCGCGGACGCAGCGTCGAGGCGCAGTCCGGCCGCGGTCAGGCCGGTCGCCGCCAACGCGCCGCCCGCACCCGTCCGCAGGAACTGCCGACGATCCATCCCGAGTGCCATCCAGCGAATGCTAGGTACAGATCAGGCCGTGCGCTCACGAATGCCCGGACGGGTCAGCCGGGTCGCTAGCCAGCGCCGGTGGCTGGCACGACGGGCACCACCACACGGTGCGTTCCTGCCCGTCGGAGCCGAGCTCGTCGGTCCGGATCGGGGTCGTGCAGCGCAGGCACGGTCCGTGCCGCCGGTAGACCCAGAGTCGCCGCCCGGGCCGCCTGTCGCCGGTGGTGATCCGGCTGTGCCGGTCGCGGTGGGTGTCCAGCAGCTGGTGCGCGATCGCGATCAGCTTCGGCAGGTTGCGAACCGCGTCGACCCGGGTGTGCGGATCCACCCCCGCCAGGAAGCAGGCCTCGGCGCGGTAGATGTTGCCGATCCCGGCCAGGTTGCGCTGGTCCAGCATCGCTTCGCCGACGCTGACGTGCCCGAACCGCTGCAGTCGTCGGATCGCCTCGACCGGGTCCCAGTCGTCGCCGAGGAGGTCCGGGCCGAGGTGACCCACCAGGCTGCTCTCGGCCTCGGTCGGGACGATGTCGAGCAGGATGGCGTAGCCGACGGCCTGGGTCTTCTCGGTCCGCAGCACGGCACGCACCTCGTGCTCGGCACGGCGCCACGGGCTCCCGGGCGTCGCGACGTCCCAGCTGCCCTCCATCCTCAGGTGCGAGTGCAGGGTGATGCCGTCCTGGAACCGGGTGAGCAGGTGCTTCCCCCGGCTGACGGTGCCCAGCACACGGCGTCCGGTGAGATCGGTGGTGGCCAGGCTCGGGATCCGGAAGTCACGCCCGGTCAGCACCTGCCCGCTGAGCGCGTCGAGGCGGCGCGCGGTCTGCCAGACGCTGTCGCCCTCAGGCACCTCGCACCTCAGCCACGCAGTCTCAGCCCCTTGCTGGTCGCGACGAACCCGGCTGCTTCGAGGGCGAGGCGGACCGGTTCGGCGGTGGCGCTCAGGATACCGACGCCGTCGGCCTTCTCGATGGTCAGCGAGCCCAGCGCGCCACGCCGGACGGCGGTGCCCAGGCTGTCGATGGCGGCGGCAGCCAGCGCCTTGTCCTCGAGGTAGGTCAGCAGCGTGCGACCGCCGCGCTCGACGTAGAGCGCCAGCTCGCCGTCGACGAGCACGACCAGGGCGCCGGCCTTGCGGCCCGGTCGGTGCCCGCCGTCGGTGGCAGGCCACGGCAGCGCGGCGCCGTAAGGGTTGGCCGGGTCGGTGGCGGCGAGGGTGACGGCGACCGGCTTCTCGCTCGGTGCGGGAGGCCCGAACGTGCGCAGTCGGTCGATCGCGCCTGCGGTACCGAACTGAGCAGCTCCGAGGCCCTCGATGAAGTAGCCCCGGCGCGCTCGGCCGGACTCCTCGAACTTCGCCAGCACCCGGTACGCCGCCGCGAAGCCGCCGGGAGTGCGCTCGCTCATCACCGCGCCACGGGTGACCACACCGTGCCGGTCGAGCAGGCCCTCGGCGGCAGCGTGCGCACGTCGGGTCGGGTCGGTCTCCAGGTCGGGAAGCAGGAACCAGCGTCCGGCCATGTCCGGTGGGCCTCCGCGCGTGGGCATCGGCGAGCGGCCGCCGGTACCGGCGATCCGGGCGCGCGGGGGTGGTCGGCGGCTGCGGTGGCTGGTGCTGCCGGTCCGGGTCAGTCCGCGCAGCGGGGCGAGGGTGTCGTTGCCGATCCGGCCTGCCCAGACCAGTTCCCAGATCAGCGCGGCCAGGGAGGCGTCGTCCGTGGACGCGACCTGTTGGCCGAGCTGCCGGAAGAAGAAGGCGCCACCGCCGGCCAGGGCGTCGAGAACCGCCTGGTGCTCCGCGGTGATCGCCAGCTCGCCCGGCGCCGGCAGTGTCAGCGGTGCCGAGTCGGCCAGGTGCAGGGAGACCCAGCCGTCGGCTCCGGTGATGCCGCCGTGCCCGGCCCAGAGGACCTCGCCGGAGGCGGTCAGCTCGTCGAGGAACGCCGGTTGGTAGTCGACCACCCGGCTCGGGAGCACCAGCGACTCCCAGGCCGAGGCCGGTATCGCGCAGCCGGCCAGCTGCTCGGCCACCGCGAGGACGCCGTCCGGACCGCGGAGTCCGCGGGTCGACGACGCCGACGCGACCTGCTGCCAGGACGGCAGGAACCGGCCGACGCCGGCCGGGTCGACCGGCTCGACCTCGTGCCGCAGCTTCGCCAACGAGCGCCGACGCAGCTTGCGCAGCACCTCGGCGTCGCACCACTCGCTGCCACTGCCCGCCGGGCGGAACTCGCCCTCGAGGACCCGTCCCTGCGCAGCAAGCCGGATCAGGTTCTGCCGCGCGACCGCGACACCGAGGCCGAGCCGGTCGGCGACCTCGGCAGTCGTGAACGGACCGTGGGTACGGGCGTACCGCCCGATCAGGTCGCCGAGCGGATCGGTGACCGGGTCGGCGAACGCCTCGGGCACGCCCGGGGGCACCGGTACCCCGAGACCGTCGCGCAGCCGGGCGACGTCCTCGACGACCGCCCACCGTTCGACGCCGGCGATCCGGACCTCGACGATCCGGCGTGCGTGCGCGAGCAGGGCCAGCGCGTCGTCGATCTCGACATTGCACCGTTCGGCGGCCTCGTCGCGGGACAGCGGGCCGATCATCCGGATGACGTCGACCAGGCCTTCCGGGTCGCGCGCCCGCCTGTCGGACAGGGTGCGCTGCAGCTCGGCCTCCACCTCGGCGAGCACGTCGACGTCCAACAGCTCGCGCAGCTCGGTGCGGCCCAGGAGCTCGGCGAGCAGGCCCTGGTCGAGGGTCAGCGCCGCGGCGCGTCGCTCGGCGATCGGCGAGTCGCCTTCGTACATGAACGCGGCGACGTAGCCGAACAGCAACGACTGGGCGAACGGCGAGGCGCGTTGCGTGCTGACGTCGACGAGCTGGATCCGGCGCTCGGCGATGCCGCGCTGCACGCCGATCAGCGCCGGGACGTCGTACACGTCCTGGAGCACTTCGCGAACGGTCTCCAGCACGATCGGGAACGACGGGTACCGCGAGGCGACCTCGAGCAGCTGGGCCGAGCGCTGGCGTTGCTGCCACAGCGGTGAGCGCCGGCCCGGGTCACGCCGGGGGAGCAGCAGCGCCCGGGCCGCGCACTCGCGGAACCGAGCCGCGAACAGTGCCGAGCCGCCGACCTCGGTAGTCACGAGCTGCTCGATCTCGTCGGGCTCGAATGCGATCAGCTCGGCCCCGGGCGGGTCCTGGTCGGTCTCCGGGATCCGCAGCACGATGCCGTCGTCGGCAGCCATTGCCTGGGCATCCATGCCGTAGCGCTCGCGCAACCGGGCGTTGATCGCGAGTGCCCAGGGAGCATGCACCGGGGTGCCGTACGGCGAGTGCACCACGATCCGCCAGTCGCCGAGTTCGTCACGAAACCGCTCGACGAGGAGCTGGCGATCGTGCGGGATCGCGTTGGTGGCTTCGCGTTGTTCCTCGATCAGCGTGACCAGGTTGTCGGCGGCCCATTCGTCGAGACCGGCGCTGGTGGCCCGGGCGATCGCGTCGGTGCGCTTCATCGCTGCGACCTCACGAGTGAACGCCCCGATCGCGGCACCGAGCTCGGCCGGCCTGCCCAGGGTGTCGCCGGTCCAGAAAGGCAGTCGCCCCGGCTGGCCCGGCGCGGGGCTGACCAGCACGCGATCGTGGGTGATGTCCTCAATGCGCCAGCTCGAGGTGCCGAGGGTGAAGACGTCGCCGACCCGCGACTCGTAGACCATCTCCTCGTCGAGCTCGCCGACCCTGCTCGCGGTCGCGCCGATCAGGAACACCCCGAACAGTCCGCGGTCCGGGATCGTGCCGCCGCTCGTCACGGCCAGTCGCTGCGCGCCGGGGCGTCCGGTCAGCTCACCGCTGACCCGGTCCCAGATGATCCGTGGCCTCAGCTCGGCGAACTCATCACTGGGATAGCGGCCGGCGAGAAGGTCCAGCGTCGCGTCGTACGCACTCCTCGGCAGGGCGGCGAACGATGCGGTCCGGCGTACGACGTCGAAGAGGTGGTCGACATCCCAGGACTCGAGTGCGGTCGCGGCGACCACCTGCTGAGCGAGTACGTCGAGAGGGTTTGCCGGCACCCGGAGCGCCTCGATCCCGCCGCTGCGCATCCGCTCGACCGACACCGCCGTCGGCACCAGGTCGCCACGGTGCTTGGGAAACAGCACTCCCCGTGACACTTCGCCGACCTGGTGCCCCGCCCGGCCCACGCGTTGCAGCGCGCTCGCCACCGAGGGCGGACTCTCGATCTGGATGACCAGATCCACCGCCCCCATGTCGATCCCGAGCTCGAGACTGGAGGTCGCCACGACGCAGGGGAGCCGCCCACGCTTGAGGTCGTCCTCGATGACCGCGCGCTGTTCTTTCGAGACCGACCCGTGGTGGGCCCTCGCGATCACCCCTGGAGCACCTTGGGACTGGCCGCTCTGGGCCATCAGCTGGGCCGGTTGCCCCTGCGGTGGGCGCGACCCGACCACCGGCTCGGCTCCGGACCTCAGAAGGGCTCGATCCAGCGCGATCTCGTTGAGGCGGGCGGTCAACCGCTCGGCCAGGCGGCGAGAGTTGGCGAAGACGATGGTGGAGCGATGTTGTTCGACCAGGTCCACGACGCGTTCTTCGACGTGCGGCCAGATCGATCCGTTGCGGGGACTGTCGTCGTCTGCGTCGAGCTGGGTCATGTCCTCGATGGGGACGACGACCTTGAGGTCCCACTCCTTGGTGGACACCGGTGCCACGACTTCGACCGGGGCGGCGCCGCCGAGGTAGCGGGCCACCTCTTCGACGGGCCGGACGGTCGCGGAGAGGCCGATGCGCTGGGCCGGCCGGTCGAGGAGCTCGTCGAGGCGCTCGAGGGACAGCGCGAGGTGGGCGCCGCGCTTGGTGCCGGCGACGGCATGGACCTCGTCGAGGATCACGGTCTCCACGCCGCGCAGGGAGTCGCGGGCCGCCGAGGTGAGCATCAGGAACAGCGACTCGGGGGTGGTGATCAGGATGTCCGGGGGAGTCGTGGACAGCTTGCGGCGCTCGTTGGGAGTGGTGTCTCCGGAGCGGACTCCGACGGTGACCTCCGGGAGCTCCTGGCCGAGCCGCGAGGCGGTGTTGCGGATGCCGGCGAGGGGGGCGCGCAGGTTGCGCTCGACGTCGACGGCGAGCGCCTTCAGCGGGGAGATGTACAGCACCCGGCAGCGCTGCTTCTTCTCGACAGGCGGGCCCTGGGTGAAGAGCCTGTCCAGCGACCAGAGGAAGGCGGAGAGCGTCTTGCCGGATCCGGTCGGCGCCACGACCAGGGAGTGCCGCCCGGCCGAGATCGCCTCCCATGCCCCGGTCTGGGCAGCGGTCGGCGCGGCGAAGGCGGCCTGGAACCAGACTCGCGTCGCCTCGCTGAACTGCTCCAGCTGGTCCACCGTCACATCCTCTCCCACGCCGCCGACAGCGAGCCGGGCAACGGCGACGGCGTCAGGCGTCGAGCCCAGTCGTCGCGGGCGCCCATCCCGGCGGTCCGAAGACGTAGCCGAGCTTGTCGCGCAACCGCCCGGACCGGCGTACGTCGGCGAGGATGTTGGCGTACTCCCGGGTCTGCAGCTTGATGATCCGGTGGGTGCCGACCGGGGTGGTGAGCCCGTACGTCGGCCGGCGGATCTCGGGCTGGAAGGTGCCGAACAGCCGGTCCCAGATGATCAGGATGCCGGCATAGTTGCGGTCGAGGTACTCCGGGTCGCAGCCGTGGTGGACCCGGTGGTGTGACGGGGTGTTGACCAGGAGCTCGACCGGCGCCCAGAGCCTGTCGACCCGCTCGGTGTGCACGAAGAACTGGTAGACGAGGTTGACCGAGAAGCTGAAGAACACCATCCAGGGAGGTACGCCGAGGAAAGGCAGCGGCAGCCACATGATGATCTCCGCGCTGTTGTTCCACTTCTGCCGCAGCGCGGTCGAGAAGTTGAAGTACTCGCTCGAGTGGTGGGCCTGGTGCGTGGCCCACACCAGCCGCACCCGGTGCGCGATCCGGTGGGTCCAGTAGAAGAGGAAGTCCACCCCGAGCAGGGCGATGACCCAGGTGTACCAAGCGTGCGAGGAGAGGTGCCACGGCGCGACGTACGCGTAGATCGCGGTGTAGGCGATCAGCGCGATGAACTTGAAGAACGCCATCGTCGCGACGGACACGGCGCCCATCGAGATGCTCGCGCGGGAGTCCTGCCGGGCATACCCGCCGAGCGCCGGCATGGCCCGTCCGTCCGGAGCCACCCGGGCGGACGGCTCCGGCTCCTCGAGCAAGGCAGCAGCGACCGCCTCGACGACGACGAAGAAGACGAAGAACGGCACCGCCAGCGCGACCGGGTCGCGCAACGGCTCGGGAAGTGACTCCCACAGGCGGGTGAGGGCTTCGATGACACGTTCCTTGCTCTGGGTGGCCGCGACGCTAGTCTTGCCCATTCTGGGTGGCCCCACCAGCACGAGCTCCGGGTGCCCATCCGCTCTTACGAGGTTCAGGCAAACTTTGGCGTTACCATTCGGCTGCCGAATCGGGACGGTCACGAGATCAAGGGGTCTGCGCATACATGGAGCTCGACGACTATCTCAGGGTGCTCCGCGCGCACTGGGTCGGAGTGTTGCTGATCATCCTGCTCTCGATCGCAGGGGCGGTGGCCTACAACGAGACGCAGCCAAAGGTGTACGCCGCGAATGCGACCGGCTTCGTCAGCACCGGCACCAGTGACAACCCGGCGCTCGGGTCCGTCAGCGACAGCCTCGCGAAGTCGCGCGCAACGTCGTACGTCGACGTCGCGGAGAGTCGCGCGACTGCGCAGCAGGTCATCGACAAGCTCGGCCTGAGCACGACCCCGCAGTCGCTCATCGGAAACATCAGTGTCGTGCAGCCTCCGGACACAGTGCTCCTCAAGATCACCGCCAAGGGTGCGACTCCGAAGGCCTCACAGAGGCTGGCCGACGCCTGGATCGCGGCCCTTGCCGAGCAGGTCGCCTCGATCGAGGACCCCCGGGGGAAGGCCGCTCCGGGGACCCTGCGGGTGATTCCGATCGAGTCCGCGGCACTGCCGTCGAGTCCGGTCTCTCCCCGGGTGAAGGTCAACCTCCTCCTCGGCCTGGTCCTGGGCATGCTGCTCGGGCTGGCGTACGCCGTGCTGCGCAGCCTGCTGGACCGCCGCCTGCGAACCCTCGCCGAGGTGGAGCGGAAGTTCGCGGTCAATGTGATGGGATCCATCCCGAACAGCAGCGAACTGGCCCACAGACGAGGGGAACTCGCCGTGCTGGCCACCGGTGAGGGGATCGACAACCGGTCCGACCTGGCCTCCTCCGAGGCGTTCCGCAAGCTGCGCACGAACCTGCGGTTCATGGATGTGGACTCGCCGCCTCGCGTGATCGTGGTGACCAGCCCCCAGCCCAATGACGGCAAGTCGACGATCGCGGCGAACCTGGCGGCTGCGATCGGCCTGTCGGGACAGCCGGTGGTGCTGGTGGACGGCGACCTCCGTCGGCCCACCGTTGCCGAGTCGTTCGGCCTGGTCCAGGGCGCGGGACTCACCGACGTACTCGCAGGGCAGGCCGACGTCCACGACCTGCTCCAGCGGGCCGGCGGACACCCGAACCTGCAGGTGCTGGCCTCGGGCTCGATACCGCCGAACCCGAGTGAGCTGATGGGTTCGAAGAGCATGCGGACGTTGCTGCACAAGCTCTCGGAGTCCGCAATCGTGATCATCGACGCGCCGCCGCTGCTACCGGTCACGGATGCTGCGGTGCTCACCGCGATCACGGACGGTGCGTTCGTGGTGATCTCCTCCGGCAAGACCCTCGACACCGAGCTGGCCGCCGCCCTGGGGCATCTTCAGACGGTGAACGGCAGGGCTCTGGGGATCATCCTCAACCGGATCTCGAAACGGGGACCCGACACCGGGTACTACCAGAGCAACTACTACCGCGCGGAGGCCGGCAAGGCCGTCGACAAGCGGAGCCGCAAGGCCAGTGGCAAGAGGAGATCACAGGCCAAGGGCTCGGCGACGGCCGAGAACGTCTCTCGCTCCTGACCGACCGGTTGCTCGTCAGACCCCGAACAAAGGGGGTGATGACTGTCGGAGCGCGGGGCTAGGGTCAGCCGCGTGACGGTCTCCTCAGACACCTCGATGATCCACGCGGTCGGGCTGCGCAAGTCGTTCGGCAGCAAGTCGGGTGAGACCGTCGAGGCGGTCTGCGGCATCGATGTCGACGTACGCCGTGGAGAGTCGTTCGGGTTCCTGGGGCCCAACGGTGCCGGCAAGTCCTCGACGATGCGGATGATCGCCGCGGTCTCTCCGATCAGTGGCGGCTCGCTGCGGATCCTGGGGATGGACCCGGCGACGCAGGGCCCGCAGATCCGCGCCCGGATCGGCGTCTGTCCGCAGGAGGACACCCTCGACACCGAGCTCAACGTCCGCGACAACCTCTACATCTACGGTCGTTACTTCGGCCTGCCGCGGGCCGAGGTCCGGTCCCGGACCGACGAGCTGCTGGAGTTCGTGCAGCTCACCGAGAAGGCCAAGGCGAAGGTCGAGGACCTGTCCGGCGGGATGAAGCGGCGGCTGACGATCGCCCGGTCGCTGATCAACAAGCCCGACCTGCTGCTGCTCGACGAGCCGACCACCGGGCTGGACCCGCAGGCCCGGCACGTCGTCTGGGACCGGTTGTTCCGGCTCAAGCAGCAGGGCGTGACGCTGGTGCTGACCACCCACTACATGGACGAGGCCGAGCAGCTCTGTGACCGGCTGGTCGTGATGGACAAGGGCGTGATCGCAGCCGAGGGCTCGCCGCTCGAGCTGATCCGGGCCTACTCCACGCGAGAGGTGGTCGAGCTCCGCTTCGGCATCGGGGAGCACGAGGAGATCGCGCCAAAGGTCGAGGACCTTGCCGAGCGGGTCGAGGTACTGCCCGACCGGCTGCTGCTCTACAGCTCCGACGGCGAGGAGACACTCGCCAAGGTGCACGAGCGAGGACTCGACCCGATCGCCTCGCTGGTACGCCGCTCGACGCTCGAGGACGTCTTCCTCCGGCTGACCGGCCGGACCTTGGTGGACTGATGAGCTCGACCGCCGACGACGGGTCGGGTGCCCTGCCGGGGACGCTGATCCGGGCGACCTGGGTCACCGACTACTGGTTGACGGTCTACAAGCGCACCTGGAAGGGCACGGTGATCTCGTCCTTCGTGACACCGCTGCTCTACATCGTGGCGATGGGCGTGCTCCTCGGCGGGTTCATCAAGGGAGATCCGGCCAAGCTCGAGGGCGCCACGTCGTACCTCTCCTTCGTCGCGCCCGGCATGGTCGCGGCACAGGCGATGACGACGGTGTTCGGTGAGGTCACCTATCCCGTGATGGGGATGATCAAGTGGCATCGCACCTACTTCGGGATGATCGCGACACCCCTCGGGATTCCCGAGGTGATCCTGGCCCACCTCGGCTTCGTGCTGTTCCGGGTTGCGACGGTGTGCGCGGTGTTCCTGCTGGTGATGACGCCGTTCGGGGTGTTCGAGTCGCTCGGGGGAGTGGTGATCGCGTTCTTCGCGCAGCTGTTGATCGGGATGGCGTTCGCCGTACCCATCTATGCGTTCACCGTCGGGCTCAAGGACGAAAGCGCGTTCGCGCTGGTCTTCCGGCTCGGGATGATCCCGATGTTCCTCTTCTCCGGAGCGTTCTTCCCTGTCTCCAACCTCGATGCACCCATGGAGGCGTTCGCGAAGGTGACGCCGTTGTGGCACGGCGTCGACCTGACCCGGATGCTCACCGTCGGCAACATCGACGGTCCGATGGTGCTCGTGCACGTGGTCTACCTGTCGGCCCTGGTCGTGCTCGGCTGGTTCTGGGCGGTACGCCGGTTGACCCGGAGGCTGACCGACTGATGACGATCCTCACGCACTCGACGGCCCTGCTCCTGCAGCGGAACTTCATCGCCTACCGGCGGGCCTGGTACATCTTCGTGTCCGGTTTCCTCGAGCCGGTCTTCTACCTGTTCTCGATCGGTGTCGGCGTCGGCCAGCTCGTGACCGGCTTCGAGTTCAACGGCCAGACGATCCCGTACGCCGAGTTCGTCGCGCCAGGCATGCTCGCGGCCTCTGCGATGAACGGTTCGCTACTGGACTCGACGTACAACTTCTTCTTCAAGCTCAAGTACAACAAGCTCTTCGACCAGATGCTGGCCACGCCGCTGACCACGGCCGACATCGCTCGTGGCGAGCTGACCTGGTCCCAGCTGCGAGGCGGCGTCTACTCCGCCGCGTTCCTGCTGGTGATGGTCGCGATGGGGCTCGTGCACTCGTGGTGGGCGGTGCTCGCCGTGCCGGCCGCGTTGCTGATCGGGTTCGCGTTCGGTGGTGCCTGCATGGCGCTGACCACCTTCATGCGGTCCTGGCAGGACTTCGACTACGTGACCCTCGGGACGTTGCCGCTGTTCTTGTTCTCGGCGACCTTCTTCCCGCTCTCGGCCTTCCCGACCTGGCTCGAGGGCGTGGTGCAGGTGACGCCGCTCTACCGGGGCGTCGTACTCGTTCGCGAGCTCACCACCGGCGCAGTCACCTGGCAGTCGGCCGCATCGGTGGTCTACCTGGTCGCGATGGGCCTGGCCGGGCTCTACGTCGTGTCCCGCCGGCTCGACAAGCTGCTGCTGAGCTAGGCGCCGTGCCCTACGGTCGGGGCATGAAGCGCTTCGAGTTCTGGCCGCTGAACCCTCGCCTGCTGCCGAACTTCCAGGTGACGTTCATGTCTCCCTCGATGTCGCACGTGACGCTCGACGAAACGTCCCTCCGGGTGCAGATGGGCCTCGGGTTCCGGACCACGATCCCTCGCGCCGACATCACCTCCGTCGTGCGGGACCACGACTCGATCGTCGGCATCGGTGCGCACGGTCTGCGGGGTCGTTGGCTGGTCAACACCTCCGCTGAAGGTCTGGTCCGGGTTGAGATCGACCCCTCGACCCGAGTCTGGGTCTTCGGCTGGCCGCTCCGGCTGGCCGAGCTCCGGCTGAGTCTGGTCGAGGCCGACGAGTTCGTGGCCGAGTTCGCCTAGCCCGGTCGCCCGGTGGTCAAGCCCTTGTTCGGTGGTCGAGCTCCATCTCGGTGGTCGAGCTTGTCGAGACCACGTCCCCCTTGTTGCGGTGACAAACAACCACCTCAACATACTCGAATACACGTTTGAATACCACGGCACAATGAGGTAAAGTCGATCCATGAACGGCACCACCGAAACCCAGGCACACCCGATCCTCGGGTTCCTGAGCGCCTTGGACGGTGCGCTGGACAAGGTCCAGGGGATCGAACCGGTCTTCATGAGTGCCGATCAGAAACGTCTGGCGTTGGT
>JAOPXK010000025.1 GCA_025965195.1 Marmoricola sp.
GCTTCTCGTCGATCTCACCGACGACACCGTCCTCCTCACCGCCGACGACACCGATCTCGACCTCGAGGATGATGTGCGCGGCCGCACACCTAGCGAGCAGGTCCTTGCCGATCTCGAGGTTCTCCTCAAGAGGTACGGCGGACCCGTCCTACATGTGCGACTGGAACAGCGGGGCATCTCCGCGCTTGACCCGCTCGGTGGAGATGTCGATCAGTGGGCGGACGAACCCGTCGAGCTTGTCCTTGGGGCAGTGGTCGGTGTGCAGGGCGACGTGGATCGGGTAGTTCTTCGCGACCTCGGCGGCGTACGCCGCGAAGGCGACGGAGCCGGTGACCATGCTCTTGATCGTCGGGCCGGAGAGGTACTCCGCGCCACCCGTCGAGATCTGGATGATGCCGTCGCTGCCTGCGTCGGCAAAACCCTGAAGGGCGGCATTGAGCGTCTGGGACGATGACACGTTGATGGCGGGGAACGCGAAGCCCTTGCTCTTCGCGGCATCCAGCATCTCGGCGTACTTCTCAGGGGTGGCGATCGGCATTTTCGAATTCTCCTGAACGGGTCTTCCGGACGGGCTCAACCAACGTGGTCCACCCTAATGCCCGCGTCGATCGAACCGGATTCGGTCGAACCGGCGCGGGTCAGCTGCAGCACGACTGCGGCCGCGACCAGGATCACCGCACCGACGAGGGCAGCGGTGTTCAACCCGTGCACGAACGCGGCGCGACCCACCTCGATGACCTGCTGACGGAGCGGACCCGGCAAGGAGGCGGCGCTCGAGAGTGCCCCGGGCAAGGAGCCGGATGACGCAGCCGCGACGTGGGCGGGCAGGTGGGCGCCCGCATAGGAGCGGTAGGCGGCGGTCCCGATGCTTCCCAGGATCGCGATGCCGAGCGCGCCGCCGAACTCGGTGGCCGCCTCGGAAACTGCCGATCCCGCGCCGGCTTCTTCGGGGCGCACCGCACCGAGCACCAGCTCGGAACCGACCGCGATGGCCGCGACCAGACCCATCGCGAGCACGCCAGCGCCGATCAGGACCAGGACCAGAGAGTCGGTGCCTGCGAACGTCAGCACGACGAACCCGACGGCTGCCACCACGAACCCGGTGACCACGACCACCCCATGGCCCTTCTTCTGTGCCATCGAGTTCGCGAGTGGAGCAGCGACCCCAACACCGAGGGTGGGCACGATGCTCCAGAGCGCGGCCGCCAGTGGACCGTAGCCGAGCACCAGCTGCAGGTAGCCGGTCATGAAGACCGCGTTGCCCACCAGGGCAAACGTGCAGATCGCGTTGGTGATCACGGCCGTCGAGAACCTCCGGTTGCGCAACAGGCTCGGGTTGATCATCGGCGCGTCATGGGTGAACTGGCGGCGGCCGAACACCCCACCGAGGACCAGCCCGACCACGATGCAGGCGATCCAGCGCAGCTCCACGCCGTGCGCCGCCCACTCCTTGATGCCGTAGATCGTCGGCAGCACCGCACCGAGAGACAGCACCGCGCTGGGCACGTCGAACCGCGTCCCGCGCCGGATCTCGCCGCGCGGCAGCAGGAACGGACCGGTCGCCAGCAGCAGCGCCATCGCCGGGATGTTCACCAGGAAGACCGAGCCCCACCAGAAGTGCTCGAGGAGGACACCGCTGAGCACCGGGCCGAGGCCGATGCCCGCGGTCATCACGGCGGTCCAGGCGCCAATCGCCTTGCCACGCTGACGTTCGTCACGGAAGAGCGTCCTGATCATCGCCAGCGTCGAGGGCATCAGGGTCGCTCCGCCGACCCCCAGGACCGCCCTCGCGATGATCAGGTGCGCGGCACTGTCGGCGTACGCCGCGAACAGCGAGGTGGCGGAGAAGGCGACGGCACCGATCAGCAGCAGCCGGCGGGCACCGATCCGGTCCGCGACCGCGCCCATCGTGACCAGCAGGCCTGCCAGGACGAAGCCGTAGATGTCGAAGATCCAGAGCTGCTGCGTCGGCGAGGCGTGCAGGTCCTCGCTGATCTTGGGTACGGCGAAGTAGAGGATCGAGACATCCATCGAGACCAGCAGCAGCGGCAGCGCCAGCACCGCGAGGGCGATCCACTCCTTGCGCCCGGCCCGGTCTTCCTGAACTGCAGTGCTCATCGGTCGTCCTATCTGTGTATTCCATATACTGTTTAGAGAACACGCAGAACCTAGCGCACAACTGCGTAGGATGTAAATAGTTTATTTTCCAAAGGGCTGTGCGTGAGCCCGAGACGAGGTGCCGGATGCGGTCGAGCGAACAGGACAACCAGCTCCCCCAGGCGCTGCGCGCGCTCTGGGGCCAGACCGATCCGGGTCGGCGTGGCCCGAAGCCCGGCATGTCGGTGCGTTCGATTGCCGCCGCGGCCGTCGAGATCGCTGACAAGCACGGCCTGGAGGCGGCGTCGATGGCCGCAGTCGCCAAGCAGCTCGGGTTCACGACGATGTCGCTCTACCGGTACTTCGACTCGAAATCCGACCTGCAGGCCGTGATGATCGACGAGGCTGCCGGGCCGGCGCCTACCCCCAACAGGCGGCGGAGCTGGCGAGGCCAGCTCGAGGACTGGGCCCGGGCCGACGCCCGCCATCTGGCCGCCCATCCGTGGGTGCTCGACGTACGCCTCGGCAGCCCGCCGACCGGCCCGAACCTTCTTGGCTGGATGGACATCGGCTTCCAGATCCTGCACCGGAGTGGCCTCGCCCCCCAAGAGGCCGCGTCATCCTTGCTGGTCGTCGATGGCTACGTCCGTAACCACGTGCTGCTCGGACTCCAGTACGCGTCCGCCGCGAGCGGCGTCTGGGTCGCGCAGCTCCGCTCGGTGCTGGATCCCGACGAGCTGCCGGCTGTCAGCGCGATGCTCGAGTCGGGCGCGTTCGACGACGATGACGGTGCCGAGTTCCCCGGTGACGAGTTCGAGTTCGGGCTCGCCCTGCTGCTCGACGGAATCGAGCAGCTCGCGAACCGGCGAGCGAAGTAAGGTGCGACAACCGCTCGGCAGTCGGGCGCCAGCCCAGGGGTAACCATGCAACCGCTCAGTCCGCCGGCCCGCGTCATCGTTGCCTTCACCCTCGCCGCGACGGTCTTGCTGCGAGGCTGGCAGCCGCTCGAGGTGTACGTCGCAGTTCTCCTCGAGAAGCTGTCCAGCAACCACATCTTCCTGAACCTGATGGAGGCCCTGGTTCCGCTGGTCGTGGCAGTGATCGCGACGCGGCTGGCCCAGCAGTCGTTTCCCCAGACCGCGGAAGGGTCGTGGGCTCACCAGCTCGGCCAAGCCGCGTTCGCGCTCGGGATCATTGGCATCGTGGTCGGCTTGATCGGCGTGCTGAGTGCGCTCGTCAGCTCGACCTACGGGCCGTACTTCGCGAGCTAGAGAGAGGACTTTCGCTTGCAGGCGGCACCGCCCACTCGTCGTCACTGAGGCTCAGCACGGCGACCGAGACGGCGGCGAAACCAACTGCGTTCAGTCCCCAAGCCACCAGGTCCAGGGAGTGGCTCGAGAGGATCACCGCCGCCGTGAAGTGCAGCGGTTGTGAGACCGCGATGATGACGCCCGCCCAGAGCGGCACGATGCGGGTCCGGATCAGTGCGATGCCGAGCAGCACGGTGCCGAAGACATGGCCGACCACGAAGATGCCGGTGGCGACTCCGGCAGCCGGGTGGATCTCGTTGTACATGCTCGCGAGGGTGGCGTCGGGAATGCCGTGACGGACGCCGAACCACACGGCCGCATCTGCCGCCGCGAGCCAGCCGAGGGTGAGGTACGCCGGGACCATCAGCACCATCGCTGCCGCTGCCAGCCGCGGCGAGTGCCGACCGACCAGTCGGCCGGCGAAGATCACCGCCGGCACCATCGTCAGGGACGCGATGAAGCCGAGCCAGACCACCGCCGACTGGGCGGACTGGTGCCGGGCGACCTCGTGCACGAGCGTGGTGCCGTCATCGGTCGTGCTGTAGGGCATCACGAAGCGCAGGATCGCAATCGCCGCCGGCCCGATCGGCAGGATCACGGCCGCGAACACCCGGCTCGCCGAGCGCAGGTCGACGGTCCTGGCCGGCGCTGCCACCGCCGTGGTCATCGGGCACCTGCCTCGACGGGAGCGGCCGCGACCGTCACCAGCCGGACACCGATCGCGGTGAACACCACGATCCCGACACACAGCACGATCACGCCGGCCGGGACGCCGCCGATGAAGAACGCCGGCACTGCAGTCAGAGCCGAGATCACCCGGCAGATGACGAGCGGGATGATCGCGCGTTCGTTCCCGCGGTACATCAGCACGATCGAGACGAGGCTGATCAGGCCGAGGACGGAGCCGACGACGGCGACCGCCATTGGCGGGTTGTCGCCATCGGTCAGGAGCGGGCCGGCGAGGTCCACCAACGACAGGATGCCGAGGATGAGGATGCCAGTTGTTCGGGAGCGGGACATCTGAGTCTCCTTCTCTGAGCCGCCGGTCGATCCGGTGGCAGCTCCACGGTTGCGTCGTACGCCGGCCCGGCATCAGGGCGAAGCAGCCCGACGCCGCCGGGCAACCACCCGCGAAAACCGGGACTGCGTTCCCGGGCGTTCGGGAGGCCTCCGGGAGGACACTGAGCCATGGCAACGACGGGCCGGTCACGCGCGCAATGGCTGGCGGTCTCCCTCGGCGGGCTGACCGTCGCCGAGGTGGCAACCGCGTTGTGGCTGTGCACAGCAGCCGAGATGAGCTGGCACGTCGCGGTCAACTCGTTCGTGATCAGCAACGGGCTGATGGGTGCGTCGTTCGGTCTCAGCGGTGCGCTGATCGCGTGGCACCGCCCGGCCAACCCGATCGGCTGGCTGTTCCTGGCTGACGGCCTCGGGCACGCGACCAGCAGCTGGGCGGGACCGCTGGTGCAGCTGATCCACAACGACCACGGCTCGATCGTCGCGCAGCGGTTGGGCACCACGGTGTTCCTGTACTCCTGGCCATGGTCGATCGGGCTGTTCCTGCCGGTCGCGCTGTTGCTCTTCCCGAACGGAAAGCCCGCCTCGCCGCGCTGGTGGCCGGTCGTCGTCGCTGCCGTCGTGACGGGACCGCTGTTCGTCATCGAGTGCGGAACCGACCCGACGCCCGTGAACACCGGGCTCCCGAGCGGCTACCTGACCCTCTCGTCGTACGACTCACTCAGCTGGCTGTGGATGATTTCCGAGCTGAGGGTGGTCCTGCTCCTCGCGGCGTCCGTGCTGGCGATGGTCGTCCGCTACCGCCAGTCCAACGAGGTGCAGCGACGTCAGCTGCTGTGGTTGCTGCTGGCCAGCATGGTCGTCGTCGCCGTGGTGGCGCCTTGGGCGTTTGTCGCCGGTACGCCGGTCGCCGTGCTCTTCGCGATCCCGCTGATCCCGCTGGCGGTGACCGTCGCCGTCGTACGCCACCAGCTGCTCGACATCCGGCTGGTGCTCTCCCGCGCGGTCGCCTGGTTGCTGCTCTCCGCCGTCGCCCTGGGTGCGTATGTCGGCCTGGTGGCCGTCCTCGACACCTTCGTGTCAGCCAGGTTCGGGAAGTCGGTGTTCGCGACGCTGCTGGTCGCGCTCGGTGCGGCGCCCCTCCTGCCGAGGTTGCAGCGGCTGGTCGACCGATCGATGTACGGCGACCGACGCGACCCCGTCAGGATTGCGTCCCGGGTCAGCGAGCACCTGGCCGCCGCCGACGAACGCGGACTTGTCGGCGTCGTTGCCGCGGTGCGCTCGGCACTCAAGCTCCCGTATGTCGCCGTCACGCAGAACGACGCCATGACCGCGTCGGACGGCTCCCGTCCCGAGCATGTCGCCGAGCTCCCCCTCCGCTACGGCGGTCACGTCGTAGGCGTGCTGGAGATCGGGCTGCGGCCGGGCGAACGCGAGCTCGCCGCTGCTGACCACTCTGCGTTGCAACTCGTTGCCGCGCCGCTGGCCCTTGCGGTGCGCGCGCTGGGCCTGTCCGCCGAGCTGCAGGCCTCCCGCGAGCGGATCGTGATCGGGCGCGAGGAGGAACGACGCCGGCTGCGCCGCGATCTGCACGACGGGCTGGGGCCGACGCTGACCGGGGTTGCCCTCGCCGCCGACGCCGCCGCGAACCTGTTGGCTGCAGATCCCAAGCAGACAAGGGAATTGCTCGAGTCGTTGCGTCGTGACACTCGTACGGCGATCGCGGACATCCGCCGCCTCGTCGACGATCTGCGGCCGCCGGCACTCGATGAGCTCGGGCTGCTGGGTGCTTTGCGACAGCGGGCCGACCAGCTGTCCTGGAAGTCCGATGGGAGTGCGCTCGACGTACGGCTGCTGGTGCCCGTGCAGCTCCCCACCCTTCCGGCGGCCATCGAGGTCGCGGCGTACCGGATCGCGACGGAGGCGCTCGCCAATGTGGCTCGGCATGCGCGGGCGTCGGGCGCCGTGCTCGAGCTGCGCTGTGACGGCGCCCTGGAGCTCGAGGTGACCGACGATGGCGCGTCGTCAGCATCGTGGTCGCCCGGCGTCGGACTTCAGGCGATGCGGGAACGCGCCGACGAGGTCGGCGGCCGCTTCGAGGCAGGTCCGGTCGGCACCGGTGGACGCGTCTTCCTGTCGATCCCGCTGGTGGCGACATGAGCACCATCCGGGTGGTCGTTGCGGACGACCATCCGATCGTCCGGGCCGGCTTGACCGCATTGCTCTCCTCGCTGCCCGACATCGAGGTGGTCGCGGTGGCGGCGAACGGCCGCGAGGCCGTGCGCGAGGTCGTCAGCACCAGGCCCGACGTCGCCCTGCTCGACCTCAAGATGCCCGAGCTCGACGGGATCGCGGCGACCCGCGAGCTCGCCCGGGTTGCGCCGGGGGTGGCCGTCCTCGTCCTCACGATGTACGACGATGACGACTCGGTGTTCGCGGCGATGAGAGCAGGAGCCAGGGGCTACCTCGTCAAGGGCGTCGAGCAGGACGACATCCTGCGCGCGATCCGGTCGGTGGCTGCCGGCGAGGCGATCTTCGGGCCGGGTGTCGCCCAACGTGTGCTCGGCTTCCTCACCACACCGCCTGTCCCCGCCGACGTACCGTTTCCCGAGCTCAGCACCCGCGAACGCACGATCCTCGACGAGCTCGCCGCAGGATTGAACAACAGCGCCATCGCAGCGCGCCTCGGAATCGCCCCCAAGACCGTCGCGAACAACGTCTCCGCGATCTTCGCGAAACTCCAGGTCGCCGACCGCGCGCAGGCGATCATCCGGGCCCGCGACGCCGGTCTGGGCCGCTAGCCCTACCTGGTCCCGCATCGCTCACTGTGCTCGGCTCGACCAGCGGAGTTGCTCCTAGCCCCGCCAGGTGTCGAGGGCGCTGAGGTCGGCGTGCTGCCGGATCCAGGTGTGCATCGCGATCGCGGCGGCGGCGGAGGCGTTGATCGAGCGGGTCGACCCGAACTGCGCGATCGAGAAGGTCCCGTCGCAGACCGTTCGCGCCTCCTCCGACAGGCCCGGACCCTCCTGGCCGAACAACAGCGCGCACCTGCGCGGCAGATCGAGGGTCTCGATCGGCTGCGAGCCCGGCAGGTTGTCGATGCCGAGGAGCGTGACCCCTTGCTCGTGGAGGTAGGCCGCGAGCTCTTCGGCCGTCGCGTGGTGACGGACGTGCTGGTAGCGGTCTGTCACCATCGCCCCTCGGCGGTTCCAGCGCCTCTTGCCGACGATGTGCACCTCACGCGCGAGGAAGGCATTCGCCGACCGGACGATCGTGCCGATGTTGAAGTCGTGCTGCCAGTTCTCGATCGCGACATGGAAGTCGTGCCGGCGAGCGTCGAGGTCCGCGACGATCGCGTCCAGCCGCCAGTACCGATACCTGTCGACGACGTTTCGCCGGTCCCCCTCGGCGAGAAGCTGTTCGTCGTACTCCTGACCCGTCGGCCACTCCCCTGGCCAGGGCCCGACGCCGACCTCCGGGACACCGTTCGGGACCGGGTCGTACGGCGCACGCGGCTCGTCCTCGGATTCGTTCACAGGCACGGCATTGAGGCTAGTCAGGTGGGAGTCAGGTACGACGGATAGGGTCACCGCGTGACCGCAATTCACCCCCTCCTGCTCGGAATCAGCTGGATGGACCCCAACTGGCTGCTCGCGCATTTCGGGCACGAATTCTTCTGGGTCTGCCTGCTGATCGTGTTCGTGGAGTGCGGTGTCTTCTTCCCGTTCCTGCCCGGCGACACCCTGCTGTTCGCGATGGGCCTGTTCATCGCGTCGGACAAGATCAGCGTCGTACCCGGTGGCAAGGGCGTCGACCTGATCGCGGCGCTCGCGATGCTGACGGCGGCAGGTTTCCTCGGCAACGTGGCCGGCTACGAGATCGGCCACTACATCGGACCACCGCTCTATGAGCGCAACGGCAGGATCCTGAAGAAGAAGTACTTCGACCAGACCTCGGAGTTCTTCGAGAGGCATGGCGACAAGGCGCTGGTGATCGGTCGCTTCGTGCCGTTCGTCCGGACCTTCATCACCATCGTTGCCGGGGTGACCCGGATGGATCGTCGGCGGTTCTTCGTGTGGAGCTTCGTCGGCGCCACCCTGTGGGTGCTCGCCATCACGTTGCTCGGCTACTTCCTCGGCTCGGCATTCCCGACCCTGGGCGACAACATCGACAAGGCCATCTACGTGATCGTGGTGCTCACGCTGCTCCCGATCGCCTACGAGTGGCGCAAGCACCGGCGGCAGAAACCGGCGAAGACCCCGAGCTGACCGGGCGAGGCGGCCGAAGTACCACCTGACGCAAGTGGAAGCTGTCTCCGGTTATATCCTTCGAGCGCGCCCACCGCGCCAACCTCTTCGCTCGAAGGACCAGCCTTGGCTTCCACCGACCGCCGTTCGCACTATCAGCTGACCTTTGTCGTGCTCGCCACCGCGGTGGCAGCGTTCGCGATGCTCCAGTCGCTGGTCACGCCCGTGCTCGCCGAGATCCAGACGGACCTGCACACCGACCAGACCACGGTCACGTGGGTGCTGACCGCCTATCTGCTCTCGGCGTCCGTCTTCACCCCGATCATGGGCCGCGTCGGCGACAAGGTGGGCAAGGAGCGGATGCTCGTCGTCGCGCTGGTGGCCCTGGCGGTCGGGTCCCTCATCGCCGCCCTGGCTGGCAGCATCGGCCCGATGATCATCGCCCGGGTGATCCAGGGCGTCGGCGGTGGCGTCCTGCCACTCTCGTTCGGCATCATTCGCGACGAGTTCCCGGAGAAGAAGATCGCCGGCGCCGTGGGCTCGATCGCCTCGCTGGCCGCTGTTGGTGCCGGCGCCGGACTGGTGCTCGCCGGACCGATCGTCGACGCGTTCAACTACCACTGGCTGTTCTGGTTCCCGATGATCATCACCGCGGCCGCCGCCATCGCGGCTGCGGTCTTCGTCCCCGAGTCACCCGTGCGTACGCCGGGCCGGATCAGCGTGCTGCCCGCCGTACTGCTCTCGGCCTGGCTGGTCGCGCTGCTCCTCGCCCTCAGCGAGGGTGAAGTCTGGGGCTGGACCTCCGGGCGGGTGATCGGCCTGGTCGTCGCCGCCGTCGTGCTCGCGATCGCCTGGGTGATGGTCGAGCAGCGCTCGGCCGCTCCGCTCATCGACATGACGATGATGCGACTTCCCGCCGTCTGGACCACCAACCTCGTTGCCCTGCTGGTCGGATTCGGGATGTACGCATCGTTCGGCTTCCTGCCGCAGTTCACCCAGACTGCCTCCTCGACGGGCTACGGCTTCGGCGCCTCGATCACCCAGTCGGGGCTGATCCTGTTGCCCACCGCGTTCACGATGTTCGTGGTCGGCCTGTACTCGACCCGCGCGGCACGCCAGATCGGCCCGAAGTGGGTGGTCGTGATCGGCTGCCTGATCAGCGCCGCCTCCTACGCGATCATCGCCCTGGCGCACGACCACGAATGGCAGATCTACGTGGCCACCTCGATCATGGGCATCGGGACCGGCCTGGTCTACGCCTGCCTGTCCAACCTGATTGTCGCGGCGGTTCCGCCGGAGCAGACCGGCGTCGCGAGCGGGATGAACGCCAACATCCGCACCATCGGCGGATCCATCGGCGCCGCCGTGATGGCCAGCATCATCACCGCGAGGGTGTTCCCCGACGGCCTGCCGAAGGAGTCGGGTTACACCAACGGCTTCCTCGCCCTTGCCATCGTGTTGGTCGCCGCAGCGGCGGTCGGCCTGGTCATCCCGAGCTTCGAGCGCCGGGTCATCGAGGAGCACCTGGTCGGCGAACCGGAGCACGCCGAGCTGGGCATTGTCGCCGCCGGCACCCTCATCGGCGACAAGAGCGAGTAGCGCTAGCCGCGGGCTTCATCCAGCTGGGCCTTGGTGAGTACTGGCCGGACTTCGAGGCCGACGTCGTCGAGCGGGTTCTCATCCGCAGGACTGCGGTCGATCGCACAGACGACGACCTCGACGATCGCGCCGGCCTCGCGGAGTGCCCGCGTCGCATCGCGTACGGCGCCACCGGTGGTGATCACGTCCTCGATGAGCGTCACCCGCTTGCCCTCGACGGAGGGCCCCTCGGCCAGCTTGCAGGTGCCGTACTCCTTCGCCTTCTTGCGGACGAACAGGGCCGGATGTCCGGTCCGGACGCTGACCACGGTCGCGATCGGGACGCCGCCGAGCTCGAGGCCGCCGAGCAGGTCGGTGTCATCGGGGATCAGCGCGACCATCTGGTCCGCGACTCGGGCCAGCAGGGCCGGGTCGGACTCGAAGAGGTACTTGTCGAAGTACTCACTCGCGACCTGACCGGACCGGAGCACGAACTCCCCGGTCAGCCGGCAGCAGGTGTCGATGTCTTTGGCCAGGCTCGGATCGCTCATGCGGCCGACCCTATCCATGGTGGGGGGAGCGGTCGCACTAGCCTGAGTCGCATGGCCATTTCGCGCACCGCCCGCCGGCTCGAGGGCATCGGCAGCACGATCTTCGCGGAGATGTCCGCGCTCGCCGTACGCACCGGCTCGGTCAACCTCGGCCAGGGCTTTCCGGACGCAGACGGACCTCCCGCCGTGATCGAGGCGGCAGTCGAGGCGATGCGATCCGGGCGCAACCAGTACCCACCCGGCCGTGGCACTCCCGACCTTCTCGACGCGGTGATCGCACACCAGCAGCGGCACTACGGGATCTCCCTCGACCGGTCCCAGGTGGTCGCGACGACCGGAGCGACGGAAGCAATCGCGGGAGCACTCCTCGGTCTGGTCGACCCAGGGGACGAGGTCGTCATGCTCGAGCCCTACTACGACTCCTACGTCGCAGTGCTCCAGATGGCCGGCGGCGTACGTCGACCGGTGACCCTGCGCGCACCTTCCTTCCGGCTCGACATCGACGCGTTGCGGAATGCCGTTACCAGCAAGACGAAACTGATCCTGCTGAACACCCCGCACAACCCGACCGGCACCGTGCTGACCCTGGCCGAACTCGAGGCCGTTGCTGCCGTCGCGATCGAGCACGACCTGATCGTGGTGACCGACGAGGTCTATGAACACCTGGTCTTCGACGGGCGGGAGCACATCCCACTCGCCACACTGCCCGGGATGTTCGACCGGACCCTGACGATCTCGAGCGCCGGCAAGAGTTTCTCGTTCACCGGCTGGAAGGTCGGCTGGGCCTCCGGGCCGGCGTCGCTGGTCGCAGCGGTCGAAGGTGCGAAGAACTGGCTGTCGTACTCGTCGGGGGCTCCCCTGCAGCCGGCTGTCGCCGTCGCCCTCAACCACCACGACGACTTCCCGCTGGCCCTCACCAAGGAGCTGCAGGACAAGCGCGACCGGCTCTGCGACGGGCTGTCCACCCTCGACATGGACGTCTTCGTCCCGCAGGGCACCTACTTCGTGACGACCGATGTCTCGCGTTACGGCTATCCCGACGGGCGGGCGTTCTGTGAGGCGCTGCCGGCACGGGCAGGTGTCGTCGCGATCCCGTCGCAGGTCTTCTACGACGACCAGGCCGAGGGCGGGCAGCTCGTCCGCTGGGCCTTCTGCAAGGAGGTCGGCGTGATCGATGAAGGGCTGCGTCGGCTGCGAAGCGGACTCTGACCACTGCGTCGCAACTGGGCCGCAACTGGGTCATGATGTGGGTCATGATGGCCCGCATGGAGCAGACCATCACGACCCGCGGCAACGGATCGGCGTACGCCGCCCCCGACGCGATGCGCCTCAGCGTCTCGGTCGTCAACCGTGAGTCCACCGTCTCGCTGGCGCTCGCCGCCACTGCGAGGGGCGTCGCGACGGCCGGAGAGGTCGCCCGGAAGCACACCGAGTCCACTCAGATCAGCAGTAGCGGCCTGAGTGTCTGGCCCGACCAGGACAAGGGAGGCCGGCGAGCCGATTTTCAGGCGCGGCACTCGCTGCAGATCTACTGCCCGGGCCTGGACTCGGCCGGCGATCTGGTCACGGCGCTCGCCGAGGCGCTCGGGTCGGCGATCCAGGTCGACCACATCGAGCTGGTCATCACCGATCCGGGCCCACTGGAGACCGCTGCCCGAAAGGACGCCTTCCACGATGCCCGCGCGAAGGCGGAGGAGCTTGCCGCGCTGGCCGATCTGACCCTCGGCGGGGCCGTAGCCGTCGTCGAAGGGGGCGGATCGGAGGGACTGGGCCTGGTGCGGATGCTCGCGGCGTCCGGAGGCGACTCAACCCGGTTCGAGGCGGGGTCGCAGGCAGTGTCCGCCTCGGTGACGGTCAGCTGGTCTGCGCGCTGATCACCAGACGGGAGGCTGTCCGCCCGGACGCGGTGGCAGCTGGCCGCCGCGGAACCAGTCGTTGCTCGGGCCGGCGTACAGCATCGCGATCGTGCCGATCATCGCGAAGATGTGCACCAGGGAGAACGGCAGACTGCCGATGCAGAGCAGCAGACCGACCGCGGCAGTCACGGTCAGCGCGATCCGCGCCCAGTTGTGCCGACGCCATGCGTAGAGCGCGAAGACGGCTGCGGCCGCCGCGAGCCCGGCAAGGATGACGCAGACCACCCAGAGGGCGGCGACGATCATGTTCTGGGTGAGGTCGGCGTCCTTGATCGCGGCGTTCTTCGCGGCGGCGTCGAGGATCGCGTGCTTGTCGACGGCGAGGACGCCCATCAAGGTGACGGCGACGACGAGCGTCAAGCCGGAGAAGACCCAGGTCAGCGTGGCCGCGACCAGGATGTTCACCGGCCGCTTGCCGACCGGGGGTGCGGGCTGGTCGTACTGGCTGCGCTGCGGCGCGACGTACGCCGGTGGCGGGTAGCTCTCGAGGGAGGGTGCCGGAGCGCCGAAGCCGTACGTCGGAGGTGGCAGCTCACCGGCCGACGGGCCGGCGGGCGGCGTGGCCGGCGGAGGAGCAACCGGCGGGGCAATCGGCGGGATCGGCGGGACTGGGGGCTGTTGAACCGTCGGCGGCGCGGGCGGTCGACTGTTCCCGGGCGCAGTGCCGCGAGCCGGCTCGCGCGGTGGCCGACCGGCGAACCAGTCGCGTGCGGGTGCGGTCCAGGTCAACGCGGCCGCGACACCGACGAGCACGGCCAGCATCCCGCCCGCCATCGGCGCCGTACAGAGCAGCACCGCGCCTGCGATGCTCAGCCCGATGCGGGCACCCTTGTCGCGCTTGAGCACGTGGATGCCGAGCACGACGGCCACCGCCGCCGCAGCAGCAGCCACCATCAAGGTGACCCGGAGGATGTCCTGCACGTCGCTGACGTTCATCCCGAGGCTCTTGCCGAACCCGGACTTGAGATAGGTCTTGATGCTGTCGGTCATGTCGACCGAGTGCAGCTCCGTGAGCGACTGGTAACAGGCGACGACCACCAGCGCGGCGGCGACGACGGCGACACAGCCACCCATCGTCACCTGGCTGGGCCGCGGGCCCGAAACGTCATCGCTCATTGGGCTATTTCATCACGCAGTCACAACGGCCGGGGTCACCGCCTCCGTCGCCTGTCAGGAAACGCTGTTCGCGCGGCCTTCCCGCGGCTAGGCTGCTGCTACCGGTGCGCATCACGAAACGAGATGCATAATGCGCAACAAACTCTCCGTCCGTAACACCATGGTCGACCTGCTCGGGCATGCGCGCTACGAGGTGCTGCCGACGCCCAGCACCGAGGACAAGATCCTCGAACATGTGCCCGTCGAACGAGGCATCACGATCACCGCGTCGCCGACGAAGGGCCTCGACGCGACGTTCGCCCTTGCCGAGTCGCTGTCGGCCCGCGGCTACGCCGTCGTACCCCACCTGGCTGCGCGGATGGTGACCGGTCGCGCCGAGCTGGCCGAGATCTGCGAGCGGCTCACCGGCCACGGGATCACCCGGGTGTTCGTGCCCGGCGGGGACGCCGAGCCGGCCGGTGACTACCCCGATGCGCTGACCCTGCTCGAGGACCTGAAGGAGCTCGGCTCGCCGTTCTCCCACGTCGGCATCACCGGCTATCCGGAGTCCCACCCGACCATCACCGACGACATGACCATCCAGGCCATGTGGGACAAGCGCCGCTATGCGACGCACGTGGTCAGCAACCTGACCTTCGATCCGGGCGTGATCGCCGGCTGGTTGAACCGGATGCGCACCCGCGGGATCACCATGCCGCTGCTGCTGGGCATGCCCGGTCCGGTCGAGCGCACCAAGCTACTGGCGATGGCCACCCGGATCGGGGTCGGCGAGTCGACCAAGTTCCTGGTCAAGCACAAAGGCACGTTCGCGCGGCTGGCCGCACCCGGGGGTTTCACCGGCGAGAAGTTCCTCGAGCAGTGCGCGCCCGCCCTCGGCAAGCCCGGTGCTCTCGTCGAGGGCCTGCACGTCTTCACCTTCAACCAGATCGCGGAGACCGAGGCCTGGCGTACGGCGATGGTCGACCGACTGACCGCCCGGGTGGGATAGTCCGCCACGAAAAGCACCGGATTCGGCTCGGATCACGTGCTTTTCGTGGCGGACTATCCCACCAGGTCGGCGAGTGCGTGTTCGAGGCCGGTGGTGCCGGTGGGTACGACGGTCAAGGGCAGCCCCAGTCGTTCGGCAGCGGCCTCGGCGAGCGCGCGCAGCTCGTCGTCGGGCTCCTGGGCCAGCCAGACCACCCGGGTGTAGCTGCCGAAGTAGTCCTCGCGCAGCTCGGGCCACCGGTCCAGGCCCAGCTCGCGCTCGACGGTGCGCGCGAAGGAACGGACCAGGAAGTCGGTGAACACGTAGGTCCCCGGCTGTTCCTCGAAGAAGGTCTGCAGCCGCGATGCGCCGCCGAAGACGTCATAACAGTGCAGGCCCGGCAGCCGCCCGAGCCCGAGGTCGGCACAGACCTGGTCGAGTGCACCGTACGTCCCGCAGTCGGCGTAGCCCACCACGACCTTGCCGTACGCCGGCAGCAGCGACTCGGCCAGCGCCCGCACCTCGCCGGCGATCTTCTGCGGCTGGTTGTGCAACAACGGCGGCAACGGATGTACGTCGAGCGGCCAACCCCGTCGTTCCGCGATCTCGGCCGAGGACTGGGCAAGCGCACCGCACGCAACCAGCGCAATCCGACCCGACTCGATAGTCCGAGACGTTCTGGCCCCCGATACCCGGCTCCCAGGGGCCATTTCGTCTCGGACTATCGCGTCAGAACGACAGCTGCTCGACGAACTTGTCGTTGAAGTCGGGGCGGTCGGAGAGCTCGACATAGGCCACCTCCTCCAGCAATGCGGTCGCGCCCGCGCGTTCGCGCAGGGACAACAAGGCCATCTTCGCCCCTTCGCCCGCGACATTGCCGGCCGCGACGATGCGGAGTACGGGCAGTTTCGGCACCAGACCGATCCGGACCGCCGAGGCGGGGCTGAGATAGCTGCCGAACGAGCCGGCCAGCAGCACCTGCTGGATGTCGCCGTGCTCGAGCCCGAGCTCCTCGAGCAGCAAGGTCCAGCCGGTGGAGATCGCGGCCTTCGCGAACTGGAGCTCGCGCACATCGCGCTGGGAGAGGTAGACGCACTCGGAAGGATCGGTCTCGGGCGTCGGGCGATGCAGCAGGAAGATCCGCTCCTCGCCGATCTTGGTCAGCCGGTCGGCGAGGGCCGGAGCGATGCCGGCGGCATCCGCCTCCGGTACGAAGCGCCCGGAGTCGTCGAGCAGTCCGACCCTGGCAAGCTCCGCCACCGCGTCGACCAGTCCCGACCCACACAGTCCGCGGGGTTCGACGTCGCCGATCACCCCCAGGGTGACCGCTGGCTCCGCAGCAGGGTCGAGCTTGATCACCTCGATCGCGCCATCGGCGGCGCGCATTCCGCAACGGATCGCACCACCTTCGAAGGCAGGTCCGGCGGGCGCGGCCGTCGAGAGGATCCTGTCGCCGTCGCTGAGCACGATCTCGCAGTTGGTGCCGACGTCGATGAACAGCCTGGTCCGCTTGTCGCGGTCCATCCCGGTCGCCAGCATGCCCGCGACGATGTCGCCTCCGACGTACGCCCCGAGGGCAGGGAAGAAGACGGCACGGGCACGCGGGTGCAGGCTCAGACCGACATCGGAGGCCAGCACCGACGGCGGCTGGGCCACCGACATCACGAACGGCGCCACGCCGATCGGCTCCGGGTCGATGCCGAGGGCGAGCGCGGTCATGGTCGCGTTGCCCGCGATCGCCACCTCATAGACCGTCGCCGGATCGATGCCGCCCTCACGGCAGACCTCACCGGCCAGCTCGGCCAGGGTCGCTCCGGCGGCCTCCTGCAGTCGGCCCAGGGTGCTCTTGTCCATCATCGTGGCGCTGATCCGGCTGATCACGTCACCGCCGAAGGGCTGTTGCTTGTTCAGCATCGACGCGACGGCCAGCGGAGTCCCGGTGCCGACGTCGAGCAGGGTCGCCACCACGGTCGTGGTGCCGAGGTCGAAGGCAATCGCGTAACGGAGCGCTGTCGTGTCGCCCGGCTCCACGTCGATCAGGTCCTCGTCGACGATCACCGCGGTGACCTTGAAGTCCGCGTCACGCAGGACCGCCGACAGCCGGCGGAGCACGTGCAGGTCGGCGGTCAGCTCCAGGTCGGTAATCGCGTCGGTGAGCCGCACCAGGTCGGTGCGCTGGTCGGCCAGGGTCGGCTCGTCGAGCTCGACGTACCGCTTCTGGATCGCCGGACGCAGGATCACCTGGCGTCCCACTCCGACTGTCGCAGCCTTGGGACGCGTGGTCAGCGGCGGCACCGTGACAGCCATGTCGCGCGTTGCGCTGACCAGGCACGCGAGCCGCCAGCCGTCGGCGATCTGGTCGGTGCTGAAGGTGCGTACGTCGTGCCGGGTGATCGGGACCGCGTCGCCGGCGATCTTCACCTTGCACTTGTGGCAGGTGCCGTGGCCTCCGCACGTGGAGTCGATCGCGATGCCGTTCCACGAAGCCGAGTCGAAGACCGTCACGCCGGGCGGCACTCGCACGGCACGTTCATTCGCCGGAGTGTCCGGACCGGTGTCGACGGTGAACGCAAGGTTGACCCGGCCGGTGCCGTCATGGGTCGCCTGGTCAGCACCCGACGGTTCGATCAGGCCTTCTCTGGCCACATCGACGACGTCAGTGGCATCGGCGATCGAGAAGTCGGCGCCATCCGTCACGCGGTGGCTGCGGCTTCCCTGGCCAGCCGTGCGCGGTGGGCGGCGATCCAGGCGCCGCCCCATTCGTCATGGCCGAGCAGCAGGTCCGCGGCCTTGACGGCCTCGACGATCTGGGGCGTCCGGGTGTCCATGATCGCGCTGGTCAGACCGGCGGTCATCGCCATCGGCAGGAATGCCGCGCCGATCGTGGGCCGCCCCGGCATCCCGAAGGACACGTTGGAGGCGCCACACGTCATGTTGACCCCGAACTCGTCACGGATCCGGCGCATCGTCTCCATCGTGGTGTTGACCATCTCGGAGTCGGCCCCGATCGGCATCGCGAGCGGGTCGATCACGATGTCGGCAGCGGCGATGCCGTACTCCTTGGTCGCGACCTCGATGATCTTGCGGGTCAGCGTGATCCGCTTCTCGACCTCCATCGGGATCTCGTCGGCGTCGTTCGGGAGCGCGATCACCGCGGCGTCGTACTTCTTGACCAGCGGGAGCACCTGCTCCATCCGCTCGTCCTCGGCGGTGATCGAGTTCACCAGCGCCCGGCCCTGGTACGCGGCAAGACCTGCCTCGAGGGCGTCGATGACCGACGAGTCGATGCAGATCGGCTTGTCGCTGAGGGTCTGGACCATCGTGATCGCCTTGGCCAGCAGCTCGGCCTCGTCGGTCAGCGGCACACCCATGTTGATGTCGAGTACGTCGGCGCCGCCCTCGACCTGGGCCCGCACGTCGCGTTCGATCGCCGAGAGGTCACCGGCCCGGAGCTGCTCCTGGAAGATCCGGCGGCCCGTCGGGTTGATCCGCTCGCCGATCAGGCAGAAGCGGTTGCCGTGCCCGATGACCACCTGCTGGGTGGCCGAGCGAAGCACGGTCTCCAGGCGGGGTGCGTTGAACTGCGCGCTCATGCAGGGACCTTGGCGCGACGCTCCTGCAGCAGGGACTTGGCGCGCTTCACGGTCTGGGACGCGTCGGCCGCGTAGCCATCGGCACCGACCGCGTCGGCGTACTCCTGGGTGACCGGGGCACCGCCGACCATCACGATCACGGAGTTGCGGATACCGGCCTTCTCGAGAGCGTTCATGTTCGCCTTGAACATCGGCATCGTGGTGGTGAGGAAGGCAGAGAAACCGACGATGTCGGGCTGGTGCTCCTCGATCGCCGCCACGAACTTCTCCGGCGCCACCTGCACGCCGAGGTCGATGACCTCGAAGCCGGCACCCTCGAGCATGATGTTGACGAGGTTCTTGCCGATGTCGTGCACGTCGCCCTTGACCGTCCCCATCAGGAACTTGCCGATGGTCTGCACACCCGTCTCGGCGAGCAGCGGACGCAGCACCTCCATCGCACCCGACATGGCGCGACCGGCGATCAGCATCTCCGGGACGAAGAAGTCACCACGCTCGAAGCGCGCGCCCACCTCCTCGAGGGAGGGAATCAGCGCGTCGAACAGCAGCGTCTGCGGCTCCATGTTGAGGACGAGCCCCTCGTTGGTCAGCTCGAGCACGCGCGGGGCGTTGCCGACCAGGGTCTCGTCGTACAAGCCTTGCAGGATTTCTTCGGGAGTCATGCCACGCCTTCCTTGCGGGTTCGCCGACGAAGCAGTCCGGACAGCTGCTCTGCTCGGTCGTTCAACAGCCGGCCCAGCTCGTCGAGCCGGTTTTCCAGTCGCGTACTGGGTCCCGAGACGCCCAACGCCGCGATGACCTCTCCACCACTCCCGCGCACGGGCGCACCGATGCCGGTGAGCCCGATCTCGAGCTCGTCGACGGTGCTGGCGTAGCCACGACGGGTGACCTGCGCGAGCTGACGCTGCAAGACCTCGCGGTCGGTGATCGTGCTCGGCGTGACCTGCTCGAGCTCGCCCTGCTGGACGTCGAGGACGCCATAGGCCAGCAGCACCTTGCCGAGCGCCGAGCAGTGAGCGGGTACGTCGACCTCGGTCCAGTCACGAGTGCCGAGCATGTACGTCGAGTCGACCTGGGCCACCTGGACGACCCGGTCGCCGCGGGTGACCGAGAGGTTCACCGTTTCGCGGGTGTCCTTGCTGACGCGCTCCAGGGTCGGGCGGGCCAGCCGGACCAGCTCGTCCCACTGGTCGTGCCGGGTGGCGTAGAGCCAGAACAGTGGGCCGGCGACGTACGAGCCGGACGCGTTGCGCTCCAGCAGCTCGGTGCGCTCGAGGGCGGTCAGCAGTCGCGAGGTCGTCGACTTCGGCAACCCGCACTCGTCGTGCAGGTCGAGGAAGGACAGCGGCTCGTCGGCCCGGACCACCGTCGCGACGAGCAGCGCGGCGCGGTCGATCGCCTGCGTACCGGTGCTTGAGGTCGAGGTGCTCACTGCCCGTTCCATTCCGGTTCCGTCGGCTGGCTTCATCGAGGAGTTTCGTCGCGCTACTAGTTCCATTATATGGAACTGGATTCCCACATCATGAGGCTAGGATGCGGAAGGACGCTGGTCAAGCCCCAGCCTCGTCACCGAGTGATTCGCCGCGCAGGAGGACTGATGTTCCAGAACCGGATGCCCCGCTACGAGATCCTGTCCCAGGACGCGATGGCCACGCTCGAGTCGGGCTGGCGCAAGCTGATGACCGAGATCGGCGTCGAGTTCATGGACGAACGGGCCCTCGAGCTGTTCCGCCAGGCCGGGCAGAAGGTCGTCGACAACACCGTCTTCCTCGACCCCGACTTCGTCCTCGCCCAGGTCGCCAAGGCGCCGCGCGAGTTCGACGTACAGGCCCGCAACCCTGCCAACAACATCCATATCGGCGGCGACTCGATGGCGTTCGGCGCGGTCTACGGCCCGCCGTTCGTCCGACAGGGAGACGTACGCCGGGACGCGACGATGGACGACTTCCGCAACTTCACCAAGCTCGCCCAGTCGTTCCCGGTGATGGACTCCGCGGGCGGCGTGATCTGCGAGCCGAACGACACCCCGCTCGACAGCCGCCACCTCGACATGACCTACGCACTGCAGACGCTGACCGACAAGGTCTACATGGGCAATGTCGTCTCAGGCGTCAACGCCGCCGACACCATCGAGATGAGCTCGATCCTCTTCGGCGGCCGCGAGGTCATCGAGAAGACCCCGGCCTCGATCTCGCTGATCAACTGCAACTCGCCGCTGCGCTGGGACGACCGGATGCTCGAGGCACAGTTCGAGTACTCCGGCGCCGGCCAGCCCGTCGTACTCACCCCGTTCATCCTGATGGGCGCGATGTCGCCGGTGACGATCCCGGCGGCCCTGGTGCAGCAGATCACCGAGGCGCTGTCCGGCATCGCACTGTCCCAGCTGATCAGGCCAGGGACGCCGGTGATCTTCGGATCGTTCCTGTCCAACATCGACATGCAGTCCGGTTCACCTACCTTCGGGACGCCCGAGTCCGGTATCGGGCTGCTGTGCACCGGCCAGATCGCCCGGCACTTCGGACTGCCGTTCCGCACCGGTGGAGGGCTGACGTCGTCGCAGGTGCCCGATGCCCAGGCCGGCTATGAAGCGCTGATGACGATGATGCCGACCTTCCTGGCCGGCGCGAACTGGGTGATGCACTCCGCCGGCTGGCTCGAGGGTGGCCTGGTCGCCGGCTACGAGAAGTTCATCGTCGACATCGAGATCCTGCAGATGATGCAGGCCGAGTTCACGCCGCTGGAGATCGACGAGGCGTCGATGGCGTTCGGGGCGCATGAGGAGGTCGGCCACGGCGGCCACTTCCTGGGCGCGGCCCACACCATGGAGCGCTTCCGTACCTGCTTCTACCGGCCGCTGCTGTCCTCCTCGGACAACTACGAGCGCTGGATGCGCACCGGCGGGCTCGACGCCGCTGCCCGCGCCGAGAAGATCTACCAGAAGAAGCTCGAGGAGTACGTCGCCCCGGACCTCGACGAAGCCATCCGCGCCGAGCTCGAGGAGTTCGTCGTACGCCGTCGCAAGGAACTCGGCGACTGACGCTGACCCGGCGCG